>JACZXZ010000079.1 GCA_022571365.1 Pseudomonadota bacterium | reverse complement strand
CACCGCGCCCGGTGCGGCCAGGGCGGCGAGCGCTCCGGCCCGGATCGCCAGGCTCAGGATCAGCGCGATGACGCCGAAGGCGCCGATACGGCTGTCGCGCATGATGTCGAGCTTCTCCTGGGCATCCGCGCCGCTGCCGAAGCCGTCGGCGACGTCGGCCAGGCCGTCCTCATGGAGCCCGCCGGTCAGCAGGATCATGGCGCCCAGGGCCAGGAACGCGGCGATCACGGAGGGCAGGCCAAGCCAATCGGCGGCGCCGTAAACCACCCCGCCGGCGAGTCCGATCCCGGCCCCGACCAATGGAAAGGCGCGGGTCGTCCGCGCCAGCTCCTCCCCGGCCGCGGTGTCCTCGCGCTTGAGCGGCAGGCGCGTCAGGAACCGGGCGGCGCCGGTGAGGTCGCTCAGCCATTCACCGAGCATGGAGGAGGCTGGGAGCGAAGACGGATCGGTCTCGGACATGGGGCAATCGTCGCCGGGGTGGACTTTCTTGTGGCGTTGGTGCGCCGGTTATAGGACAGTTGCCTCAAGACGCCAAATCGGTCCGTGGCCTCCAATATCGGGATAATTTCCGTCGCAGACGGACTGTGTCACCTGTCGGAGACAGACTGTGTCACCTGCCCAGCGCTCTTGGCCTCGGGCTTGGCAACGCCGCCGCGGCCGGGAAACGGAAGCTGACAAACTCCGTCGATGGCCCTTTTCGAGCCCGTGGACGCCCGCGGCGCCTGCCAACGGCGAGGGAGTGGAGAGGGAGTAGAGAGGGAGAGGGAGTAGAGGGGGAGTAGAATGGACGGCACCCGTTCGGTCGCTTCGCTTGATGAAGTCCGGGCTCTGATGGCGGAGCTGCCCGGCCCCGACCTCGCCTCGGGGACGGCGGCGGCGCGGCGCGAGGCCGAGCTGACGAAGCCGGCCGGGGCGCTGGGACGGCTGGAGGAGATGACCCAGTGGCTGGCCACCTGGCAGGGCCGCTCCCCGCCGCGGCTGGAGCGGCCACGCACCGCCGTTTTCGCCGCCAATCACGGGGTCGCCGCCCGCGGGGTTTCCGCCTACCCGGCCGAGGTCACGGCCCAGATGGTCAAGAACTTCATCGACGGCGGGGCGGCGATCAATCAGCTCTGTGAGCTGGCCGACGCCGAGCTGCGCGTTTACGAGATGGCGTTGGACAAGCCGACCCGGGACTTTGTCGAGGCGCCGGCGATGGACGAGGAGGACTGCGCCCGCGCCATCGCCTACGGCATGATGGCGGTGGAGCAAGGCTTCGATCTCCTGTGCCTCGGCGAGATGGGGATCGGCAACACGACCTCGGCGGCGGCGGTCTCTCTGGCGCTGTTCGGCGGCGAGGCCGGCGACTGGATCGGGCCCGGCACCGGGGTGACGGGGGCGGCGCTCAGACGCAAGACGGAAGCGGTGGCCGAGGCCGTCGAGCGGCACCGGAGCGTCATGACCGACGCCTTCGAGATATTGCGCTGCCTGGGCGGACAGGAGCTTGCGGCCATCGCCGGGGCCGTCATCGCCGCGCGCCTGGCGCGGACCCCGGTGGTGTTGGACGGCTATGCCTGTACCGCCGCGGCGGCGGTGCTCTACGCCTGGGACCGGCGCGCCCTCGACCATTGCCTGGTGGCCCACGTCTCGGCCGAGCCCGGCCACCGGCGGCTCTTGGGCAAAATCGCCAAGGTACCGCTCTTGGACTTGGGCATGCGTCTCGGCGAGGCCTCCGGGGCGACGCTCGCCGTGACGATTTTGAGGGCCGCGCTCGCCTGCCACACCGGCATGGCGACCTTCGATGAAGCCGGGGTCAGCGGCAAGGCCGACTAGGGAAACGGAAAATGCTTCTAAACCGAGGGACTGAACAGTGGTTCAAGCATGCGATCGAATGGTGCCGACGAGACGTTGAAGCGTTTGCTGCTTTAGAAGGAGCCGTGCGGTTTTTCAAGATGCTGGTAGAGAAGCACAAACAGCTCGATAGCACATGTAGATGCGCTCTCCACCACGCGGCGGTGGTTAGCTATGCACGGCCCTTTATAAAGGTCCGAGCAAAGCATACGTATCCGCTTCGAGAACTAAAAAAAACTCCCAAATTTGATCTGGAAGTTCATAATCAGATTCTGCAAATAAGAAATTGCCTAATAGCACATGTGGACGAGAAGTACCAAACTTCCCGATTGGTAACGCTGGATGCAGCTGGAGACCTTAATGTAGGCTCAACTTTGAAGTTACAGGTGAGCATACCGGTCGAAATAGTTGCAATAAGTGTTGTTGTGGACGAAGCCAAGGACCCGGCGCTCTGCCATCGCTATCAAGGCCACGCGGAAGCATGCATGCGAAAAGTAGCAGAAATAGGACACAAACATTTAGACGATCTTCAAAAAGAATGGATCAAGCATCCTGAACATAAAACGAAAGGATTCTTTGCAGAAGATTCGATCCCTTTTGAGCCCGACATCAAGGACGAAACGCTCTTGTCTCTGCCTGTGTTGGACATTTCTAAGCACAGGCTTGGGCACATCCCCGAACCAGAATTGATACTGGGCAAAGATGGTTACATGTACAGGCGAACAAGCCTGTTCGTCAGATACAAGGACTGGGAGTTAATTATCGGCACGAGCTAAGGAAACTTCACTCGCCCATTTGCAACAGCAGGCCGCGGACGCGCGCCACGTGGAAAGAGTAGAGCAGGGCCGCGGCCCCCAGGCTGAAATAGAGGACATTCAGGATGACGGCGGCGGCCAGCAGGTCGGTCCGGAAGACGCCGTCGACCAGCACCGCCCGCATGCCCTCGAAGACCTGGGCCGAGGGCAGCGCCCACGCGACCACCCGCAGCCATTCGGGCAGCACGGTGATCGGGTAGTAGATGCAGCTCACGGGCGCGATCGCGAAGATCGCCAGCCACGCCAGGCTCTCGGCGCCCAAGCCCCAGCGCAGCACCAGGGCGGAGACCATGAGCCCGATCGACCAGCCGAAGACCAGCAGGTTGAAGAAAAACGCGATCAAGGGCAGCCCCAGCTCGTAGATCGAGTAGTGATAGAGGAGGATCGCCGCCACCGAGGCCGGCAACACGCCGATCAGCGTACGAATCAGGCTCATGACCGTGAGCGCTACGACCAGCTCGTAGGACCGCAGGGGACTCACGAACAGGTGTCCGAGATTGCGCGACCACACCTCCTCGAGAAACGAGATCGACACGCCGAGCTGACTGCGGAACAGGACGTCCCACAGCAGCACGCCCGCGAGCAGCACGCCGGCGGTCTGCATCACCCACGAGCTGTGATACAGGAAGAACTGGGTGATGAAGCCCCATAGGAGGACCTGCACCGTCGGCCAATAGATGAGCTCGACGACCCGCGGCCACGATCCCCTGAGGAGGTAGAGGTAGCGCAGGGTCATGGCGCCGACGCGGCGCCATGAGAACCAGCGCGCCGGCCGCGCGGCGCCCGCGACGGCGGCTTGGCGACCCAGGGCCGTCACTGCGCCGCCGTGGGGGCTGCTTCGCGCGCCCCGCCGACCCGGCGGCGGGCGATGTCCAGGAACACCTCTTCCAGTGTCCGGCGCCCGTAGCGGGCGATGAGCTGGGCCGGGGTCCCGCGGTCGACGATTTGGCCCGCGGCCATGATCAAAACGTCGGAGCACAGGCGCTCGACCTCGGCCATGTTGTGGGAGGCGATGAGCATGGTCGCGCCGGTGCGGTCTCGATAGCTTTCGAGGTAGCCGCGCACCCAGTCCGCCGTATCGGGGTCGAGGGAGGCGGTCGGCTCGTCCAAGAGCAACAGCTCGGGCTCGTTCAACAGGGCCTTGGCCAATGAGGCCCGCGTCTTCTGGCCGGCCGACAGGGTGCCGAACGAGCGGTCCATCAAGTCCTCGAGCCCGAGCTCGCCGGTGATGCGCCCGATGCGTCTCCGGACGTCGGCCAAGCCATAGAGATGGGCGTAGACCGTAAGGTTTTCGGCCAGGCTTAACCGCCGCGGCAGATCGATATAGGGCGAGGAGAAGTTGATCCGCGGCAGCACCCGGTGGCGGTGGCGCCGCATGTCCTCGCCGAGCACGGTGACGGTGCCCGAGGTCGGCAACAGCAGCCCCAGCACCATGGCCAGCGTCGTGGTCTTGCCGGCGCCGTTGCCGCCCAAGAGCGCCGTTATCGTCCCGCCGGCAACCTCGAAGCTGATGGAGTCCACGGCGACCACCTGGTCGAACCGCTTGGTGAGTTCGCGGACCTGGATGACGGCGTCACGCATTGGCTCAATATGGCGCGAAAGAGCCGCCGCGGCCAGAGGCGGCGTTGGGCCGCCTGCCGTCTAGGCTGGTATAAGCGATGAAAAGCAGGAGCGCTGCGCCGTTGCCCTGGCGCGGTGGCCATGAACAGGTGCCGGTCCTGGGGGCGTGCGGGACTCCCGGGGGTGCGAGCACCCGGCGGCGGCGTCCCAAGCCTCCCGGGCTTCTTGGATGCAATGGACGCGGCTATCTGGCAAACTAGTACGCGGATATGCGACGGATTGGCACGAGCAATCGACGTGGACAGGCGGCCGCCGGCACGGGCCGCGAGAACGGTCCTTGCCGGGCGCGCGCCGGAAGGCGGTTGATTTTCGCCGGGCCGCGCCGGTCGATCACCGTCGAAGGCGCTGCCGCGCTCAAGGATGAGCTCGCGGTCTTTTTGGGGGACTGGCCGTTTCGCGAGGGCGAGGGGGGCGACGGCGCGGATATCATCGTCGAACAGACGGGCAAGGGCTATGTCTTGCGCGGTCCCCATACGCCGGATGACAGCATGGATTTGCCCGACGCCAGATACGCCGCCAACTGGCTCGCCGGTGCTCTGATCAGCGCCTATGTGGCGCAGGACGAAGGCTTGATTTGCCTCCACGCCGCGGCGAACCGCGTGGGGTCAGGACTGGTGGTATTCATGGGTGGCTCCCTCGCCGGCAAGAGCAGCCTCGCGCTTCAGTTCGCCGCGGCCGGTCACCGGTTCTTCTGCGACGACCGCCTGGTCATGCACTGTGCCGACAAGGCCGGGACGCCCACAGGCATCTGCCTTGGTCTTGTGCCGAAGGTCCGCCTGCCGCTTCCCGCGGGTGCAGGAGACGGATTCGGCGAATTCATCAACCGTCGCAGGATCCTGTGCTGGGACGATGCCGCCTATCTGCGCCTCGCCAGGGGTGAGGCGGCGCGGTTCGGCGATCGCTGCGGGGTCAGTGCACTCATTGTGCTGTCGCGCCACCCGCAGGGCCCGGCCACGCTGCGGCCGGCGGCGCGCGCCGAAGTCGTCCGCGCCCTGCTGTCCCATATCTTCGCCCCCAATATTCCAGGGGCCCGTCTCGTGCGCGACATGACGGTTCTCGCATCTCAGTTGCCGGTTTATAGTCTCACCTTCAGCAACAGCCGGGAGGCAAGCCGGCTGGTCGCCGCAAGGTTTGCCGGCACGGCGGACGCCTGAAGGGACGGCATGCAGCGGTATCGGCGCAACCCGGCGGTCAGCGAGACCGAGGTTGACGACGAGATCTTCCTGGTCGAGCCGGAGGGCGAGGAGATCTATTATCTCGAGCCGGTCACCAGCGGCCTGTGGCGGCTCCTGGCCGAGCCAAAGACGCTTGCCGAGGCCCAGGCAATCCTCCTGGACGCCTTTCCCGATCAGGATGCGGCCGCGGTCGAGCGTGATGTCGCCGCCGCCTTCGAAGACATGTTGGCGCGCAAGCTGATCGTCACCGTTTCCTGAGAGCGCCTTAGGTGGGGCCTCCCGTGATCGGTCGCTCAGATAGGACGGAGTCGAGTCTTGGGCGATCTTGAGATCCATGTCAGTGAGCAGGGTCAATGGAAGGGGTTCAGGCGGTGGCAGGGCAATGCCGGGCAAAAGCCGGCCGAACCACGGGACGGTGCATCAATGGTTGCAATTTTGGACGGTGCAACAAAGTTGTTGTATGCTAATGATGAGGTTAACGTTTTTGGGATCTGATAAAGATGGAGAAGAACCCGTTGCAAACGCTTGGCGAGCGCGCCGAAAAGGGCGCAGCCGAAATCGACGCGAGGCGTCGCAACGCGCTGGTGAAGCTGGGAATTGCCGCTGTCGTCGCGTATACGGCGCCCGTGATCATCCATGTGGACCGGGCCCAGGCCGGTCACGCGTCGCCCGGATCGGTGTACTGCGCGGCGAACCCGAACCACCCGAAGTGCGCGTAGTCGTCCGACCGCACGGTGGCGCTTCGCCTAGCGCCACTCGAGTGCGCGTGAAACCGCCCCGATCGATCGCCGGAGCCGTTGGACGGGCAAGCCTGATGATTGGGGCGCGGATCGGCGCTCCGCCCCTTCGAGGTTTCCGTGTGACGGCAAAGTACCTGGTCCCGGACCTTGCCAAAGACATCTTGGGCGAAGGATCCCCGTACGGCTGAGGGCGTGAGCTGCCACTGGGTTTTCGCCGGGCCGCGTGACCCGATCCTTGCGGTTGGGCTCGAACCCCTGCTGAGCGAGATCGGGTTCTTCCTCTCCTCGTGGCCGTACCACCGCGTGGCCGCACCTGCGCCGAGATCCGCTGATGTGATCGTCGAGGTAAACGAGCGTGGGTTTCGCGTACAGAGCCAAACCACGCCAATCCAGGAGACCGGTTTAGATGAACCATTCGACGCCGCTGTCGAGGCTCCCTTCGAGGCCGCGACGGAGGTGGTGAGCGGCCTGATCGACGCATGCCTCGCACAGACCGAGAGCGCCGTCTGCATCCATGCCGCCGCAGCGGAAGCGGGCCGTGGCGTGGCTTTGCTGATCGGCGGGTCCGGCACCGGCAAGAGCAGCGTCGGACTTCAGCTTGCCGCTAGAGGCCACCGGTTTTTCGGCGATGACAGGATCATTCTGCAGGGTGTCGGTCGAGGTAGGTCGGCGGCGGCAACCTGCCTCGGCCTTGTCCCCAAGGTCCGCCTGCCCCTACCGGAGACGTGGGGATCACCATACCGCGACTTTATCGAAGCCCGGACCTTCTTCCAGGGCGAGGCGTGTGCCCTGCTTCATCTGGAGGAGCCTCTGGCAGCCGGTTTCGGCGACAGCCAAGAGGTCGCCGCCTTCATCCTATTGGACCGGCAGCCGAGTGGACCAGCCGCCCTCACCCCCGTCTCACGCACGAGCGTTCTAAAAGGCTTGCTGCAATCCGCCTCCAGTCCGTCACTGAGCGTCGAGCGTATCGTGGACGATATGAGCGAGCTCACGCGGGTGGTGCCCGGTTATGCCCTACGCTTCAGCAGCAGCGCGGAGGCGGCGGCGCTTGTCGCCAAGGAGCTGTGTTCGGCCCGGCCCGAGGTGTGAAGTCGAAGGGGTCGCGCCCGCCCGAGGGTCAGCCGCTCTTGACCTCCCGCCCGGCCTCGGGGATGCCGCTCTTGGGCGCGAAAAGCCCGCGCAGGCGCAGCCAGTTGTTGTAGAGCCCGACCTTGGGCTCGGTGGCGAGAAGCAGCTCGCGGCGCAACCGGTCAAGCCAGCCGGGCTCCGCAGGAAACAGCGTCTCGTAGCCCGCCAGAGCCCGTTCGAATTCGGCCCCCGTCACCCCGCCTGGCGGCAGCAAAAGCCCCTCCGGCATCCTGTCCGGTGGCAGACCGAGACGCACCAGCAGGGTGAGAAAAGCGCGCAGCGGCTTGAGGTACTTGCCGCGCCGTGCCAGCGCGGCGATCTCATCCCAGTCCAACTCCGGATGGCGGCGCAGCAGGACAATGGCGTCCAA
>JACZXZ010000116.1 GCA_022571365.1 Pseudomonadota bacterium | reverse complement strand
AAATGGCTGGGCCCTTTTCATAATCCAGCAATCCAATGGCAATCGCGCGACCGCGTCTCGGCGGGTTTTTCCCCGCCCCCGGGCGCCGGTCTATCTCGCGGGGGCAGGGCTCATCCTGGCCGCCGATTGGTGCTGCCAACATCCCCGCCAACGCCGACCGCGGCCCAGGGATTGAGATCGCCCCGAAAGCACCCCAAGTTACCCTTAAACTGCAACCAACGGCCAAGCATTCATGGGAGGACCTGACCAGATGCTCGTGGGAATTTTGTGTCGCATTTGCCGTTGCTTCGCGGGCCGCCCGCGAGAGCGTCAGCCTTCTGCCAATCCGGCCGGCGATGCGGGGGGAGAGGAGCGGGTGGAGGCCGAAGGGCCGGTGCCGGGTGAGGGCGCCGAGGGCGTCGTCGATGATCTGACCGCCATCCGGGGGATCGGGATCACTGTCCAGAACCGCCTCAACCGAGCGGGCATCACGACCTATGCCGAGTTGGCGGAGGCCAAGCCGGAACAGGTGCGAGAGGCGTTGGGCAAATTATCGCGAGGCGCCAAGGTTGAGGCGTGGATCAGCCAAGCGCGCGCACTGGTGGCAAGCAAGTAGCAAGCGTCAGTGTACGGTTTTGTCGCCCGGCTCCCGTTGTCGCAGCCTCTCGACGGCCTTGACGATCCGCTTCCACACGGTCCCGCCCTCCAAATCGCCGGCTTCCATGAGTGCGGAGGCGCGCCTGGCCGCGTCAATGTCGGCGGCATCGCCATGCTGCTCAATAAGCTCATGGGCGGCGCGGTGGATGTCGGGGTCGGAGGTCACTCTGAACCCACCAGGGTATGAAACCGGAAAGCCAGCGTTGCGGCCAAGCGCAAATGCGGGCACACCGATAACACTCTATGAAAACCGCCCTTGGAACCCCTACAAAACCACGATCATGAGGGGCCGCACGGCTCATACAGGAGATAGTGGGGCCAAACCAATCGGGTCATCGGGACAAAGGCCGGCATCGGCCGCTTCATCCGGTCAGCGGGCCAGGTTAGAGCGGCGGCCGGGACGGCCGACGGCCATGAGGAACATAACCGACTTTCCGGCCGCGTCCGGTGAGAAGAAGTCGGTCACATCGTCGTCGAAGAAGGTAAGCCCGGTCGCGCCGCACCCGAGAGCGTAGGCTGCCAGATAGACCTTGCCGCCCAGGATTCCCCCTTCGAGCTGGGCCGCCCGATACCCCCGGTCCCCGAACCGGTCGATCACGGAATGGAGGTCGGTCAGGTAGTAGAGGTTGACGCTGGCGTCCGCCGGTAGCTCCTGCCCCAGGCCGAGCATGCCGGCCTCCCGCCGGAAGTCCCCCTCGCGAAGCAGCTCCAGGGCCCCCTGCGCCGGCCGGTAAATGTAGGTCCCCGAGGGGAGCCGTTCGACCGCGTGGATGATCAGGTAGACGTCGCAGAGCCGGGCACCGGGCGGGTCGAGGAAGTCCGCGGGGATGCCCCGGGTGGTCCGGTCGAGGATCGTCGAAAGCTGGGAGAAGGAGATCGTCTTGCGGGCAAATCGGCGGGTGGAGCCCCGGCGCCCGGTCACCGCCTCAACCGGGTCGGTGGGGAGCCCGTCGACGGCTGGCTCCAGGGGGAAGAGCCTACCGGTGGGGGCCGGTCGCCGCCCGCGCTGCAGCCCGCCCCGCCAGGTCGCCGCCTGCGTTCCGCTCCCCAGGGAGGAGGCGGCGTAGGCCGCCGGGATCTCGGAGTACTCGACCTCGTACTCGGAGAGCGGCTCGGTCCTGAGCCCCAGCGGCTTGGCCGCGGGGGCGGGAGTGGCCGGGGCCGGACCGCCGCGGCCGAGCGGGACCAGGGCCAGGGACCCCTCCTTTTGCGGGTCCACGTCGAGCAGCCGGTTCACCGGATCGTCCGCGTAGCCGAGCACCACCGAGGCCGGTAGATCCAGGGCGGCGGCCAAGGCAAGGAGGTTCGCCAGCATGCAGCCCGAGTCCCACCAGGCGTGCCTGTACGTGCGCGCCCTGTACTTCCAGGCATTCCGCCACCAGGTGCTCGTCAGCACGAGCACGGCCGGCGCCTCCGCCACGGCGGGGTGGGCGCCGCTCGCCTCCAGCAGTCCCTGCCGGTGGTCGCC
>JACZXZ010000027.1:30000-31183 GCA_022571365.1 Pseudomonadota bacterium | reverse complement strand
CGAGGGTCTCGGCGGGCACCGCCCCCCTTGAAATACCACAGCCCGCGGTCCCGATCAAACGGTCGGTGACCCCCGACTACATCGTCTGCCTCGACGACGGCAAGAAGCTCAAGATGCTCAAGCGCCACCTCAAGACGAGCTATGGCCTCACGCCCGACGCGTACCGCATACGATGGGGCCTGCCGGCGGACTATCCGATGGTGGCGCCGAACTATGCGGCCCAGCGGAGCGCGCTGGCGAAGAAGATCGGCTTGGGCACCAAGCTGCGTAAACGCAGGCGCCGCGGCAGAGGGTAAACGGGTGGGGCGGGTCGCGCGTTGAACGCCGTTGGGAGGCCTGCGCAGGCTTCTGCTTTTGATGCCGAAGCGGACGTTCAGCAGGCTCGCGTCGGATGTCCGCTGGTAGCCATAAGCGGAAATTGGCGCCACCCAAGGAGGTGGAGCACTGGTCGATGACCACGCTGCGCGAGAAGCTGATCAAGATCGGCGCCAAAATCGTGCGGCACGGTCGGTACGTCACGTTCCAGCTTGCCGAGGTGGCGGTTTCACGGCGACTGTTCGCGGAAATCCTGCGCCGCATCGACCGCCTCAGACGGATACCAAGGCCGACATGACGGCGGGGTTATCGAACATCAAGCCGCACCATGGGACAGCTGTGTTCGGAGCACGGCCTCAACGGCGCAATCTGACGCTGCGGTCGCCAATCTCCACTCCAAACCATGGCGCCGCCGTGACGCATGCTGTCAGAGCCCTAACAGTTGCCCGCCGAGCGATTTCGAGGCACGATCAACCCTATCGGAGGGCTTCACATGGGGAATTCCAGCTTGAAGGGCAACGACGCGCCTCATGCCGGTCCGGGCCACGTATCGAGCGCGACGCGGCGGTTGATGGACACGTTCAAGTATGCTTACTGCCAACCATGGCCAATTCGTATCGACGGGCAATGGATTTGAATCCGCACCGCGCTCGAACCCGCCGCCACCGGGCTTCCACATGTTCACAAGGTATTTGATCGAGATCAGGAAACGGTTTCACCCGTTTCACGCGGCGAAAAGAATTCCGATATTTTCGCAATATATCTTGCCCCGTCTCGATATACCGCTCTCCGTGCGCCTTCACGACGTGGACTGGCGCGTGCGCGTGCGGTTGATGCGCCATCTCTCATACATCGTCAACAGCCGGAT
>JACZXZ010000027.1:0-29990 GCA_022571365.1 Pseudomonadota bacterium | reverse complement strand
TCCGATCGGGACTACCGGGTTCACCCACCGCGCTTCGACCGTCCCAACGACTATGAGGTCTTCGGCGGGTTGGTGATCCAGGAGTTGTCCGTCAACTACCTGCGTGCGTGGGGAGACAAATGGAGGGAAAAAGCCCCCACCCGCCTGGTGATCGAATATGTCATGAACAGCCTGAGGAAAAATGGCGCCCGCCCGGAAAAAGTGGTGATCATCACCCGGGTGCTGCCCGACCCGGCCAACCTGAGGCTGATCGACGACACCATCCGGCGGAATCGTCTCGATCATACCGACGTGGTCGCTGCGGCGGTGAGCGACACCGAGGGCGAAGCCCCCTTCGTCCGCGATCACGTGTCCGGCGCCACGGGGGCGCTCGCCGGGCGGGGCCGGACATTTGTCGATCTCCATTACGGTCTTGCCCAGCAAACGATGACGGTCCCGACCGTCACGTTGGACGGCCAAGGCGAAGCCCGGCCCTTGCCCGACCTGGTCAAAATCGACGTCGAGGGCGTCGAGGACGCCGTCGTCCGTGGCGGGCGCCGGTTGATCGAAAGACGCCAGCCAATCGTGTTGTTCGAGTCTTTCGACGGTGAACGGAGCGAAGCCGCGACAACGTTGACGCGGTGCGGATACCGGATTCTGAATGCGGACAGCCCCGACGGAAACGCAGACGCGTCGGCGAACTATTTGGCGTGGCCGCGACGGCTCCAACCGCGGTGGAACGAGGTTCTCGACGCTTGGCGGGCCATCCATGCCGAATGGAGCGGCCGGGATCATTCTGCGACGGCGTGAGGCACCGTCTTCATGAAAATCCTCCACTAATGGTCAGCCCAGTCGCCGCCCAGGAAGAAATACCGTGTGAAAAAACCTTGACAGGAAGAAGGCACGTCGCCAACTGACCCGCCCCTCGAAACTTGATCAGGCCGAATGTTAGGTTTGGGGCGCTGGAAAGGAGCGAGGATATCGCGCAGAAGCATCAATGTCGGCAAAGGGTCATTTGGGGACATAGAACCGCGCCACGTTGAATGTCCGCTATGGGTCATGACCGGAAGTCAGGGGCTTCCCTGAAATTAGTCCGCTATGCGCCTCAAAGCGGACTTCCCCTGCGATCGCGTTCACTTCCGGAAATAGCCAAATGCGGACAAATATGTATTTTGAGGAAGTTCGTCGTGATGATTCGGGCGGGTTGCTTGATCATGGCAAAAAAGCGAGACGAGTACCTTTCTCTCAGGCGCCTCTACGAGCCGGATAGCATCAAGCTCATAATTATCGCCGAGTCCCCTCCGGCCTCTGGTTGCTATTTCTACGATCCGAAGGGTGACGTTACCGAGCCGTTATTCACGGCGTTGATGAAACAGTTAAACCTTTCTCCCGACACCAAGGAAAGCGGGCTGAGGGCATTTCAGCGACGAGGTTGGGTCTTGGCGGACGCAACATACGAACCAGTAAACGCACTCAATGATTCTGAGCGTGACAAGGCGATTGTTCGAGATTATCCGTTACTCTGTAGCGATCTTGAAAGATTAATTTCTGATCACTTAACTCCCTTGATTTTGATCAAAGCAAATGTCTGCCGGGTACTGGAACCGAAACTAGTGGATGATGGATTCAATGTGATTAACCGCGACCACGTCATCTACTTTCCCAGTACCGGCCGGCAAATTGATTTTCACAGACAGTTTGGAGCGGTCCTGAAAGCGGTCGAGGAGCTGCTGGATAAGGGGCCGCCGGGCAAGCACGACAGGGTTCACTGAGCGCGCCGCATGAGGCGTGGCCAGCTTGCGGCTCGCGTAACAGCGGCGTAGCCTTAGCCGCAGCGCACGGGCAAGGCAGGCCGACGCGATGCTGGAGAGCGGGGCGACCTAGGGGGCTACGCGGTCTGGCGTTAGATCGTCAGAGCCGTGAAGGCCCTGTAAGAGACGACGCCAGACGCCGTGCACTGGCAGCCCGACCTAGTGCTTCCGGTCCTTCGGCGGATGCGGGTCGTTGCCGTAGCTGTCGCTGTCGCGGATCGTCCCGTCGCGGCGGTGGATCACGACCTCGGCGCGCTCGCGAATCGCCTGCTCACGGCCGCGCTCGATCGCGTCGTGCTGCGTGTCGTGACGCGACCCGACCCGGCCGGCGCCCTCCTTGCGGGTTGCCCAGCCCCCGGCGGGGTGGGGAACGACGTGGATGTCACGCTTCTTGCTCATGTCGCTTGTCCTCTTACGGTTGGCCTGACCGCCGGTCAGCAGTCGGGCAGGTCGTCAAGGTTGTTCCGGGTCGTGTCGTCACGATCCGTCCGGAGGTATTTGCCGGTCGGGCCGTTCACGACGTGGATCTCGGTCCGGCCTTCGGTCCAGGGCACGTGGTAGGTGTGTGTGCCCGTCTCAATGTCCCTGATCGCGTCGGCCTTCAGCCGGGGCGACCAATCCGAGCCGTCGTTGCATAGTGCCAGGATGTCGCCATCCTGGTCCTTCTGGGTCTTTCTCACGGGGCGGTCAGCCATTTTGGCCTCCTTTCCATTGCACTTGCTGAAAACGTACTGTAATGTATGACGGAATCGTCTATACGCAGGCCGAACAAAAAGCCCCGCCGGGGCATTGACGACATCGTCATCCTGCACTATACGGAACCGTCATGTCCGAGTCAACCCCGCCTTCGGAGTTATTTTCGGAACGTTTGAAATCTGCACGCGAGTTGCGCGACCTCAGCCAAAGCGAGCTAGCAAACCGCGCAGGCCTTCAGGCCTCCGCAATATCACACTTCGAGACGAGAGCGAGAAAGCCATCATTTGACAACCTCAAGCGGCTAGCCGACGCGCTGGACGTTACGAC
Source organism: Pseudomonadota bacterium (assembly GCA_022571365.1). Taxonomy (GTDB): domain Bacteria; phylum Pseudomonadota; class Alphaproteobacteria; genus JACZXZ01. The sequence continues at coordinate 27,177 of JACZXZ010000027.1, read as the reverse complement.
CGATTTTCTCTTGGGGCGAGTGGACGACCCACATACACTGGGCGCTGGGGACACGCTCCACCGGCATATCGACCAGCTATCCACCGACGACAAAGAATTTGTGGAGGACATGTTGGAACGGCTTGCCGCGCGGGCCAAATCACGGCGGAAAACGGAAGGCTAATACCCGTGCTCCCGGTTCCAGAGTTGGCGGGGCGCACCGCTGAGCAATTCGTGCACGAGCTTGGAATCACGGAGCTACCCGTGGATCCGATCGCGATCGCGGAAGAGGAGCTCGGTATCCACGTTGAAGCCAAGCCCGTTTCCCGGAAAGGGGTATCCGGCATGCTGCTGCGCTTGGGGGAAGAGTACGCCATCGTCTACGCCACGCACATACGAAGCGAGGGCTTCCAGCGGTTCAGCGTCGCCCATGAGATTGGTCATTTCAAGCTGCCGGGCCACATCGACCACATCTTCGACGGCGGTAAGACGGTCCATGAGTCCCGCGCGGGCTTCGCGTCAGGCGACCCGTACGAACTTGAGGCCGACCACTACGCGGCTAGCTTACTTATGCCTGACCCCGTGTTCTCCAAAGAGATGAATAGGGTCGGCGACGGCCTGGAGGCCATCGAGTCGTTATCGACAGCATGCCGTACGTCCCTTGAGGCCACGGCTATCCGCTACGTGCAGCGCACGGACCTTCCGGCCGCGATCATCCTAAGCGCAGGCCAGCGGATAAATTACTGTTTCATGTCAGACCCGCTGAAGGAAGTGGAGGGGCTTGAGTGGATTCGGAAAGGCATGCCCGTTCCCGCTGGCACGGCGACCGAGCGGTTCAACGCGGACCCGGCCAACGTGACCGCCGCCGAACGTCTCGACGACACCACCAGTCTGATGGATTGGTTCGGTGGGGAGTGGGATGTTCAACTCGAAGAAGAGGTTAAGGGGCTTAGCAGCTACGGTAAGACTTTGACTGTCCTTTACTCCTATGAGGGCTTCGACCCGGAAGGTGCCGAAGACAACGCCAATCTGGAAGAGTCCTATGTGCCCCGCTTTCGGAAGCGCTGATGCGGCGACTACAGCGCACGAACCATCAGCCCAAGTTCAGCCGTTGCGTGGAATTGCATCGCGATGATCTTCGTTGGAATAAGTCGTTATTATTCAGCACGTTCCAGCCTATCCCTAACTGCCATTACACACCCGGCAAGATCGTCACGGAGGTCGTGTTCCCAAAAGCGAAGAACCGCAAAACCCTGGGCCTGTAGAGCCTCCGTTGTTTTTCGATCGCGTTTGCGGTTCCTCTTGAACTTTTCCTTCCAAAATTCCGAATTCTTGCTTGGCGTGTGGCCGCACCTTGGACAACCGTGCCAAAAGCATCCATCAACAAAGACGACAAGCCGTACTTTAGGAAACAAAAAATCCGGGTTTCCGGAAAGTCCCTTCGGATGTATTTGCCAGCCCCTTACCCCCTCCCGAACAAGCGCAAATCGGAAGCGTTTCTCAGTGGTTTTGTTCCCTTTTCCCCGAACTGCTGACATCGCACGTGAACGAACTGTGTCGACGCCTTCAAACTGGCCATTTGGGAGCTTTTGGCGAAGAGCCTTTTCCATTTCAAGAGATGAACTTCTTTAGCCGTCCACTATTTGGTCGCAAAAATGTCTTGCTATAAGGAAAAGCCAAGGCAATTGACTTCTTTGGAGAAGACTGACGTTGTAATCCTCAAGCACACATTCAGTTGAAACGATTTGGGCAAGGTCGGAAATTTGATACTCTTGCCCATCTGGGTCAGATTCACCGGGTTGCACACAGGCACGGATCAAAGCTGTGCAAAGTTCAACGAAGCATGTATTGCCCCCGAGGTACGACCACCAGTCCTGACCAATCCGAACAGTCACCTCAACTTCCAACCCATCACGTGAATAGGCGCAACTCCAACCGCCATCGGGTTGTCTGGTAACAGTTCCCTCTGGCAACTTTTCTCTAATGTTTCTGAGGATATGCCAGTCTTTTTTATTGGAGAGCTTCGGTGTGCCGTATAAGACGCCATATGTAAACTCAAGTCGGTTTACCCCAGCGTCACTCGCCCAGGCCCTATCATTGCCAATTATAGCGTCAGCGAAATTTTCGCTCATTTCATCATTAAGACATCGAGGGCCGCTTTTTAGGGTAGTGACCTTCACTAAGTCAGGTTCAATACACCGTCCGTCCAACGCGGAGTTAACACTATGCATTTCACTTTCAACGACTTCCCAACCAAACGCCGGGAGCATGACAGCCTCTATCATCCGACCTGCAGATGTCTCCATAGATGAAAAAAGCTTTGCTGGAAGAATATCAGCCTCGATGTGACTGATCTTGCTGTGGTTACGATGCAACGCGTGCATCAATAAGACAAAAGGGCTCGTATTGAATTTCTTAAACTCGGCACTGTCTAGCGGTAATGACTGTGAGTGCGCCTGAATACGATCACGGAAATTATTTTCTAAATTGAGAATACGATCCCGATCTTGTTGATCACTATCTATCTGTTCGAGCAGAGCAAGTAGGTCCGTCTTCCGAATAATTTTATTAGAGGGCCTTGGCAGCCCCGGGTGCCCGCTCGGCATTGGTGCTTCCTATCCAGTGAGCCTACGAATCCTGCGTTTGGACCTTGTGGTTTTATACGCGGCATCACCATTAATAGCGCCGTCTTTCCAAACAAACGTCTTTCCTGCCTTGAACCATTGGCGGGTGCGGACGTGGGACTGAACATAGATCACGCGGTAGGCGCCGGGCTTTGCTGAATATGCGGTCCAGCCACGCTCCTTGAGCTTGTCAAGTTCGGCAGCGATAACTTCGCCCGCCACTTCCCCCAAGCGGACGGGGACCGCGTTGCCAGCCTGGGCGTATTGCTGGGCAGGTGTACCGCAGAATTCCCAGTCCTCAGGAAATTCTTGAATGAGGGCGTATTCTTTCAATGTCAGGGTGCGAACCTCGGTCGGATGGCACAGGGCGGTGCCGGCGTGATTAGGCATCGTAACGAGCGTCGGGCATGGAAGGTCGTAGCTCAGCCGCCGCCACCATCCCGACCGACCTCCTTTGGCATGCCATGCCCTACCCATGGACTCCTGTTGTATTTCGACAGGCAGGCTGCGCCAGTTTGAACCCGGTGGCACTTTTGAAAGGAATCTCTTCTTGCGCGGGCTAAAATCCATAATTACTTCGCCGGGATCGTTGAGATGGCCAATTGCGTCGCCAAGGGTGTGCCAAGGGTGAAGACCTTTCTCCGTTTCCTCAAAAAGTAACGGCTGATCGTTCTCGTCGTTCTTTGACCGACCGTGGGTAGGATCGGGAAAATCGGCAACGGCATTGAATCGGTTGCCGATAAAGAGCGCCCGCTCCCGCAATTGCGGCGCGCCGTAGTTGACGGCATTCACCTCGAAGCAATCCATGTGGTAGTGGCTGTCCGAGAATGTCTGAAGGTCTTCGGCGAAGAGCCGCATGACCGAGCCTGGCTTTTCATCCCGTTCCAGCGGCGGGCCGCCCTTTTCAGGCCGATCAGCGATGGGTCGGTGGTTGAGCGCCGCAGAAAGCAGGCCGCGCACGTTCTCCATAAGAAAGAACCTGGGTTGCATGACCTCCACATAACGAAGGAACTGCCACAACAAGGTTCCGCGCGGGTCTTGGGTCGTCCGCCGCCTACCCGCCGTGCTGAAGGATTGGCAGGGTGGACCCCCGGTGAGAATGTCAACCTCACCTGGCCTTAGGCCGCAGGCTCTAAGAACGTCATTGGGGTCGATGCTGGTGATGTCACCCTGGAAAATCTCAAGGTCCGGAATAAGCCTGCTAGCCTTCTGGTTGGCTCGAATCGTATCGCAGAAGGACGGTTCAATTTCCACGCAAGCGACGACTTCAAAGCGGTCCGTATTCTCAAGGCCAATATCGAGACCCATCGCACCGGAAAAAATGGATATAGCTTTGTATTTCTTTTTATGCGCACCCATTACCTAACCCGTTTGCGTCCGGTGGTCCTTATCAGGTGGTCTTGCGGAAAACAGCGTCCCCTGTGCGGTCTCGTTGTGTTCCGCGATATAGTCACGTGCAAATTCGCGGATGACCCCTCTTGCGATAGACAACGGTAGCACAAATTGTGGCCGTGGCCGAACCCGGCTTATACCTGGTACGTTACATAGCGATCTCCTCTCTTTGTCGGGCTGATTTGGTGATCGAAATCCGGTCCAGTGACCGTTTCGCGCTGTAGGGGCGTACCCCGGCCTGCGCAGCACACACGTGTCCTGTCGGGCGACCCGGATGCTACTAGATCGGACACCGTCTTGGCGCGTGATGTCCGCTTTGGGTCATTAGCGGACATAGAGGCCTCGCGCCCTGGACGTCCGCTAATAGCCATAAGCGGACCTAAGGACGAGTGTTAGAAGCCCAAAATCTCCCAAAATCGGCTTTACGGAAATCCTCCTCAAAATAGGCGAATCAGGCTTAGGAACGACGCGGAGTTCAGATTAGCCCTTTGGGGGCACCGAAATGCGTTGATTTCTGCACCCGCTTCCGGCGCCTACGTCTGGGCTCGGTTTATTCAAAAGATTTCGAGAATCCTTGACTTCAAAGGGATGCCCACCATGTCTACTCCGTACGTTTTGCAGTCGTTTGGTGTGACCTGAATACCCGTTAACCCGGTTAGCTTAGTTAACCCCTGACATTGTGAGCGTTACAAACGGTCGGGCCGCCACCCACTGTGCGGCACGAATAACACTTGTTAGAGGTAATGACTATGACGACTGGAACAGTAAAGTGGTTTAACTCCGCCAAAGGGTTTGGCTTCATCGAACCTGAAGACGGGTCAAAGGACGCTTTCGTCCACATTTCCGCTGTCGAACGCGCCGGACTGAGCGGCCTGAACGAGGGCCAGAAGGTTTCCTATGACCTTCGACCCGGACAGAACGGCAAATCGTCGGCTGAGAACCTGACCATCGTTGACTGATGATGCCAAGCGCCACCTCCAACTTCGGTTGGGGGTGGCCGCTGCCTGCCGTCAGCGACGCAACGTTCAACGATCGCCGTACGGACCGAAGGTGTGGGGCGGCCCAATTCGCGGCCCCGACTTCGACGACTAACAATAAGGCCTATGGCGCTACGTGCCGTGCCATGGCCGACCTTGCGCGCCAGGCTGCCGGCTGTCCGGCTTACATTCTCGGACGATGACGGCGCAGGTGACGGCTCGCATTGAACTACAGGATCGCCGAAATGATGAAATCAGCAAGATCGGAGGCCGAGGAAAAATTCGCTAAGATGAGGAAGAAGCAAAAGAAGGCCCAGGAAGAGGGGGACAAGGCAAAGATAGCGCGCCTCCGCGCGCTTCGCCTCGCCAAGGAAGCTTCCGACAAGGATACTTTGGATCGGGAAGCTGCTGATAAGGCGACAGCTAAAGGCAAAACACCGTCGCAATAGGTCAGGGCCACCCGCAGCCTCTCCGCTGAGGCGGAGCCGAAAACCCTGGTTATCGGTACGCCTCATTTGTCAGGCCAGCCCCAATTCCCGATTTCAAACGGAGGCGGACCTCATCGCGCACGATGTCCGCAATGGGTCATGACCGGACATTCGACGCCACAGCAAATAGAGTCCGCTAGTAGCCAACAGCAGTCATTGGGGTAGTGCGGATTGATACAAGGGGCTTCCTACCCACGATAGTTGAGCCTAGATCATATTTCACAGCAAATGGATTGAGAGGGCAGTTCGACTTGACGTGCCCTGGCATCACGCCCGTGAAGGCACTTCGTCGCCATGAGATTAAGCTTCGTTCCCCTCGCCGTGGCCCTTCTTCCCTTGGCCGCAATTCACCTCTGTTATCTGTTGGCCGCTCATCTCGGCCACGTCCCTTGGTGTCTTCCCTACGTCGACTCGTGCACGTCGATCAGCGCCACGGGGCGACAAGGCCCCGAGAGCCTCGTGTTTCGTGCCGCGATTATGCCGAGCGCGGCCCTGATGCTGGTCTATTGGGTTCTCGTTCACGAATGGTTCAAGACGCTTGGGGGGCGAATGGTGGTCGTGCGGCGCACCATGCTGGGACTCGGTCTGGTCGCCGGCCTCGGCATGATCGCCTACGCGGCGGTGCTTGGCGAAGTCGGAGAGGGATATCGCCTCCAGCGCCGCATCGGCGTCACGCTCTCCTCGTTCACCGTCCTCGCGCAGCTCCTGATGACTATCCAAGTCGAAGCGGTCGCGAGGGTACGGCCGTCTTTGATATTGCTCCGTACCTCCCGAGCTTTACTGGCGGTGTCCGCCGCGACCATCTTGGTCTCCCTGGCCAGCCTTCTATCCTGGGCATTTTTCGAGCAACACGATCGCGTCGAAGACGCCCTCGCATGGTGGGTGATGCTTCTCGTCCTCCTACACCCGCTCGTGGTCTTTTTTGCCTGGAAGGAGAGCGGCTTTCAGGCACGCTTCACGGTTCCCGGCCGGCCGAGCCGTTGAGCTTCGGGCGCATTTGAGCGTGCCCCGGTACTTGGTTCGGACGCCGATCGGCGCGCCAACCGGTTGAGTCACAGCAACAACAGACGGTCGCGCTTCGACGCCGATCCACAGCCATGATGTCGGCTTCGGGTCAGCAAGCGGACGTTCTTGAGACCCACCCATCACCGACAAGCTGAAACCGAGCCACCACCAGCCTCGCGGCTGCCTTGACAGGGTGCCGGGGCGCCCCGATCATCGTTTTCGCGCGCGCTCGGGCGGGAGTCCGCTAAAGATAAAGAGCGCGGGCGATGGTGCAAGGACTCGGGGCAAGCCTGTGGTGAAACGGTTTCTGGCCTTGGCGGTTGTTGTCGCGCTGCTGGCGCCCGGCATCGGGCAAGCGCTGGCGGCGACGCCCCGTGACGTGCTGGTCATGGCCAAGCGGATCGACGATATCATCACCCTCGATCCGGCCGAGATTTTCGAATTCTCCGGCGCCGAGTACGCGGCCAACGTGTACGACCGGCTGATCACCTACGACCTCCGGGACGTCAGCCGGCTCGAGGGCGGCGTCGCCGAAAGCTGGACCGTGTCGGAGGATGGGCGGACCTTCACCTTCACCATCCGCCGGGGCATGACCTTTCATTCAGGCAATCCGGTGACGGCCGACGACGCCGCCTGGTCGCTCCAGCGCGTTATCCGCCTGAACAAGTCGCCGGCTTTCATCCTGGCCCAGTTCGGCTTCACCCCGGAAAATGTGGCCGAGCGCATCCGCGCCACGGACGCCTATACCCTGGTGGTTGAGACCGAAGAGGCCTACGCCCCCACCTTCCTGCTCTACTGCCTGAGCGCGGGCGTCGGCTCGGTGGTCGACCGCCGGCTGGTCGAGGCGCAGGAGAGGGACGGGGACATGGGCCACGGATGGCTCAGGACCCATTCCGCCGGCTCCGGGCCGTTCAAGCTCAGCTTCTGGCGGCCGAGCGAGATCCTGAGCCTCGAGCGCCATGACGCCTACTGGCGCGGAGCCCCGGCGATGCGCCGCGTCCTCATCCGCCACATCGCGGAGCTCGCGACCCAGCGGCTCTTGTTGGAAGGCGGCGATATCGACATTGCCCGCAACCTGAGCCCGGACCAGATCGCGAGCCTGGAGGGCCGTGCCGGGCTCCGGATTCGCCGCGTCCCCAAGGTCGATATCTACTATCTCGCCCTCAACCAGAAGAACCCCGAGCTGAGCCGGCCCGAGGTCCGCCGGGCGCTCAAATACCTGGTCGACTACCAGGGCATCCGGGATACCATTCTCAGGGGCAAGGTGGTGGTCCGCCAGTCCTTCCTGCCCACGGGCTTTCTCGGCGCCATCGAGGACAGGCCCTACGGTCTCGACGTCGCGTACGCCAGGGAATTGCTGGCCGAGGCCGGGCTCGCCGACGGCTTTGCCGTCACCATGGACACGCCCAACACGTCGCCGATCCTGGAGGTGGCCCAGGTGATCCAGGCGACCTTCGCCAAGGCCGGCATCGCCCTTGAGCTCATCCCGGGCAGCGGCAAGCAGACGCTCACCAAATACCGGGCGCGCAACCACGACATCTACATCGGCCGCTGGGGGGCCGATTATCCGGATCCCCACGCCAACGCCGCCGCCTTTGCCAGCAACCCGGACAACGCGGACGACGCGCGGATCAAGTCGCTGGCCTGGCGCAACAGCTGGGAGATACCGGAGCTGACGGCGATGACCCAAGCGGCGGTGCGGGAACGTGACGACGCGCGGCGCGCGGGCCTGTACCAGGCCATCCAGCGCCTTCACCTCGCCGACTCGCCCTTTGTCATTATGTTCCAGGACATCGAGCTGGTGGTGGAGCGGACCAACGTCCACGGCCTTGTGCTGGGGCCTAACTTCGAGACCAACTTCTACCGGACCGTCACCAAGGACTGAGCCGTGGCCTATTTCCCTCCCTCCGGGGCCGCCCCGAGGCCGGGTTTTCTCCCGGGTCTGCCGGGTTGGCTCAACACCGCGCTTGGCCTCCTCGCCTCGGTGGCGCTCACCTTTCTCGGTCTGCTCCTGGTCACCTTCTTGATCGGCCGGGTGGTGCCCATCGACCCCGTGCTGGCGGCGGTGGGCGACCGGGCGCCCGCCGAGGTCTACGAGCAGATGCGCATCGCGCTGGGGCTCCACCTGCCGCTCCACGAACAGTTCCTCGCCTATGTGGGCAAGGTGCTGGAGGGCGATTTCGGCCGCTCGGTGCTGACCGCCAACCCGGTGCTGGAGGACATCCGGCGGGTGTTTCCGGCGACCCTTGAGCTCGCCACCCTGTCGATTCTGCTGGGCGTCCTCATCGGCGTGCCGATGGGCGTGGTCGCCGCCGTCCGTCACGGGCGCTGGCCGGACCATGTGATTCGCGTCCTCGGGCTCGTCGGCTATTCGGTGCCGGTGTTCTGGCTGGGTCTGATGGGGCTGTTGCTGTTCTATGCCAACCTCGGCTGGGTCGCCGGGCCGGGCCGTCTGGACATCTACTACGAGGGCCTGGTCGAGCCGGTGACCGGCCTGATCCTGGTCGACAGCCTGGTCGCGGGCGAGCCCGAGGTTTTCTGGAACGCGCTCGGCCACCTAGTCCTGCCGGCCTCGGTCCTGGGCTATTTCTCGCTCGCCTATATCAGCCGTATGACCCGCAGCTTGATGCTGGAGCAGCTCAGCCAGGAATACATCGTGACGGCGCGGGCCAAGGGGCTGAGCGAGGCGCGGGTCGTGTGGCGCCACGCCCTCGGCAACGCCATGGTGCCGCTCGTGACCGTCATCGCGCTCAGCTATGGCAGCCTGCTCGAGGGCTCGGTTTTGACCGAGATCGTGTTCGCCTGGCCGGGCCTCGGCTACTACATCACCAATTCCCTGCTGAACGCCGACATGAACGCGGTGCTGGGCGGCACCATCGTGGTCGGGGCCGTGTTCATCGGGCTCAATCTGTTGTCCGACCTGCTCTACCGGGTCCTGGACCCGAGGGCCCGATGAAGGCGCTCGACGACCGCTCGGCCGGGTCCTTCTCGGCCGGGCCGCGCGCCTGGCTCATGGCCGAGGCCGCCGGTTCGCGCCGGCAGGCGCGACTCGGGCGGTGGTATGCCGCCTGGCTCGTCTTTCGCCGCAATCCGCTGGCCGTCACCGGGCTTGCCATCGTCTGCGGGCTGATCGTGGTGGCCCTCGTCGCGCCATGGCTCGCCGGCCATTCGCCCATCGAGCAGAACCTGCAAGCGCGCCTGCTGCCGCCGGGCGGCGGGCACTGGCTCGGCACCGACGCGCTCGGCCGGGACATTTTCGCGCGCCTCGTCCACGGCGCCCGGATTACGCTCTTGATCGTCGCCCTGGTGGCCGCCATCGCCGCGCCGGTGGGGCTCATCATGGGCTGTAGCGCCGGCTATTTCGGCGGCTGGGTGGACGCGGTGCTGATGCGCATCACCGACGTGTTCCTGGCGTTTCCCCGGCTCATCCTGGCGCTCGCCTTCGTCGCGGCGCTGGGGCCCGGCATCGAGAACGCGATTCTCGCCATCGCGATCACCGCCTGGCCGCCCTACGCCCGCATCGCCCGGGCCGAAACCATCACCATCCGGACCAGCGGTTTTATCCAGGCGGCGCGCCTGCAAGGGGCGTCCGCGTCCCGCATTCTCGTGGGCCACGTGGTGCCGCTCACCAGCTCGTCGGTGATCGTCCGGGTCACCCTGGACATGGCGGGGGTCATTCTGACCGCCGCCGGGCTCGGCTTTCTCGGCCTGGGCGCCCAGCCGCCGGTGGCGGAATGGGGCGCGATGATCGCCGCCGGCCGGCAGTTCATGCTCGATCAATGGTGGGTGGCGGCCGCGCCCGGCCTCGCCATCCTGGTGGTCAGCCTGGGCTTCAACCTGTTGGGCGACGGCCTGCGCGACGTGCTGGACCCGAAGCACGGATGAGCGCCCAGGCCCTGCTCGCCGTCGAGGATTTGCGGGTCTCCTTCGCCACCGCGACGGGCGTCGTCGAGGCGGTCCGGGGGGTGAGTTTCACCATGGGGCGCGAGCGGCTCGGCATCGTCGGCGAGTCCGGCTCGGGCAAGTCGATGACCGGGCGCGCGATCCTGGGTCTGGTGCCGCCGCCCGGCCGGGTGGACGCGCGGCGCCTGGAGTTCGACGGCATCGACCTCACCGCGGCGGGCTCGAAGCGGAGGCGCGCTCTGCGTGGCCGGCGCATCGCCATGATCCTCCAGGACCCGAATTATTCCCTCAATCCGGTGATCACGGCGGGCCGCCAGATCGCCGAGGCCTACCGGGGCCTTTCCCGGGCGGCGGCGCGGGAGCGCGCGCTCGGGATGCTGGAGGCCGTGCGCGTCCCCGACCCGGAGCGGGTGTTGCGCGCCTATCCCCACGAGCTCTCGGGCGGCATGGCCCAGCGCGTGATGATCGCGATGATGCTGGCGCCCGGCCCCGATCTCTTGATCGCCGACGAGCCGACCTCGGCGCTCGACGTGAGCGTGCGCGTGCAGGTGCTCGCCATCCTCGACGACCTGGTCGGACGCGGCCGCATGGGCCTGATCTTGATCAGCCACGATCTGGGCCTGGTGGCATCGTTCTGCGACCGGGTCCTGGTCATGTATGACGGGCGGATTGTCGAGTCGTGCCGGGCCTCGGAGCTCGAGTCGGCGCGCCACCCCTATACCCGCGGCCTCCTCGCCGCGCGGCCGCGCATCGACGGCCCGGGCGGAGAGCTTCCGGTGCTGGATCGCGACCCCGCCTGGCGTGACGCGCCCGGGGTCTGCGGCGCGCCATGATCCGGGTCGAGTCCCTGTCGGTTTCTTTCGGCCGGGTTCAGGCGGTCCGCGAGGTTCCGTTCCATGTGGCTCCCGGCGAGGCCTTCGGCCTGGTCGGCGAGTCCGGCAGCGGCAAATCGACGGTCCTCGGCGCCATAGCGGGCCTGATTCAAGACTGGTCCGGGACCATCTCCGTCGCCGGCCAGCCCCAGGGCCGCCGGCGCGACAAGGCGTTCCACAAGCGGTTGCAGATGGTCTTCCAGGACCCCTACGGCGCGCTCCACCCCCGGCACGTGGTGGACCGGATCGTGGGCGAGCCGGCCGCCATCCACGGCCTGGACGAGGTTGGGGCGAGGGTGGAGAAGGCGCTTGGAGAGGTCGGCCTCGGGCCCGCCTTCCGCTATCGCTATCCGCACCAGCTTTCCGGCGGCCAGCGCCAGCGCGTCGCCATCGCCCGGGCGCTCATCCTGGAGCCGGAGATTCTGCTCTTGGACGAGCCGACCTCGGCGCTCGATGTCTCGGTGCAGGCCGAGGTCCTGAACCTGCTGGCGCGGCTGAGGGCCGAGCGCGGCCTCACCTATATCCTGGTGAGCCACGACCTGGCGGTGATCGCCCATATGTGCGACCGTCTGGCGGTCATGCGCGACGGCCGAGTGGTCGAGGAGATGGGCGTGGAGGAGCTGCGCGCCGGGGCGCCCCGGGAGGCCTACACCCGGCGGCTGCTCGCCGCCAGCCGGGGCTACGACCGCGCCGCCGCCGAGGGTTTCGAGAGCACGACCTAGGGCTCGGCTCGGGAGAAGGGACGACCTAGGGCTCGGTTCGAAAGCACGACCTAGGGCTCGGTTCGGGAGAAGGAAAGGTCCCCCTCAATGGCGGAAGCCTTGGGCCTTTATTGGCTTGCGCCGGTCCTGGCGGCGCCCTTGATCGGGAGCTTCCTCGGGACCCTGATCCAGCGCCTGCCGGCCGGCCGGAAGGTGGTCTTCGGACGCTCGTCCTGCCCCCATTGTCACCATCTCCTTGGGCTCCGCGATCTCGTGCCGATCCTGAGCTGGCTGGTGAGCCGCGGCCGCTGCCGTTATTGCGGGGCGCGGCTCGGCCTGTTTTACCCCGCGATTGAATTGGCCGCGATCGTGGTGGCCCTCTGGGCCGTGGCGCTGCTTTCGGGATGGCTGGTTTGGGTGGGTTGCGCGCTCGGCTGGACTCTCCTGGCCCTCGTTGTCATCGACCAGCATCATTTCACTCTCCCCGATGCGCTGACCCTCCCCCTCGTCCCCGCGGGCTTGGCGGTGGCCTACCTGGCGGCGCCGGATTCGTTGATCGATCACGGAATCGGGGCGGCGGCCGGGTTCGCCGCCTTTCTCCTCATGGGGTGGGCTTACCGCGCTCTCCGGGGCCGCGAGGGCCTGGGCCTCGGCGATGCCAAGCTGCTCGCCGCGGCCGGCGCCTGGGTCGCGTGGCAGGGGCTGCCGGGCGTCGTGCTGCTGGCGGCGGCGGCGGCCTTGGCGGTCGTTCTCGTCCAGTCCTTGGCCGGACGTCGGCTCACGCTCACGAGCAGGGTGGCCTTCGGACCTTACCTTTGTTTTGGCACCTGGCTCGTCTGGCTCTACGGGCCGCTCGTCTTTCCCTAAACCATTCCCCCCTCAACCATCCCCCCCTCGCCGGGTGAATCCGCGATGTGCCTCGTGAGGGGTTTGGGCCGGACGGCGCACCCTTTGCCATTGGCAGGGTTTGGCGCTGTTGGCGGCGGCAGCTTGTCTGTCGGGCCCGCCGTGGCGGCGTGAGGCCGGCGTCCACCATGGGCTCGCGCCGCCTTCGGCGCGCGGGCCGGCGCCTTCACAGCCGACCGTCCCTTCGCCATCAGCAAAGAGCAATGCCGCTTCTCGACTCATTCGGAGGGTGAACCACCGATCCGGAGGGTGAATCGCCGATCACCGCTGATGCTACTTAAGGATGAATTCATAATAACTTATTCTAATATATGTAGTATGTAGGTAATATGCGGAATGGCGCTGGCTTCAGCTCCGGGGCCGGGGAGTTCTCGGCCGCCGATGGGAGCCGCGCGGGAGATGGAGCGCATGCTCGACATCGAGGACAAGCAGCAGTCGTTCGCCGCCTCGCTGGGCGAGCTGCTGATCGATTGTGGCAAACTCGCCGCATCGGGTCTGGAACGGGCCCTCCGTCTTCAGGAGGACACCCATGAGCGAATCGACGTCATCTTGACGCGGCTCGGTCTGGTGTCCGAGCGCGACATGGCCGAAGCCCTGTCGGCCTACCTGAATCTGCCCGTGGCCGAGCCGGGCGATTATCCGGTCGCCCCCCTGTTCGGGGACCGGGTCAGCGCCGACTTCCTAAAGGAATTCAGAGTCATGCCCATCGCCGAGACCCCGGATGGTCTGGTCCTGGCGATGGCGGACCCCTTGGATGACTACGCGATCGATGCGATGCGGCTGGCCGTCGGCAAGCCGGTCATACCGAGGGTCGGCGTGCCCGCCGATATCGAGGCGGCTTATGAGCGCCTTTATGGCAGCAGCCGAAGCTCGATCGAACAGATCCTGGAAGATACCGCCGTCGGGGAGGACCAAGGTGCCGAGGAGGACATCGAGCGGCTAAAGGACCTTGCCAGCGAAGCGCCCGTTATCCGGTTCGTGAATCTCTTGATCAGCAAGGCCGTCGAGATGCGGGCCTCCGACATACATATCGAACCCTTCGAGAGAAAGCTGAGGGTCCGCTACCGAGTCGACGGCATTCTCCGCGAGGCGGAGGCTCCCCCGAGCCGGTCGCGGGCGGCCATTGTCTCGCGCATAAAGCTCATGGCGAAGCTCAACATCGCCGAGACGCGGCTGCCGCAGGACGGCCGGATCAAACTGGCCATAAGGGGGAAGGAGGTCGACCTGCGCCTCTCCACGGTGCCCACCATGCATGGTGAGGGCGTCGCCATACGGGTCCTGGACCGGGCGAGCGTGGCGCTGGATTTTTCCCAGCTCGGCTTCAACGACCAAGCGCTTCAGACCTATACGAATATCCTCGACCAGCCCTATGGGATCCTCCTGGCGACCGGACCGACCGGCAGCGGCAAGACGACGACGTTGTATACCTCCCTCCTGAGGCTGAACAACAGCGAGAGGAAGATTCTCACCGTCGAGGACCCCATCGAATACCAGTTGGAGGGGGTCAACCAGCTCCAGGTGAAGCCCCAGATCGGGCTTTCCTTCGCGCATGCCTTGCGCGCCTTCCTGCGCCATGACCCGGACGTCATCATGGTCGGGGAAATTCGCGATCTGGAGACCGCCGAGGTCGCCGTTCAAGCCGCGCTTACCGGCCATAAGGTGCTGTCCACCCTGCACACCAATGACGCGGCAAGCACGGTGACCAGGCTGCTCGACATGGGGGTTCGGGACTACCTGTTGACGTCGACGATCAACGGCGTCGTCGGGCAAAGACTGGTGCGGACGCTGTGTCCCGATTGCCGCGAACCCTATCCGGCGCCGCCCGAGCTGGCCCAACGCCTGCGGTTGGACCGTTTTGCCTCGACCCCCGAAATGATGCTGTACCGCGCGACCGGATGCGAGAGTTGTGACGGCTCCGGTTACGTTGGAAGGATCGGGATCTACGAGGTTCTGACCATGACCAATTCGGTTCGGCAACTCGTCTTTCGGAATGCCGAAGCGAACGAGATCAAGCGCGGGGCGATCGAGGCGGGGATGCAGACCATGTATCAAGACGGCGTGCTGAAAGCCCTGGCGGGCAAAACCACGCTGGAGGAAGTGTTGCGCGTCACGCGGGATATTTGAGCGATGCCGGCATATCGATACAAGGCGGTGACCACATCGGGCGATGTCGTTGAGGGCGAGATGGAAGCGTCCAGTCAATCGGCGGTCATCGAAAAGCTTCACGACCTCGGCCACCTGCCCATCCGCGCGGACGAGCGCGAGGCGGCGTCCGGGTGGCGCTGGCTTGCCCACGACCTGTTCGCTCGGCGCCGGGTGTCCCGCAAGGATGTCGCGCTTGTCACCCGCGAGTTCGCGACGCTCCTCGAGGCCGGTTTGCCTTTGGATAGGGCCCTTGAGATCCTGATCAACCTGGCCGAGGGGGAAGGCGTGAGAAAGCTTCTGGAGCGGGTCCTCGAGGCGGTCCGCGGCGGCGCTTCCCTGGCCGATGCGCTTGCCGCGCAGGGCCGATCCTTCCCTCGGTTTTACGTCAGCATGGTTCGCGCCGGCGAGTCGGGGGGGACTTTGGAGGAAGTTCTGGCGCGGCTCGCCGATTTCCTGGAGAAATCTCACACGCTGACGGAGAACGTGAAGTCCGCGCTGGTCTACCCCGCCATTCTGGTGACGATGGCCGGGGCCTCCGTGGTGCTGCTCTTGACGGTCGTTGTGCCGCAATTCAAGCCGCTTTTCGAGGACGCCGGCCAAGCGCTGCCCCTGGCCACTCAAGTCATCATCTCCGCCGGCGCGTTTTTTCAGAACTATTGGTGGGCGATCGCCTTAGCCGTTGTCGGATTGGTGTTGCTTGGGCGGCATCAGCTTGCAACCCCCGCCGGCCGTTACGGCTGGGATGCCTCGCTCTTGCGAATCCCCCTCTTGGGAGATCTCGTCACCAAGCTGGAAATCGCCCGGTTCAGCCGCACGCTGGGCACGCTCTTGCACAATGGCGTCGCTTTGCTCAGCGCCTTGGGCATCGCCAGGGAAACCCTGGGGAATGTCGTGATAGCAAGGGCCGTCGAGGGCGTTGCCAGACGGGCCAAGGACGGCCAGGGTCTGGCGGGTCCGCTGATGGCGGCTCGGGTGTTTCCGAGTCTCGCGGTCCAGCTCGTGCGGGTGGGCGAGGAAACCGGCCGGCTTGAGGAGATGCTCCTCCGGGTGGCCGATATCTATGATCGCGAGGTGCAACGGTCTGTCGACCGGTTGATGGCCCTCCTGGTCCCGATTCTCACCATCGGGTTGGGAGTCCTCATCGCCGGCATTATCGTCTCGGTCCTGGTCGCCATCCTCAGCGTCAACAGGCTGGTGTTATGACCCCGATGCTTGGTGCCCACGGTGGCCTTTTCGAGGGTGGAGCCGGAGTGGCGGCGCTTTATCCGACGCCGTGTCCACCACCCGCTCGATCACACCGCACTCTATCTACTCTGCCATCTGCTCTAGCTGCATCTACTCTGCCATCTGCTCTACCTGGGGCTTGCGGCCGGGACGCGGCGCGTTCCGCAGCAAACCCGCAACCCTCCGCGCCCCATGCCGGCGGCGGCGGAATGGGCTGGATGATCGGGAAGGAGAGCATCCGATCGGCCTTTGGGAATTCTATTTCGGCGGCGGCCCGCCGGCATTTCGGCCGTTTGCTGGCTTTGGGATCGCGCTTGCCGTCCTTGCTGAATTTGCCGTCGGAGCCGCTCAAGCCTCGGCCCGCGCGGCCCGCTCCTTTTGGAATCCGTGGCTTTACCCTCCTCGAGCTTCTGGTGGTTCTGGTGATCTTGGGCTTGCTGGCGGGGATCGCCGTGCCGCGAGTGATGAAGTATGTGGGCGAAGCCAAGACGGGCACGGCCCGGATAGAGATCGAGAACCTCGGTGGCGTGCTCGATCTCTACCGGCTCGACATCGGGCGGTACCCCTTGCAGAGCGAAGGCCTCGACGCGCTGCTGGAGTTTCCCCTGGGGCTTGAGCGATGGAACGGGCCTTACCTTAAGAAGAGGGACATGCTCAGTGACCCCTGGGAGAACCCCTACGTTTATCGTTTTCCGGGCGAGCACGGCGATTACGACCTCTATTCCCTTGGCGCCGATAACACGGAGGGCGGCGAGGGCGAGAAGCAGGATATCGTGAGCTGGTGACCACCATGGCCTCTCGGGGATTTACCTTGATCGAGCTTTTAGTGGTCTTGGCGTTGCTGGGGCTCGTCTTGGCTGTCGTGTCCCCGCTTGTCCCCAATGCGCTCCCAGGGGTCGCGTTGAAGGGCGCGGCGCAGGACGTGGCTGCGGGTCTGCGTTACGCACGCAGTCTGGCTGTCACCGAAAATCGGGAGGTCGCGTTCATCTTGGACATCGAAGGCAGGCGCTATGACATTGGCGGCGAGGCGCGGAAGCACGATCTGCCCGGCGAGCTCGCGCTGTCCCTTTTTACCGCCAGGTCCGAGCAGGTGAGCGAGACCACCGGCAAAATCCGTTTCTTCCCTGACGGCAGCTCCACTGGCGGGCGTGTCAGCTTGGCCCGGGGACAACAGCAATACCACGTCACCGTGGATTGGCTTACCGGACGAATTTCCATCGTCGATTAGGGTGGCACCCGAATATCACAGAAGCCGCGGATTTACTCTTCTCGAAGTCCTGGTGGCGTTTTCCATTCTGGCTTTGTCCCTGGGTGTGCTGTTTCAGATCTTTTCATCAGGTCTACGCAACCTGCGGGTGGCGGAGGCTTACACCACCGCCACGGCGCTCGCGGAATCGAAGCTTGCCGCGATCGGGGTCGAAGAGCCTTTCGTGGAGGGCAAGGAGAACGGCCGGTTCGATGATGGTTTCCGTTGGCGCGTGGAGGTTCGGCGGTACGAGCCCGAGGATTTGCCATATGCCGCGATCTCGGCCGTTCAGCCGTATGAGGTGGTCGTAACCGTGTCCTGGGGCGAGGGAGGTGAGGGAAGATCCGTGTCTCTCACCACGCTCCGGTTGGCGCTGCCCGAGTAAGGCGATGGGCTTCCCTTTCCAGCGGTCCCGGGCGCATGGCAAGCGGCGGGAGAGGGGATTTACCCTCCTTGAGCTGCTTATCGCCATCACCCTGTTCGGACTGATCATGGCCCTCCTCTTTGGCGGGCTCAGATTCAGTACGCGGGTGTGGGAAGCGGGTGCGAAAAACGTGGGTGAATCCGTCGAGATACGGGTGGTCCAGGCGTTTATCCGACGCGAGATCAGCCAGGTTTATGCGGGGACTTCACCGGTCAAGGGGGCGGGGATACGCACGGCCTTCGAAGGAGCCCCCAAGTCGATGACCTTCGCCGCGCTTTTGCCCGCCCATCTCGGGCTCGGAGGGTTTTATCTGATTGGGATTGGGGCCGACGGAGACGGCGGGGAAAGGCGCCTCGTGATCACCTGGCGTCCCATCAAGCTGGGCATCGAGGAAGCGCCGAGCGAGGGAGAGATGGGCAAAACCGTCCTCGTCGAGCGGATTTCGGACGTCACGTTTTCCTACTATGGCCCGAATGAACAGGGACTGCCGCCCCATTGGCGGGATCGCTGGGAAGAGGCGGAGGCGCCGCCTTCCCTGGTCAGGGTGGATGTCGAGTTTTTCGACGACGACCGGCGATCCTGGCCGGATCTGGTGGTGGCGCCGATGATCCATGCGATACCTGGCCGCGGATAACGCCCGGCTTCCGGCTGGTTCCGGAACGGCTGTTGGTCATCCCGACATGCGTCATCCCGACATGCGTCATCCCGACATGCCAAGGACGCCCACGAGAGGCATCGCCTTGGTGATCGTGCTGTGGACCGTCACGCTGCTGGCGGTGATCGCTGGGAGCTTCACGATGATCACAGGCACGGAGACCAAGCTGATTCGCAACCGGATCGCCAATGCCGAGGCGCAAGCGCTGGCGGAAGCCGGAGTGTACCGGGCGGTTCTGGCAATGCTCGGTCCGAATTCGGAGGACCGGTGGCGGCCCGACGGCAGGGTTTACGCGTTCTCCTTCGGCGGTGGCGAGGTTCGGATATCGATCCAGGACGAGAGTGGCAAAATTGATCTTAACCGGGGGGCGGATGCGTTTCTCGCGGGGCTGTTCGCCACCGCTGGGCTCGATGAGCGGGATAGTCTGGCGTTGGTCGACGCGATCGCCGATTTCCGCGACAGGGACCGCTTTCATCGGCTTCAAGGAGCGGAAGACGACGACTATTTCGCGGCGGGCTTATCGTACGGAGCCAAGGACGGACCTTTCGTGGCGGTTGAGGAGCTCCACCAAGTCATGGGTATGACAGCGGAGCTGTACCGACGCGTGGCGCCCTTCCTGACCGTCTATTCATCGCGCTCGAGTGTCGATCCGATGGTAGCGCCGGCGGAGGTTTTGCTCGCGGTTCCGGGCATTGTCCCGGAGCAGGTGGACTACTTGCTCGCCCTCCGCGCCGTGGCGGGGGAAATGGGGGGTGTGGAGGCTTGGCTCCCGCTGACGAGCGTCGAAGGGTATTTTTCCCCATTGAAACCGGACCGGCCGATCTACACGGTACGGGCCGAAGCCCACACCGGGGACGGCGCTGTGTTCGTGCGGGAGGCCGTGGTCCAGATCGATCGGAATAAGCCCCAGCCGTTCGGGTTCGAGGCATGGCGGCAAGGCGACAGGCAATAGGCGCATGAGAGGCAGGAGAGGCGGGCTCCGTCGTAGTTGGAGAAGCGGCCTGTTGAGGCCGTGCCGGACTGTTGCGCGGGAGGTTGATGGGTGCGGCTGGGATTGAACATTCGCGGTTTCCTCGACTGGTGGTTCGGGGAACTCGCCGGCTTGGTGCCGCGGCGTCTCCGTCGAATATTCGCGCGGAGAGTACGGGTTCTTCTTTTCGATCTCTCCCAGGACGAGCTCGTCTTGCGCCACTACCGGGGCGAGCGATGTCAAATACTCGGGCGCATCGACCTTGCGGGGTTGGGTGCGGCGGCCCAAAGCGAGTCCGTCCGCGCGCTCGTGGGGAAAGTGAATTTGGGGACAACCGAGGTCGCGGCGCGGCTTCCCGCGAGTCAGGGGCTCCGAAAGGCGATAGAGCTTCCTTCGGCGGCGGAGCCGGATCTGCGCCAAACCCTGTTCTTCCAGATTGGTTACAAGACGCCGTTTACCCCCGAGGAGGTTCATTTCGATTACCGGATAAGCGAACGGCAGCCCAAGGCGAAGCGGCTCACGGTTGAGTTGACCGTTGTTCCAAAGTCGGCCGTCGAGAGCGCTTTCAACAGCCTGGCGAAGTGGGGGATCGAGCCGACCATCGTCGACGTCGCGGAAGACGATCCGGATGCTCCGCCGCGGCTCAACGTCCTTTCGGACGGGGAGCATGCGCCGCCGTCAAAAACCTGGTCCCCGCCCGATCTCGTGTTGGCGGGGCTCGCACTCGTTCTTTTGGCCACGGCCGTCTACCTTCCGCTCGAACGGCAGCGAGCGACCGCCGAAGCCCTTGCGGCGGAGGTTGTGGAGGCGAGGTCGGAGGCCGAAGAGGCCGCCAGGCTACGCGGCGAGCTGCAGGAATTGATCCGCAACATCAATGTTCCGAGGGAACAGAAGCGGCAGTCGCCATCGGTGCTCGGGATCTTGAACGAACTCACCCGGCTGTTTCCCGACGATACCTGGCTGTTGGAGCTGCGAATAAGCGGGGGAGAGGTCAGTGTTTCGGGGAATTCGTCGGCCGCCTCCAAGCTTATCGGCCTGATTGACGCCTCGCCGATGTTTCAAAAGCCGCAATTCCGCTCCCCGGTGACACGGGATGCCGGCACTGGCCTCGAGCGTTTCAGCGTGTCGTTCGAGGTGGCAGGGGAGGACCCGAGTTGATGACGGCCCTCGGTCCTTTCCCGCGCCGGTTCCTGGCCATCGCATTCCTCGTTGGAGCCGTGGCGGGCGTGTGGCTCCTGCTGGTCCAGCCCGTAAGCGATAGGTTCGAGAGCCACCGCGAATCCATTGCCCGCTCGCAGGAGCTCTTGGTCGGCTATCTCCGGATTGGCGGCGCGCGCGAGCAACTGCAGAGGCAGCTCGACGCGGCGCGCCGGTCGCGGGAGGGCATGGGCGGTTTCCTCAAGGGCGCCAGCGCCGAGCTCGTCGGCGCCGAGGTGCAAAGGAAAGTGAGAGAGATTACCGACGCCAGAGGCGGAGAGTTGAAGACCATACAAATATTGCCGAGCGAGGCCGAGGATCGTTTTTCGAAGGTGACGGTGAAAGTCATGATGATTGCCGACGCCGAGTCCCTGCAGAAAATCTTCTACGCGTTGGAGGCCGCGATGCCCTTCCTTTTCCTGGATAACCTCTTGATAAGGGCACAATATAGGCGCTCCGGGGAGATGGAGATTCGCTACGACGTCTACGGCTACATGCAGGTCAACGAACCATGACGCCCCGCTCTCGACGGGGCGGAAGGCGGCCCTTCCTGCTTATCGTTCTTTGCCTGACGCTCGGTGCTCTGATCTACCTCGAGCTGGAGTTCGGCCTCGCTCCGAAGCCTGTGATCCCGGCGGCCCCCGGCCGGTCTGAATCCCTGGCCTTGGCGGTCGCCGAGTCCATCGGCCGTATGCCGCGGCTGAGCCATTTTTCCGAGGTCGTCTCGCGCCCGCTATTCGCCCCGTCGCGGCGGCCCGCGCCGCCGGAGTTGGAGGCGTCCGAGCCGGCGCTGAAAGTGATGTCGCTGCGGTTCGTTTTGAGGGGCGTGGTGATCTACGGGGCGGAGCGCGTGGCCATCGTTCAGAGGAAGGACGCGCCCGAATTTCTGCGGCTCGTGGAGGGGCAGGTAATCGACGGTTGGCGAGTCGAGGCGATCGTGCCGGACCGCGTTATCTTCCGCCACGAAGCTGGAGATTTAATGGAAGAGGTCGAGTTGCGGGAGGTGTTCCGCGGGCCGGGACAACCTATTCGATGAGCCGCTCCAGCGGGACAACCGCGCGCAAACGCCGACGCAGTTCTTCTGTGACCGTGCGCGCCTCTTGCCGGGTCCGGACGACGTGCGGAGTGATGAGGACGAGCAATTCGGTCCGTTCCGTGACGAGCGAGGTGGTCTTGAAGAGGGAACCGAAAATCGGGATGTCCTTCAGCACCGGAATGCCGATCTCCGTCTCGGTCTTGGTGTCCCTGATCAGCCCGCCCAGGGCGACGGTTTCGCCGCTTTGAATCGCCACCGTGCTCGTGATTTTCCGCTGCCTGATGGTCGGTGAATCGATCCCCGAGGTCGTGGTCGCCACCACGTCGCTGGCTTCTTGCTCGATCTCCATGATGACCAGGCCATCAGCGTTGACCCGCGGCGTCACCCTGAGGAGCACTCCGGTATCGCGGAACTGGATGGTGCTGACCAGGGGCGCGTCGGGATCCGTGATGCTGACGGCCGACTGCGTGGCGATCGGCACCGAGTCGCCGACCTGAAGCGTGGCCGTTTGATTGTTGAGGACCATCAGCGTCGGCGACGAAATGATATTGACATCGGTCACGCTGCTCAAAGCGTTGAGCACCGTGCGAACGTCGCCGCCGCCGCTTAGGAAGAGGTAGGAGAAACCCGGAAAGCTCGAAAGAACCTCGCCACTCGTCGCCTCGCTGAAGGTAAACGTTCTGCCTTCGGTCTTGAGGAACCACTGCAGCCCGTATTTGAGCTCATCTTTCAGCGTCACGTCGGCGATCGTCGCCTCGATCAACACCTGGAAAGGCAAGATATCGAGTTTCTCGAGCGCCGACAAAACCATGCGGTAGCCGGCCGGCGTTGCCAGGATCACGAGTGCATTGTTGGCTTCATCCGCGATGATCCGCACGGAACCTATCCCCGATATCTCGACCGCCGTGCCTATCGTGGTGGAGACCCGTTCCGGGCCGGCCGTCTGCGAGCCGCGGGCTTGGTTCGTTGGGTTGGACTCGGACCCGGCGGGCGTTTCACCCTCCTCGGTGACTTCCCGGAACTCGAGCTCAACCGGTTCGAGGCCGGGTGCAAGCTCGGTTTTCGGCTTCTCTTTCTCCCTCTTCTTGCCCGAAAATGCCTCGTTCAGCACATCCGCGAGGTCAGTAGCCCGGCTGTTTTGGACGTAATACACATACAGCCGCTGGCCGATTTCCGCCTTGCTTTGGTCCAGCCTGTCAATCCAGCTTCGCACCCGTTCCACATACACGGCCTGCGGTGAGATCACGAGAACGGCGGTGATCCGTTCGATGGGAATCAGGCGGATGAGACTCGCCGAAAGCCCCGTTGCTTCCTGACCCATGATGTCCCGCAACGCCTCAACCATTGTCCGGGGGTCGAGGAATCGGAGCGGGAAGAGGCCAAACGACATCCCCGACATCCAATCGACGTCGAAGATCTCCACCGTTTCCAGCATGGTCCCAAGGTCGGGGCGGGCGGCGGCGAGAATAAGCAGGTTGCGAGTCTCGTCGACTCTGAGGATGCTGCCTTCCGGAACGAGGGGTTTGAGAATTTTCGCCATCTCGGCGGCGGACACGAAGCTCAGGGGAACGACCTGAACACCGAACCCTTGGGTCCGCATCAGGCGCGATATGCCCACCTCGGGCAGGATCGTCTGCTGCGGGGCCTTCTCCCGCGGCACGATCTTGTAAAGCTCGTCCGCCTGGATGAGCGCCGCGTCGTTCAGGTTGAGGATGACCTCGAGCGTCGGCAACAGGTCGGATAGGGATATCGGGCGGCTTGTCTGTGCGGTGACTGTTCCCTGCACTTCGGGATCGATGACGTAGTTGACCTCGAGAACATCCCCGAGGATCGTTTGGATGACCTCCCGAATATCGGCCTCCGCGAAATTGAGGGTGATGTCGCCGACGGGCGTCACTTCCACGAACAGAATCGGCAACGGGGGGGATTTGATGAAGACCCCGGTCCCGAGATGGATCTCGGGCGTTTTCTTGTCTTGGTCCGCTTCCGAATTCGTGCTCTCGATCGGGGAAGAGGCGGGCCCGCGAGCTTCCGCAACCTGCTGGCTCGGTCCGGTGCTGGTGATGGCGGCCATCACGGCTTGACTCGCGGCCGCCTTCCCGCCGGTCTCCTCGCCCCATTCGAGGATTGTACAGGCCGATATCGGCAGAACCACCGCCACTGCCACCGACAGGCGGCCTAGGAGCCTGATCATCACGGCAACCCTATTTGATTCGCTTGCCCCTGCTCTGAACGCACGGCTCTGACGAGCAAGGGGCACTTTCCTCTCCTCCCTGATCCGCATACTCTCGAAAGGCGAGACGATATCGCGTACTTCTACTTTTAGTAGATACCCCTGTTGGCTCGAACCTCAAGTGAAAAATATCAATGGAAATCCGCCTCACATGATTTTTTTGGGCGCTCAACCCCCGCCCGGACCCTTGCCTGCTGCGGGGAATGTTGGCTTAACCAATTGAAATAGCTTCGAAACTTCCCCTTGATGGGGGGAGTTTAGGGATGAGCAGCCGGGAAGGTGGGTGACGGTTTGTACAGGGGGAGGGGGCGCAACGGGGTGATCTCGGTGCGATAGGCCCTCCCCCTCGATGGGGGAGAGAATGCAATAAACCCTCCCCCTCGATGGGGGAGGGTTGGGTGGGGGTGATAGGAGAGGATTTGGGTGGGGGTGATAGGGAAGGGTTAGGGTGAGGGTGATGGGCGGGCCTCGATGCCCGCGCTGGGAACGCCGGGTCCTCAGGACCAGCGCCGGCGCACCCGGTCGCGGTTGAGCGCCAGCCAATAGAGGGCGATGATGGTGTGGGCGTCGAAGATGCGGCCGGATTCCACCATCCCCACGGCTTGGCGGAAGGGCACGACGAGGACGCGGATGTCCTCGTGCTCGTGGTCGAGGCCGTGGACGCCGCCGGCGGCCGAGGCATCGACCCGGCCGCAATAGAGCGCGACGGACTCGGACATACAGCCGGGGCTTGAGAGGTAGTCCAACATCGGGATGAGGTCGGAGGGCTCCAGGCCGGCCTCTTCCGCCGCCTCGCGGCGGACCATGTCCTCCGCGCTCTCTCCGGCTTCGATGACGCCGGCGACCGCTTCGATGAGCCACGGGCCGCGCTTTTTCAATCGGGCCGTCGAGGCCAAGGCGCCGATGCGGAACTGTTCGATCAGCACGACGCTGTCGCGGGCGGGGTCGTAAAGCAGCACGGCGGCGACATGGCCGCGGTCGAAGACTTCGCGGGCGATCTCGCCGCTCCAGCCGCCGTCGTGGAGACGGTGCTTGAAGCGGTAGCGGTCGATGCGGAAGGTGCCCTCATAGGCCGCCGTCTTTTCCAGGATTTGAACGTCGTCCTCGGTCATCTGAGCCCCCCGGTTGGATCGCGGGCAAGGTTGCAACCACAAGCCTGATGGACGGGTTGCGGCAATTTGCCGGCACATGCCTCATCCTTCGAGACGGCGCTTTGCGCCTCCTCGGGATGAGGCGGAGCTTGGTCCTCCTTTGCGCCTCCTCGGGATGAGGCGAAACTCGGGCCTCATGGTGAGGGCCGTTGGGGTTGGAGCCCCAACGACCACGCGCGGCGTCTCGAACCACGAGGACATTCCGTAGCCCCTTTCTAACACAACCGCGGACTCGCGCACCGCCTCGCCGGACGCCAGGGATGGGCCCCTATGGCCCGGGCCTTCGCCGCCCGGAGAATCGGTTGGTTTTAGGTTGTCGGCACGGCGGCGCCGGAGCGAGGGGCCGGGCAGGGGGCCGAGGCGAGGGCCCTAGAACCGGCGGTCGATGCGGAAGGGCTCCAGGTCGATGCTGGTGGGGCGGCCGCCGACCAGCTCGGCGATCAGCTTGCCGGTCATGGCGCCGGTGGTCAGCCCCATATGGCTGTGCGCGAAGGCGTAGAACACGTTCTCGTAATGGGGCGAGGGGCCGATCACGGGCATCGAGTCGGGAAGCAGGGGGCGATCGCCCGCCCACTCGGTATAGCCTTCGGTATTGAGATCGGGAAGCGCGCGCTTGCCCCACGCCAGCACCATTTGCGCCTGACGATAGTTCGGCGGCGCGTCGACGCCGGGGAACTCGGCGGCGCCGACCAATCTCAGGCCCATGGTCATCGGCGTGATGGCGACCCTGGCGACGCCGATCATTATGATGTGGCGCACCTCGATACCGGGATTGGGCAGGGTGATGTGGTAGCCCCGCTGGCTCTCCAGCGGGACGCGGCTTCCCAACTGGGCCGAGAGCCGGTGGGACCAGGCGCCGGCCGCGATGACCACGGCGTCGAAGTCGCGGCGCCCGCGGTCGGTGTGGACGGCGCGCGGACCGGCGGGGGACATCTCGAAGCCCTTGACCTCCTCCTCGAGGATGGCGCCGCCCCGGCGCTTGAAGTGCTCGGCGAGGCCGTTCACGATCTCGAATGGGTCGCGGACATAGCGCCACTCCGGCTCGATGACGCCGGCGTTGAACCGGCGGGAGACGGCCGGTTCGAGCTGGCGGATCCGGTTCGCGCCGATCCGCTCGATGGCCAGGCCCCGATCCTGCCGGGCTTGCCAAGGCATCCAGTTGCGATCCAGCTCCCGGTCGTCGCGGTAGAGCCAGAGGCCTCCCGTGTGCCGCACCAGATGCGCCAGGCCGGCGTCCTCGATCAGCGGCTCCCAGGCCTCGTAGGCGGGCGGCATGAAGGTGGTGAGGGCGTCGGTGATTGCGCGCGTGCGCTCCGGCTTGGTGTTGCGCCAAAACCGCCAGAGGAAGGGGATCAGGCGGGGGACGTAGGCCCAGCGCACGGACAGGGGCCCCATCGGATCGAACAGCCATTTCACCAGCGTCGGCATCATGCCGGGTATCGCCAGCGGCAGAACGGAGGTCGTGGTGATGCCCCCGCCATTGCCGAAGGAGCAGGACTTGCCGGGCGCGACCCGATCGATCACCGTGACGTCGTGGCCGTCGCGCTGCAGGTAGCTGGCGCAGCCCATGCCGACGACCCCGGCGCCGATGACCACCACCTTGCGCGGCTTCGCTGTTCCGTCTTGCATGACAGGCGAGAGAGTATTTGATCCCGAGCCGGGAGTGCAAGGACTGGCGCAAGGACTGGCGCAAGGACTCCGGGCCCGCCCGCTGCGTCTCGCCGCCCGCGGTTGCTGATCGGGCGCGAGGATAGTGTCTCGGTTTCAGCTTGTCGGCGATGGGTGGGTCTCGAGAACGTCCGCTTATGACCCAAAGCGGAAGTTGATGCCGCTTGCCGCCACAAAGCCGACCTCCTGCCGCATTGTTGCTGACGACCGCTCCTGACTCGAAGCAGATTTCGCCTCAGATCGCGGCGACCGCTTCGTCGAGGGCCTCGATCAGGAAGTCGGCGTTGTCGGGTTTGAAGACCATGGGCGGGCGGATCTTGAGCACGTTGCCGTGATAACCCTCGCGGCCGACCAGGACACCCTTCTCCTTCATCGCGTTGA
>JACZXZ010000078.1 GCA_022571365.1 Pseudomonadota bacterium | reverse complement strand
CGCCCAGGGGGTAGGCCCCGGCGCCGAGGCGGCCGAGAGCTACCCCCTGGGCGCCGCCCGGGCCCAGCTTCACGGCACCTACATCGTCGCCCAAACCGCCGACGGCATCGTCATCGTCGACCAGCACGCCGCCCACGAGCGGCTCGTGCACGAGCGCCTGAAGCAGGCCCTCGCCGAGGGCGGGGTCAAGCGCCAGGCCCTGTTGATCCCCGAGGTCGTGGAGCTCGACGAGGGCGCCGTGAGCCGACTCGCCGCGCGGGCCGGCGAGCTCGCCGAGCTCGGCCTCGTGCTCGAGCCCTTCGGGCCGGGCGCGGTGGTGGTGCGCGAGGTGCCGGCGCTCCTGGGCGAGAGCGATATCAAGGGCCTGGTCCGGGACCTGGCCGACGAGCTCGCCGAGCTGGGCGAGGCGCTCTCGCTCAAGGAACGCCTGGAGGAGGTCGCGGCCACCATGGCCTGCCATTCAAGCGTGCGCGCCGGCCGCCGCCTCAATGCGGACGAGATGAACGCGCTCCTGCGCGAGATGGAGACCACGGCCCACGCCGGCCAGTGCAGCCACGGCCGGCCGACCTACGTCGAGCTCAAGCTGGCCGACATCGAGAAGCTGTTCGGGCGCAGGTAGGCAAAGGTTCTCCGCCGCCAAAGCCCCAAGCCGCCTTGGAACGCCTCAGCCATCCACCGACCGCCGCCGGCAACCGTCATGGTGGTGACGGATGGGTTGCTGGGACGCAGGACGGATGGGTTGCTGGGACGCAGGACGGATGGGTTGGCTGGACGTAGGACGGATGGGTTGCGCTGGGACGCAGGACGGATGGGTTGCTGGGACGTAGGACGGATGGGTTGCGCTGGGACGCAGGACGGATGGGTTGCTGGGACGCAGGACGGATGGGTTGCTGGGACGCAGGACGGATGGGTTGGCTGGGACGCAGGGACCTCGACAAGCCAGCCGGCCGCGGCCAGCGCCTTGAGCGCGGCGGGCGGGGCGTGGTACCTTCCGGGGAACTGCCGGTTGAGACCTGCCGACGGCGCCGGAGGATAGATTCTGGAGGATCGATTATGGTTCCATTGGAAGGCGGCTGCCTGTGCGGCGCGGTGCGCTATCGGGTGACCGCGGAGCCGGTTGACGCTTGCTATTGCCATTGCCGGATGTGCCAGAAGACCAGCGGGGCGCCGGTCGTCGCCTGGGGGAACGTGCCGATCGAGGGCTTCGCCTTCACCAAGGGCGCGCCGATCTCCCATCAATCCTCACCGAAGGGCATCCGCCATTTCTGTGGCGCCTGCGGGACCCGGCTGGCTTTCCGTTATGCCGAGGGACCGACGACGGTGTATATCAACCTGGCCACCCTGGACGACCCAGAGGCGATCAAGCCCGACTATCATATCTGGACCGCCAGCCAGCTTGGCTGGTTCGAGACGGCCGACAACCTGCCTCGCTACGCCGACGACGGGCCGGACACCTTTCCCTAGCGCTGTTTGCCCTAGCGCTGTTTTCCCGAACCGAAGGGCTTCAAGCCTTCCTGGCTCTTGGCTCTCTGGCGCGCCGCCGAGCGCGGGCGGGCGCCCGACTTGACGGCCTCGGCCGTACGCCGACAAGTCGCCGTTTTCCGGGCTGAGCGCCTTGGACCGCCACTTTGTTCGGGGAATCCGGATAGGGATGGCAGGAAGGCGGCGGGCGCTTTAGGGTCAAGTCTTGGTGTCTTGGTGGTTGGCGCCCTGGGGACTTGCGGGCGCCTCCTCGCCGGCCGGCGAGCGCAGGAACACGAACCGGGTATCGCCGGAGCGCCGGTCGCCGATGACCGTGAAACCGGCGGGCGGGTCGAACGACTCCTTGGCCCTGAGCTCGACCACCGAGATCGCGCCTTCCGCCAGCCAGCCTTGGGCGGCGAGGCCCGAGAGCGCCGCGGCGGCGAGCCCGCTTTCGTACGGCGGGTCGAGGAAAGCGATGGACGAGGGTGCGCCGGGCGCCGGCGGCGGCCGGGCCGCGTCGGCCCGCAGCATCGTGACGCGGGCCTCCTCCCCCAGCCTCCGCGCGTTCAAGCCCAGGCATTTGAGCACGCTCGGCTCGGCCTCGATGAAGGTCGCGTGCGCCGCGCCGCGCGAGAGCGCCTCGAGGCCCAGCGCCCCGGTGCCGGCAAAGACATCGAGGACGCCCGCGCCATCGAGCGGGGAGGCGCCGCCGCGGGCTCGGGCGAGGCCGCCGTGGACCAGGATGTTGAACAGGGTCTCGCGGGCGCGGTCCGAGGTCGGCCGGACGGCGCCGCCCTCGGGCACCGCCAGGCGGCGGCCGCGGTGCCTGCCGGCGGTGATCCGCACCACTTTCAGGCTTTCCCCAAGAGCCGGCCGGCGGCGCGGCCGAGCTGGTCCCGGAGCACCGTTCCAGGCACCCGGGCAAGGCCGCCGCGCCTGAGCCCGCCGAGCTGGAACGGCCCGTAGGCCACCCGGATCAGCCGGTTGACGGACCAGCCGAAATGCTCGCACGCCCGGCGGACCTCCCGGTTCTTGCCCTCGTGCAGGCTGATCGTGAGCCAGGCGTTGGCCCCCTGCTGGCGGTCGAGGGCCGCCCGGATGGGGCCGTAGCGGATGCCGCCGATGGTCAAGCCCCGGGCGAGCTCGTCCAGCTGCGCGGGCGCGACCCGGCCGTAGACGCGCACCCGGTAGCGGCGGATCCAGCCGGTCGCGGGCAGCTCGAGGTGACGCGCCAGGTCGCCGTCGTTGGTGAGCAGCAACAGCCCCTCGGAGGCGAGGTCGAGGCGCCCGATCGCCAGCAAGCGCGACAGAGCCGGGGGCAGGCGCTCGAAAACGGTCGGCCGGCCCTGCCCGTCGCGGCTGGTGACCAGACCGGGCGGCTTGTGATAGCGCCACAGACGCGCCGGCTCGGCCACGGGGAGCGCCCGGCCGTCGACGGTGATGCGGGCGGCCTCGCCCACCGTGACGGCGGGCGAGGTCAACGTCTTGCCATCGACCGCGACCCGGCCCTCGGCGATCCAGCGTTCGGCTTCGCGCCTGGAGCACAGCCCGGCGCGGGCGACGCGCTTCGCGATTCGCATTCCCTCCCGCGCGGCGCCCACGTCCTGGTCAAGACTCCTGGCGCGTCGTTTCATGAATCTGAAGGTCGCCCCCACCCCGACCCTCCCCCTCAAGGAGGAGGGTGGTTTCATCGAGATCGCGCACGGATTCCCCCTCCCCACCGCGGGAGGGGATCAGGGGAAGGGGGTCAAAAGTGCGCATCTTTCCATGCACCGAGGTGCCAGCGGCCATGGCTCAGCTTGCGGCAGCGGCGGCGACGAAGGCGGCGAAGATCTTCCCATCCCCGGCGCTGACCGCATATTCAGGATGCCACTGGACACCGAGGCAGAACCGCCGGCTGGGATCCTCGATGCCTTCGATGATCCCATCGGGAGCGCGCGCGTTGACCACCACGCCCGCGGGCTCGTCCTTCGCCGCCTGGTGATGGGCGCTGTTGACTGCAAGCTCGTCCGCCCCGGTGATGCGGTACAAGAGCGTGTCGGGCATGACCCGGACGCTGTGGCCCGGCTCGGTCCGCGGGTTCGGCTGCTCGTGGTTGAGCGCCCCCGGAACCTCGTCGGCGATGTGCTGGATGAGGGCGCCGCCCAGGACCACATGCAGCAATTGCTGGCCGCCGCAGATGCCGAGCACCGGCAGGTCGCGTTCCAGCGCGCCGCGGGTCACGGCGAATTCGAAGGCGGTCCGCCGGTCCTTGGTCTTGACCGTGGGGTGGCGGGTCTCGGCGCCGAAGCAGGCGGGGTCGACGTCGAAATCCCCGCCGGTGAGGATCAGCCCGTCGAGGCGCTCGAGATAGGCCTCGGCGCTGTCCGGCTCGTGGGGCAGCAGGATGGGGAGGCCGCCGGCCTCGACGACGGCCCGGGAGTAGTTCTCGCGCAGCGCGAACCAGGGCTGATTCGAATAGCCGCCGGGCGGCTCCCAGTCCAGGGTGATGCCGATAAGGGGCGGGCTCATGGCCCGGACAATAAACCATCAGGCCCGGCCCACACCAAGGGGAATTCAGGGCCGCCGCGGGGGACCGGGAACGCCAGCCGGTTTCTTTGAGCCCGGATAAGGAGCTTGACGGGACAACATATAAGTGTATATACACTTACTATCATGGATGGAGAATCCGAACCGCGGCAAACCGGAATCGACCGGGCCCAGGCGAAATGCGTCTGCTTCAACCTGCGCCGGGCGGCCCGGGCCGTGACCCAGCTCTACGACGAGGCCTTGCGGCCGAGCGGGCTCAGGGCGACCCAGCTGAGCGTGCTCAGCGCCGTCGCTTTGCTCGGCCCGGTAACCATGACGCGCCTCGCCGAATTGCTGGTGATGGAGCGGACCACGCTGACCCGCAATCTCAGGCTGCTGGTCGAGAAGGAGCTGGTCCGAGTCGTGCCGGGCGAGGACCGGCGCAGCCGGTCGGCGAGGCTGACGGGACGCGGGCGGGACGCGTTGGCCCGGGCGCTGCCCCTCTGGAAACGGGCCCAGGCCCGGATCGTCGAGGGGCTCGGCCGCGAACGCTGGGACGACCTGCTCAAGGGCCTGACGGCGGCGGTGGCCGTCGCCCAGGCGCCGCGCCCGGCCGGAGAGGACATCGCCCGGCCCTGAGGCGGCGGAAAATTCTGGCGCTTTATATGTATATACACTCAACGGAACGCACTGATATTAAAACGCACCAACATCAACAGGTTAGCAGGAAGGAAGGCGAAACCATGTCCGCAGGCCACGGAAGCTTCGGTGCCGAGGGCATCGACGTGAAATCCCTCGTGGCCGGGGACTCGCCTCGTGGTTCGCGCCGGCGCCCACCGCCGGATATACCGGCCTCCTGGGGAACCCGCCGGGGTAGCTGCCGATACCGATACTGGTGACGACCGCCGCGCCGACCCTCGCCTTCCTCGCCCTCTATGCCGGAGCGCGCGGCGTTCGCCCGGCGGACCAGCCAGTCTTGCGGCATAAAACATAAAAGGTGTATCTACACTCTCTCAATGCGTCGCAGGCGCGCCCACCTCCCGGCGGCTTGACGCGGGGGTGCGACCGGCGCCAGGCTGCGGCCATGGCCCGGGACACCCCCTCCTTCATGGCGCTCGCCTTGGCCGAGGCCGAGGCGGCGGCGGCGCGCGGCGAGGTCCCGGTGGGCGCCGTCCTCATCGACGGCGCTTCCGGCGAAGTGCTGGCGGCGGCCGGCAACCGGACGGAGGAACTCCACGACCCGACCGCCCACGCCGAGATGCTGGCGATCCGCGCGGCGGCGGGCCGGCTCGGTGCGGCGCGGCTTCCCGGTTGCGATCTCTACGTGACCCTGGAGCCCTGCGCCATGTGCGCGGCCGCGGTCGCTTTCGCCCGCATCCGCCGGCTCTATTACGGCGCTTCCGACCCCAAGGGCGGCGGCGTCGAGCACGGCCCCCGCGTGCTTGACCAGCCCACCTGCCACCACCGCCCCGAAGTCTACGGCGGCATCGACGAGCAGAGGTGCGGGGCGCTGCTCGAGGCGTTTTTCAGGGAGAAGCGGTAGGGGACCGGCCCGATTCCACCGCGCGCCAGGCGATGTCGCGGCGGCAGAACCCCTCGGGCCAGTCGATCAGGTCCACGGCTTGGTACGCGCGCTCCCGGGCCTCCTTGACGGACGCGCCCCGCGCGGTGACGCCCAGGACGCGGCCGCCGGTGGCGATGATCCGGCCGTCCTCTACCGTGGTGCCGGCGTGGAAGACGACCACGTCGTCGAGCGCCGCCGCCCCATCCAGGCCCCGGATCTCGGTGCCTTTCCGATACTCGCCGGGATAGCCCTTGGAGGCCATGACCACGCACACCGCCGCCGCCTCGTGCCACCTGAGATCCAGGTTGTCCAAGACCCCGTCCCGGGCCGCGACCAGCGCCGGCAACAGGTCGGACCGGAGCCGCATCACCAGCGGTTGGGACTCCGGATCGCCGAAACGGACGTTGAACTCCAGCACCTTGGGCCCGTCCGCGGTGATCATCAGGCCGGCGTAGAGCACGCCCTTGAACGGCCGGCCCTGGGCCGCCATGGCGCCGACGGTCGGGGCGATGATGCGCTCTTCGATCTCCCGCGCGAGCTCGGGCGTGACCACCGGGGCGGGGGAGTAGGCGCCCATGCCCCCGGTATTCGGCCCGGTGTCGCCGTCGCCGACGGCCTTGTGGTCCTGGCACGCGGCGAGCGAGAGGAAATGCCCGCCGTCAACCAGCGCCAGGAAGCTCACCTCCTCGCCCTTAAGACATTCCTCGATCACCACTTCCTCGCCGGCGGCGCCGAAACGCCCGCCGATCATGGCGTCCTCGACGGCGGTCAAGGCCTCCTCCACCGTGCCGGCGACGGTCACGCCTTTGCCGGCGGCAAGCCCGTCGGCCTTGACCACGATGGGCGCCCCGCGCTCACGGATGAAGGCCTTCGCCTGGCCGATCTCCCGGAAGCGGCCATAAGCCGCGCTCGGAATGCCGTGCGCGCGGCACAGGTCCTTCATGAAGCCCTTGGAGCCTTCCAGGATCGCCGCCTTGGCGGTCGGGCCGAAGGCCTTGACGCCGGCCTCCTCGAGGCGGTCGACGAGGCCCGCGACCAGCGGCGCCTCGGGGCCGACGACGACCAGGTCGATGGCCTCGTCCTTGGCGAAGCGGACCAGGCCGTCCAGATCTTGCGCGCCGATCGCCACGCAGCGCGCCTCCCGGGCGATGCCGGCGTTGCCCGGCGCGCAGTAGAGCGCGGCGCACAGGGGCGAGGCCGCAATCGCCCAGCAGAGCGCGTGCTCCCGGCCGCCCGATCCGACCACCAGAACCTTCATGGCCCTTGCCGCCCTTGCCGCCCTTGGTCTGTCGTTTTCGCCGGCGCTCGTGTATCCTTCGCCGCCGCGGTCTATGTATCATAGATCAAGGAGGCCGATGACCGAACAATCGCCGAGCCCCGAGGCCGCCCGCAACCTCCCTGAATACACGGTCAGCGAGCTTTCGGTCGCGCTCAAACGCACGCTCGAGGACGCCTATTCCTGGGTGCGCGTCAAGGGCGAGGTCTCCGGCCTGCGCCGGCCCGGCTCGGGGCACGTCTATTTCGACCTCAAGGACGAGGCCGCGGTGCTCTCGGCGGTATGCTGGCGCGGCGTGGCGACCCGCCTCAAGCTCCAGCCCGAGGACGGCATGGAGGTGGTGTGCACCGGCCGCGTCTCGACCTATCAGCTTCGCTCGCAATACCAGATCGTGGTCGAGAGCGTCGAGCTCGCGGGCGAGGGGGCGCTCCTGAAGCTCCTGGAGGAGCGCCGCCAGAGGCTCGCCGCCGAGGGCCTGTTCGCCGCAGCGCGCAAGCGGCCCCTGCCGTTCCTGCCCGAGGTCATCGGCGTCGTCACCTCGCCCACCGGCGCGGTCATCCGCGATATCCTGCACCGGATTTCCGACCGCTTCCCGCGGCGCGTGGTGGTGTGGCCGGTGCTGGTCCAGGGCGAGGACGCGGCCGAGCAGGTGGCGGCCGCGATCGAGGGATTCAACCGGCTCGGCCCGCAGGATACGGCGCCGCGTCCGGACGTCCTCATCGTCGCCCGCGGGGGCGGCAGCCTCGAGGATCTCATGCCCTTCAACGAGGAGGTCGTGGTGCGCGCCGCCGCCGCCTCCGAGATCCCGCTGATCTCCGCGATCGGCCACGAGACCGACACCACGCTCATCGACTTCGCCGCCGACAAACGCGCGCCGACGCCGAGCGCGGCCGCCGAGATGGCGGTGCCGGTGAGAGCCGAGCTCCTGGCCCACCTGCTCGACGACGCCCGCCGCCTGGTCTTGTCGCTGGCCCGGTTCATGGGCGAGCGCCGCACGCGCGTCGAGGACCTGGCCCGCGGCCTGCCGGATCCGCGCACGCTGCTGGAGGTCGCGACCCAGCGCCTCGACGACTGGGCCGAGCGGCTCGGGAACGCGACCGACAACCTGCTCGCCCGGCGGCGGAGCGAGGTCACGACGCTCGGCGCGCGGCTGCCCCCGCCAAGGCGATATCTGGAGATTGCCGC
>JACZXZ010000026.1 GCA_022571365.1 Pseudomonadota bacterium | reverse complement strand
GCTGCTCCCACCGGGTCGCCGGCGCAAGACCATCAGGGTCAAGGATGTCGAGGCGGTGGTCGCCAAGATCGCCCGCATCCCGCCCAGGAACGTCTCGCGCGACGACAAGAAAGCCCTCGGGAACCTCGACCGCGACCTCAAGACCATGGTCTACGGCCAGGACAAGGCGATCGGGGCGCTCTCGAGCATCATCAAGCTCGCCCGCGCCGGCCTGCGCGAACCGGAGAAGCCGATCGGCTGCTATCTGTTCTCCGGGCCCACCGGCGTCGGCAAGACCGAGGTCGCCCGCCAGCTGGCGCGGATTCTTGGGGTCGAGCTGTTCCGCTTCGACATGTCGGAATACACGGAGCGCCACAGCGTCTCGCGTCTGATCGGCGCGCCGCCAGGCTATGTCGGGTTCGACCAGGGCGGATTGCTCACCGACGCCATCGACCAGCATCCCTATGCGGTTCTGCTCTTGGACGAGATCGAGAAGGCCCATCCCGACGTGTTCAACATTCTGTTGCAGGTGATGGACCACGGCAATCTCACCGACCACAACGGCAAGACCATCGACTTCCACAACGTCATTTTGATCATGACCACCAACGCCGGCGCCCAAGAGCTGGCCAAGCCGGTCATCGGCTTCGAGCGCAGCGGGCGGACCGGCGAGGACGAGGAGGCGATCAAACGCTTGTTCGCGCCGGAATTCCGCAACCGGCTCGACGCCATCATCAGCTTCGCCAGCCTGTCGCCGGAGGTGATGCTCAAGGTGGTCGACAAGTTCATCATGCAGCTCGAGGAGCAGCTCGCCGACCGCGCCGTAACCATCGAGCTCTCGGGCAAGGCCCGCAAGTGGCTGGCCGAGCGGGGCTACGATCCCTCGTACGGCGCCCGGCCGCTGGCCCGGGTGATCCAGGAGCACGTCAAGAAGCCGTTGGCCGAGGAGCTCCTGTTCGGCTGCCTGGTCAAGGGCGGTACGGTCCTGGTCGAGGTCAGGGACGGCAAGCTCGCCTTCGATTATCCCCAGCTGCCGGCGACCAGGCCGCCGGGCAAGGTGCCGGCGCCGGTCGACTAGCCGCGGCTGCTTCCGCCGCGAAGCGGCCGCGAGCGTTTTGTAAGGGCCTCTAGCTCGTGAGGTACTGGGCGCCGTTGACCGTCAGCGTCGAGCCGGTGATGAAGCTGGCCTCATCGGCGGCCAGGAACACCACGCAGCGGGCCACATCCTCGGCCTCACCCAGGCGGCCGACAGGGATTTGCCCGATGATCTTTTCCAGCATCTTCTCAGGCACGCCGGCCATCATGTCGGTGTTGATATAGCCGGGCGCGATGGCGTTGACGGTGATGCCCTTGGTTGCGTTTTCCTGGGCCACGGCTTTGGTAAAGCCGAGGGTGCCGGCCTTGGCGGCGGAGTAATTGACCTGCCCGAACTGGCCCTTCTGGCCGTTGATCGAGCTGATGTTGATGATGCGGCCGTAGCCCCGCTCCCGCATCGACTCGATGACCCCGCGGGTCATGTTGAACAGTGAGTTCAAGTTGGTGTCGATAACCCCATGCCAGTCCTCCAGGGACATCTTGTGCAGGGTGGTATCGCGGGTGATCCCGGCGTTGTTGACCAGCACGTCGATCGGGCCCAGATCGGCGACGACCTTCCGGATGCCGGCCTGGCAGGCCGCAAAATCCGACACGTCCCATTTATAGATCGGGATGCCGGTCTCCTCCTTGAACTTGGCCGCGGCCTCGTCATTGCGGACATAGTTGGCCGCAACGCCGTAGCCGGCTTCCTTGAGCGCCTTTGCACTCAGGGCGCCGATGCCGCGGGTTCCACCCGTCACCAGTGCGACGCGCGCCATAGCATGTCTCCCCCTGATTGCTGGTTGCCTTCGCTTACCTCAGACCGGTGGGACAAGGGATCGCCTTGATCCCTTCCATGTCAACCGCAAGAGCCGCCCCTGGCCGAGGCGGCCCCCGATGGATAGCCCTCGAGTGAATGGATAGCCCTCGAGCGATCGGTCGCCGGGCACCTAATCCCGCTCCACGCACAGGGCGATGCCCATGCCGCCGCCGATGCACAGGGTCGCCAGGCCCTTCTTGGCGTCCCGCTTGCCCATCTCATAGAGAAGCGTGACCAGCACCCGCGCGCCGGAAGCGCCGATCGGGTGGCCGAGCGCGATGCCGCCGCCGTTGACGTTGACCTTGGCCGTGTCCCAACCGAGCTCCTTGTTGACGGCCAAGGCCTGGGCGGCGAAGGCCTCGTTGGCCTCGATCAGGTCGACCTCGTCGATGCTCCAGCCGGCCTTCTCCAGCGCGGCGCGGCTCGCCGGGATGGGGCCGCTGCCCATGACCGCCGGGTCGACGCCGACCGTCGCCCAGGACACGATCCGGGCCAGCGGCGAGGCGCCACGCCTTTCCGCCTCGCCCATGGTCATGAGTACGAGCGC
The DNA here is from genome assembly GCA_022571365.1 of Pseudomonadota bacterium. Lineage (GTDB taxonomy): Bacteria > Pseudomonadota > Alphaproteobacteria > JACZXZ01. The sequence continues at coordinate 29,212 of JACZXZ010000026.1, read as the reverse complement.
GGCGGCGCCGTCATTGATGCCGCTGGCGTTGCCGGCGGTCACCGTGCCGTCCTTGGCGAAGGCCGGCTTGAGCTTGGACAGGTCTTCGACGGTGACGCCGTGGCGGGGATGCTCGTCGACCTCGACGACCCGCTCGCCCTTGCGGCCGGTGATGGTCACCGTCACGATTTCGTCCCCGAACCGGCCGGACTGCTGCGCCGCTTCGACCTTCTGCTGGGAGGCGGCGGCGAACGCGTCCTGCTCCTCGCGGGTGATCTGCCACCTCTGGGCCACGTTCTCGGCGGTGTTGCCCATGTGGTAGCCGTTAAAGACGTCCCACAAGCCGTCCTTGATCATGGAGTCGATGAGCTGGACATCGCCCATCTTGGCGCCGTTCCGCAAATGCGCCACATGAGGCGCCTGGCTCATGCTTTCCTGGCCGCCGGCCACGACGATGTCGCTGTCGCCAAGGCGGATCGCCTGATAGCCAAGGGCCACGGCCCTGAGCCCGGAACCACATACCTGATTGACCCCATAGGCCGTCTTTTCGACCGGGATGCCGGCGCCGATGGCAGCTTGGCGCGCCGGGTTCTGGCCCACGCCGGCGGTCAGGATCTGGCCCATGATCACCTCGGATACCTCGGCCGGATCGACCGCGGCGCGCTTGAGCACCTCGGCGATCGCAACCTGCCCAAGATAGGAGGCCGGAACCGAACTCAGGCCCCCATTGAAGGCGCCGATCGGGGTGCGTGTAGCGCCGGCGATGACAACGTCGGTCATCGGATCACTCCTTCATGGATTGTCGGGTATGGACTGTCGGGTATGGATTGTCGGGCGTAGACGGTTGGGCATGGACTGTCGGGAAATGTCAGGCCTTGGGCGTTCCCGGCTTGGTTCTGTGGCATGCATTCCTGGTCATGCTGCATCCGCGAATATAGCTGTGCCGCACCAACGCAGCAAGACCGCAGGTTGTAGCCGCGCAACGGCGTGAGGCTTCATGCCGGAACCGCGGATTTGAGCCAGCCGGCGAGCGAGTTCAGCCAAGCCGACGCCGCCGTCCCGAGATGCAGGGCCAGCGCCCGCGGGAGGCCTCCGGCCGGCGGGCCTGCGGTCGCCGCAATGCTGCGCGAGGTGCGGCGCAATAAAGACTTGCGCAACGCAGCATTTTTGGTTGAAGTGGGCACCCTGACTCCAGATTTCTGGATGGGGCGCGGACGCAAAGGCACCATGGCAGAGAAACGCGCGGCGGCCGACGACTCCGTCGTCATCAAGAAATACGCCAACCGGCGGCTCTACAACACGGCGACGAGCAGCTATGTCACGCTCGACGACCTGTGCCAGATGGTCAAGGATGGCACCGACTTCGTGGTCTATGACGCCAAGACCGGCGAAGACATCACCCGCTCGGTGCTGACGCAGATCATTGTCGGAGAGGAGGGCAAGGGCCAGAACCTCCTGCCCATCAACTTCCTGCGCCAGCTCATCGGTTGGTATGGCGACAGCCTCCAGGATCTGGTGCCGCGCTACCTGGACCACAGCATGCAGGCGTTCGCGCGCAACCAGGAGCAGATGCGCGAGTACATGCAAAAGGCGCTCGACGGCTTCTTCCCGTTCAGCCAGTTCGAGCAGATGGGCAAAGGCAACATGGCGGGGCTCGAACAGGCCATGAAGATGGCCTCATCCCCCCACCCCGGGGAGGCGCCGCGCGCGGCGGCGAACGGCGAGAAAGCCGAAGGCGACGGAGGGGATGAGCTTGAGGAGCTAAAGGACAGGATCGACGCCCTCCAGAAACAGCTGGACGAGCTGACTCGAAGCCGCCGCTAGTATTCCGATTCTAGGCTTCTGGTCCCCTTGGCATGGTCGACTTCAACCGGCGCCCCGGTTGCCTCAACGGGCCGGGTGGCGGCCTCGGCGTGCGGTACCTCGGCCGCCTGGCGGTTCCGCCGGGCTACCCCGTGCCGGTCGAGCCGCCGCGCTGCGTCGAGGTCCACGCCATGAGCCCTGAAGGCCATGAGGCGGCCCGGAGACCGGGCGCGAGACCGGGCGCGCCGCCGCGCTGGACGGGGACGCGCGATGCAGGTGTCAATTCGTCCGGTTATTTGCTATATTTTATAAACGTGTCAGGCATTGGTGATGTTGAGCAAAGAAGCAATCCGAGCCCTCAAAAGGAAGCTGGCCGATCTGAAGAGCCAACATCGCGAACTCGATGACGCGATCACGCAGATGACCGTGGACGTGGCGTACGATCAGGTGGAGGTCCAGCGCCTGAAAAAGCGCAAGTTGAAGCTTAAAGACCAGATCACTCAGATCGAAAGTAAGTTACTGCCGGATATTATCGCGTAGGGATCACGCGCCGCCGTTGTTCTGTTGTTTGCGGGCGTACATGGCGCGGTCAGCGGCATCCAGGGCTTTGTCGACGTCGTCGTCGCCCTTGAAAACATGGGCGCCGTAGGCGAGTGAGAGAGGTATTTTCCTGCCCTTCCACTCGAGCGGCTGGGCCTCGACCGCCGCCGCCAACGCTGCCGCCTTTGTGTTGGCCGCGGGCTGGTCGGACTGGGCCAGGATGATGCCGAACTCGTCGCCGCCGAGTCGTCCCACAGCGTCGGATTTGCGGACGTTTTTGACCAGAATCGCAGCGACATGAACGAGCGCCGCGTCGCCCGCCGCGTGGCCGTGGGTGTCGTTGATCTCCTTCATGCCGTTGATGTCGAAATAGAGCACACCGCTCCCCACGCCGTAACGCTCGGCGAACGACATCGTCCGCGACAGCTGGCGGACGAAGGCGCGGCGGTTGGCCACGGGCACCAGCGAATCCTGATCGGCCTGCCGCTCGAGAGTGGCCACCCGCGTCTGCGCCTGGCGGAGCTCCCGGCGCAGCCTCTCAACCTCCGCCGTCAGGTTCGCGATGGCGGCATGCACCTTCGGCGTCAGCGCATTCTCGGGGATGTCCGCGGTCGAGGCGGGCCCGGACACCCACGCTGCCGCGCGCGCCGCCGTGTCCCGCCTCTTGCCGGGCGCGCGGGCGGGCTTGGCACCGCTGGAAGCTGGTTTCGTTTCAGCAATCTTCATAGTGCCGCAGATATAATGCCGCAGATGGGCCGGCGTTCAGGCTTGTTGCCGCCTCGATCGCTTGTTTCCACGCGCACAGCTTAACCTATGGAGTAACAATTTCAGCAAGGATTTCGTTGACAAGACGCTTCGCCGACGGCGCGATCCGGCGCCATGGCGCCGGTCCGGGCGGTCCTTGCCTTGGACCGGATGCCCCCTATAATTACCGGCCTTCCGATCACCCCACCGCATGGGAGAATCAGGGGATATGGATGCGACCGCGCCCGCCGTCGGTATCGTCATGGGCAGCCAGTCGGACTGGCCGACCATGCAGCATACGGTTCAGACCCTGGAACAGCTTGGCATCGCCTGTGAGGCCCGGATCATTTCGGCCCACCGGACGCCGGACCGCCTCGGCGCCTATTGCCGGGAGGTCGGGGATCGTGGCCTGAAAGTGATCATCGCCGGTGCCGGCATGGCCGCCGCCTTGCCGGGCATGATCGCGGCGCTCACCCCGTTGCCGGTGCTCGGCGTGCCCATCGAAAGCGAGTCCCTGAAAGGTCTCGACAGTCTGTTGTCCATGGTGCAGATGCCGGGGGGCGTCCCGGTCGGCACCCTCGCCATCGGCCGGCCGGGCGCCGTCAACGCCGCCCTGCTCGCTGCCGCCGTGATCGGCTTGAGCGACCCTGAGGTCGCGGCGGCTCTTGCCGACTATCGTGCCAAACAGGCCGCCGCGGTGCCGGAGACGCCCGGGGAAGCGACCTGATCCGGGCCGCGCGCCTCTGATACGCCTCCGGCGGTCGCCGGCACCTGACCCGACGATCCCGGTTTTCTCGAGATCGACCCGGGCGGGCCCTCTCAAGCCCGATCGCCGGGCCCCCCGATTTTCTCGAGCCCGACCCGGGCGGGCCCCCTCAAGCTCGATCGCCGGGTCCCCCCTGAATCGCAGGGTCTCGCCGCGCCGGCCGCTCGAGGTCGCCTTGCCGGCGCGGCCCGAGTTGTGCCGAGGCAACCCCGCTGGCCTTCCAGTGGCCTTCCAGCTAAAGGTTTTCAAACGCGACGAGATTCGGGCCGTTTGCCCTTTGTACGCGTACGGTACTGGAGGACCGAAAAGGGGAGGTCTTGCAGGAATTTCCGCGCGCGTTCCAGGCTTTGCGGAAACCGCATAATGTCGGCGATACGGCGGTCGAGAAACGTCCAGCTGTCCTGGAACCCCTCCGAGTTGTCGTTCAGCCAATAGAGCACCGTCGTGCTGTAGACCCCGGCGAGAAGAGCCCGTTTGGTGTAAAAGTTATAGTCCGTCGAGGTGTCGCCGGCGGCATACCACATAGCGTCCACCGTCCGGTAAAGGCATTTCAGCCCGATGCCAACATTGTGCGGCATCGCCAGATAGGCCAGCAGCCGGGCGTAGGCTGCCCGCCGGGGCGCGATCTGTTCCAGCCGTACGCGTACGGCTGTCGAAATGCGGTCGCGCACTTTCATTGTCGCCAGCCCGCGCCGCTCGAGCTCCTCGATCATCCGGCGGTCGGCGCACGCGTTGAAATATTCGGCGAGCTCCACCATTTCCCCGGGGAAGGCGTTGAGCGCCATCGCCGCGTCATAGCCGGCATCGACGGCACCGGCCTTCAACGCCGCCGAGGTCCAGCCACGGACGGGCACGCGCTCGAGCGTCGCCGGAAGGATCTTTTGCCTCATCCCTTCCAGGTCCATGACCTTAGTCCATGACCCTACACGGCCTCCGCCACCGGCTCGTCGAGCGTCAGCCGCCGGCCGCGCATCTCCTCGATAAAACCGAACAAGGTAAGGTCCGTCATTCGCATCGGATAGAGGATGTCGTCCAGGTGGTCGCATTCGTGCTGGATCACACGGGCGTGGAATCCGCTCGCCTCGCGTTCGATCGCGGCCCCTTCCGGCGTCACCCCGCGATAGCGCACCCGGGTATAGCGCGGCACCGCGCCGATCAGACCCGGAAGCGACAGACATCTCTCCCACCCCAACGCCGTCTCCCGGGTCAAGGGCTCGACCACGGGGTTGACCAGCACGGTGAGCCCAACCGGCTCGGCTTCCTGGTCTTCGGCATCTTCGGCGGCCCGCTGGGACGCTACCCTGAAGATCACCACGCGTTTCGGGACATGGACCTGGGGCGCCGCCAGGCCGGCACCGTCGGCGTCCGCCATGGTCTCGATCATGTCGGCGATGAGGGCCTTGATCTCCGGAGCGGTGGGATCGGCCACGGCCTCGGCCCGCTGGTGCAGCATTGGATGGCCCATGCGGGCGATTTTCAAGATGGCCATGGCGCTAATATGGCACGCCCGAGCCGCAGGAGAAAGGCCACGCCGGCGGCCCTCGACGCCATGCGGTCCAAAGGGGCTTATCCTACCCGCCGGGCCGTCCTTATCTAGACCTCGCGAAACGCGCCCTGGCCCTTCACAGGCGGCGGGGACTGTGTTATTAAGCGCGGCCCCTTGGAGGGGAATTTGTGGTTAACCGGAGCTGACTCGAGGCGAAAAGGAGGACGCAAGATCGTTCAGGTAGTCGTTCGCGACAACAACATCGACCAAGCCCTGCGCGCGCTCAAGAAGAAGATGCAGCGCGAGGGCGTCTTCCGCGAGATGAAGCTCCGCCGCAGTTACGAAAAGCCCTCCGAGCGCAAGGCCCGCGAGCGGGCCGAAGCCGTCCGCCGGGCCCGCAAGCTGGCGCGCAAACGGTTGCAGCGCGAGGGCTACTAGCAGCGCGGCGAAGGCCGCACCACCGATCCAGATCACAAGACCAGGCACCGTCCCGCCGGACTCCCGGCCGGGGCAGCGGGGTTTTTCGAGCGCCAGCGGGAGCCTCAGCAGCCGCGGCAGTGCGGCCGGTAACTTGCTGCAAGCTTGTGCCACCAGCTCTCGTCCCAGTACGCCCGGGCCGTCGGGGCCGGAGAGGGCAGCACGAAAATCGCGGTTCGGCCGATTTTTTCCGGCTGCGGGCCGTAGGCGACCGACCGTTTGAGAAAGATCCCCTTCAGAAAGACCTTCGCCGGCCGCTTGCCGACGAAGGCCAGCACCCGCGGCTGAAAGAAGTCGATCTTTCGCTTGAGCCCCTCGGGGTCGTCGGCCGCCGGTGAAAGCTCGCTGTCGGCGCCGAACTCCGTCTTGCAAAGGTCGGTGAGCCCCATGCCGTATTTCGGGAGCTCGCCGAACTGCTCCGGCGCGAGCCGGCGGGGTGTCAGGCCGATCCTGTAAAGCGTCGGCCAGAATTTATTTCGCGGATGCGCGTAGTAGGCGCCGGCTTGTGCCGAGAAGCGTCCGGCGGCGCTGCCGCAGAAGACGATCCTCAGACCTGGCCTTAGAACGTCGGGGAGGATGGCCACGGACCGGGCCTTGGAACGTCGGGGAGGATGGCCACGGACCGGCCAGAGAAGCTTACAGGCCCTGGAGCCTACTTCTCGCGGAAAGCGTCGAGGGCAACGATCTCGGCGCTCTTTTCGGGCGCTGGCGTCGCCTCTTCGGACGCTGCGGCCGGTGTCTCCGGCTCGCCCGGCTTCGCCTCCTCCGGGGCCCGAGCCGGCCGGGGCGCTTCGAACTGCAGGCCGAACTGCGCGGCCGGGTCGGTGAATCTGGTGATCGCGGCAAACGGAACGGTCAGCCGCTCCTGGGCCTTGTTGAAGCTGAGCGTCACCTGAAACGCGTCGTCGCGGACCTCCAGCCCCCAGAACTGGTGCTGGAGGATAATGGTCATCTGATCGGGGTATTGCTCGGCCAGGTAGCCGGGAAGCTCCACCCCTGGATCGCGGGTCTTGAAGGTCAGGTTGAGGGGGTGGTTGCCGGACAGGCCGTGTTCGGCAACGTGCCGCAGGGTCTCGCGAACCACGCCCTTGAGCGCGGCCTCGACCATCCTGTCGTATCTCAACACGTCCTCGCCCACAACCGCTCCATGGCTTGAACCGGGCTTGGAGTGGGGGGCTTCTGTTGCCCGGTGCCCCCCGAACCGCGCTTACCTAAAGGTTAGGCAGCGAGAGCCAACTCATTGTCATTGGCACTCTTGGGTTTGGCCCGATAACGGCGGTACCATGCCGGGCGAAAGTCATCCCTTTACACGCGCGTCGATCCTGTTTCGCCCCCTTGAAAGACTTTCGCCCCCGAGCCACGGGGGATTTGGTGGAGGCGCCGGGTACTGCCCCCGGGTCCGCTGCGCTTATTGCGAGCAACGTTTATCGCCATAGTCGGTTTCCCGACAGACCTGAATATAGGGCCTTTGGCCGAGTCGTGCAAAGGGGTTCCGGGGCGGACTTCTCAAACCGGCCCTGAGGGCTGTGGCGCTTGCCGGCGCGAGCGGCTAAAGTGCCCCGCCGGAGCCAAGCCGGGGAGGCACAGATGTCATTGACGCCCGATCAGCAGGCCGAGATCGAGGCGCTGCGGGCCGCCACCCGCGAGACCCATCGCGTCACCGCGCCGGCGCTCGAGGAGATTCTGTACCAGCCGCTGCCGGTGCTCGACCACGGCTTCATCCGGGTCGTCGACTACATGGGCGACGACGGCGCCGTGGTGCAGGCCGCGCGGGTGTCCTACGGCAAGGGCACACGAAAGCTGCGCGAGGACCAGGGGCTGATCAACTACCTCATGCGCCACCGGCACACCACGCCGTTCGAGATGTGCGAGATCAAGTACCATGTCAAGCTGCCGATCTTCGTGGCGCGCCAGTGGATCCGCCACCGCACCGCCAACGTCAACGAGTACTCGGCGCGCTACTCGATCCTGGACAACGAGTTCTACATTCCGGCGCCGGACAACCTGGCGGCCCAGTCCACCGCCGGCCGTCAGGGCCGCGGCGAGGCGCTGGGGGGCGAGGAGGCGCGGCGCGTGTTCGAAATCCTGCGCGAGGATGCGGCGCGCACCTACGCCCACTACACGGAAATGCTGAACGAGGACGAGGCCGGCAACGTCGTCGACCCCGACCGCAAGGGTCTCGCGCGCGAGCTCGCGCGCATGAACCTGTCCTTGAACGTCTATACCCAGTGGTATTGGAAGGTCGACCTCCACAACCTGCTGCATTTCATCGCGCTCCGCGGCGATGCGCACGCGCAGTACGAAATCCGGGTCTACGCCGAGGCGCTCTTGGAGACGGTGAAGCGGTGGATGCCGCTGACCTGTGAGGCGTTCATGACCTACCACATGGGCGGCGCCCACCTCTCGGCCAAAGGCCTCGAGGTGATCAAGCGCATGGCCGGCGGCGAGAAGGTCAGCCAAGGGGAGAGCGGCATGAGCAAGCGCGAGTGGCGCGAGCTCATGGAGGCATTGGGGCGCGAGGCATAGTCGCTCCTTCGCCGGGGAGGGTAGGGAGTAGGCGGGCGGCCGCTTGCTTTCCCGACTCCCGATCTTGCAATTCGCTGGCGAGCCCCCGCGGCGCGGCGTAAGATGTGAGCGTCAGATGTTGGGATTCAAGGCAGGCCGCGCCGGATCCGGCTTCGGCCGGTGGCGCGGCTTCCAGGGGGAGGCGCCATGACCAAGGTTTCCATGTCGACCAAGCTCGGCGTTCCGGCTCAGCGGGTGTGGGACCTGATCGGGGGTTTCAACGCCCTTCCCGACTGGCATCCGGCGGTCGAGAAAAGCGAGCTCGAGGAGGAGGGCAAGACGACGGTCCGGCGGCTCACGCTCGCCGGCGGCCAGACCATCGTGGAGCGGCTCGAGCACAAGGACGATAAGGAAAGGATTTACAGCTACTCGATCCTTTCGGGCCCGCTGCCGGTCGCCGATTACGTCTCGACCTTGCGCGTCCGCGAGGATGACGACGGCGGCTGCACGGTCGCGTGGTCGAGCGAGTTCAACCCCGCCGGCGCCCCCGAGTCGGATGCCGCGGAGGTGATCCGGGGCATCTATCAGGCGGGCTTCGACAATCTCAAAAATATCTTCGGCGGTTGACCGCTATGGGAAGCGGCGGCTCCAGGCCGGCTGGGTTTAAGGGGCGAGGGCCGCCGACCGCGGCCGCCGCTGGTGAATTGTCGTTGGTGAATTGACGAGTCGTTGGTGAATTGTCGTTGGTGAATTGACGAGCCGTTACTGGATGACGATTCTCGGCGCCTGTCGAGCCGGCTCGTCGAGCTCCTTGGAGACCTTCTCCCACACCCTCGCGGCGATTTTGCGGTAGGCCTCGGCGTGCTCGCTGTCGGGGCGGGAGACGGCGATCGGCTGGCCGCTGTCCGAGGTCTCCCGGATGGCCATGTCGAGCGGGATCTCGCCCAGGAACTCCATGCCCAGCTCCTCGGCCACCTTCTTGGCGCCGCCGTGGCTGAAAATCTCGGAACGCCCACCGCAGTGGGGACAGTTGAAGTAGCTCATGTTCTCGATGATGCCGAGCACCGGCACGTCGACCTTGCGGAACATGTTGAGCCCCTTTCTCGCGTCCAGGAGCGCGATGTCCTGGGGCGTCGAGACGATGACGGCGCCGGTGAGCGGCACGCGCTGGGCCATGGTCAGCTGGGCGTCGCCGGTGCCGGGCGGCATGTCGGCGATCAGGATGTCGAGCTCGCCCCAATCCACGTCCCGCAGCATTTGCTCGATGGCGCTCATCACCATCGGACCGCGCCAGATCATCGGGGTGTCTTCCTCGACCAGGAAGCCCATGGACATGCATTTGACCCCGTAGTTTTCCATCGGTTTCAGCTTCTTGTTGTCCAGCACGTCCGGCTTTCCCCGAATCCCCAGCATGCGTGGCATGGAGGGGCCGTAGATGTCGCTGTCGAGCACGCCGACCTTGAGGCCATTTGCGGCCAGAGACAGGGCCAGATTCACCGCGGTTGTCGACTTCCCAACCCCGCCTTTGCCGCTGGCCACGGCGACGATGGCGCGAACCCCGGGCACGAGCCTCTTGGCCGCCTGGGCGGCCGGCCCGGCGGCGGGCCGCTGGGGCTCGGAATCGACGGCGGATTGCCGGGGCGCGGGGCCGGCGGCCGGGGCCGGGGTTTCCCGGTGGGCGGTGAGCACCGCCGTCACCGACAACACCCCGTCGAGCGCTTGGACCGCCTGCTCGGCGGCCTTGCGCAGCGGCTCCAGGGCGGGACCGCGGTCCGGGTCCACTTCGATGGCGAACCCGATATTGCCGTCTTTGATGACCAGGCCCGAGACCATGTCGAGACTCACGATATCGGCTTGACGGTCGGGATCGGTCACCGTCTTGAGCGTGTCGAGAATTTGTTGCTCGGTGACCTCCGCCATCCTTGAACGCTCCAAACTTTGTGCCAAAATGCCCTGCACGGACGCGGGCTTGTCGTCGTTGCTTGCGCGGGATCGCGTGGGCGGGGTTGCCCTCGCGCCGGCAAGCTGTCATATAAGGCAGGCGTCGGGTTTTGGGAAGGTCTTAGGCCTTTGCCCTACAGTCGGGATTAAGCGTTATGTCGTGGACCACTCCAGGCGGTGGCGGCCCCTGGGGCCGCGGGCCGGGTGCACCGCAGGCTCCGAACCTCGAGGAACTCCTGCGCCAGGGCCAGGAGCGGTTCAGGCGGATGATGCCGGGGGGCTTGAGCAGCGGAATCGGCGTGCTTCTGATCGTGCTCGCCGCGGTTATCCTGTGGGGGTTGTCCGGCTGGTATCGCGTCCTGCCGGAGCAGGAGGGCGTGGTGCTGCGCTTCGGCGAATTTGTCTACACCACCGAGCCGGGCCTGCATTACCGCATGCCGTGGCCGATCGAGTCGGTAGAGAAGCCAAACGTCACCGCGATCAACAGCATCGATATCGGCTTCACCGAGGTGGCCGCCGTCGGCGCCACCCGGGGCGGCAAGCGCGACATTTCCGAGGAAAGCCTGATGCTGACCGGCGACCAGAACATCATCGACATCGACTTCACGGTGCTCTGGAGAGTCAACGATGCCGTTAAGTTCCTGTTCAACATCCGCGACCCCCGGGCGACGGTGAAGATCGCGGCCGAAAGCGCCATGCGTGAGGTCATCGGCCGCACCGACATCCAGCCGGCGCTGACCGAGGCCCGCCGGGAAATCGAAGTGGACACGAAAGACTTGCTTCAGCGGATCCTCGATGACTATGGGGCCGGAATTCTGATAACCCAGGTGCAGTTGCAGGACGTCCGGCCGCCCGGGGCCGTGGTCGACTCCTTCGACGACGTGCAGCGCGCGCTGCAGGACCGCGACCGCCTGCGCAACGAGGCGGACGCCTACCGCAACGACCTCCTCCCCCGCGCCCGCGGTGACTCCCAGGTGCTGATTCAAGCAGCCCGGGCCTATAAGGAGGAGGTCGTCAATCGCTCGATCGGCGAGACCCAGCGCTTCCTTAAGGTCCAGGCGGCCTACAGTCTGAACAAGGACGTCATCTCCCGGCGCATCTATCTGGAGACCATGGAGGAGGTGCTGCGCGACGCCAACAAGATCATCATCGACAGCTCGGCGCAGGGCGCCCAGGGCGTCATCCCCTATCTCCCGCTGCCGGAGCTGCAGAAGCGCAGCGCGGCCGGCGGGGAGGAAATGCGATGAGCAGAAGGACTCTGGCCATCATCGGCGCTGTCGTGGTCGTCCTGGGCATCGTCGCCAACAGCGCGCTGTTCACCGTCCACCAGACCCAACAGGCCCTGGTGCTGCAGTTCGGCGATATAAGGAGGGAGATCCAGGAACCGGGCCTCAAGGTCAAGCTGCCCTTCGTGCAGAACGTGCTGTTCTATGAGAAGCGGGTGCTCAACGTGGATCCGCCGGTGGAGCGCGTCATCCTGGCCGACCAGAAGCCGCTCTTGGTCGACACCTACGCGCGCTATCGCATCACCAATGCCTCGGATTTTTACAAGACGGTGCGCAATGAGCTCCGGGTCACGGAAAGGCTTGGCACGGTCATTAACGCCGCCCTGCGCGGGGTCCTCGGCAACGTCACTCTGTCGAGCGTGATCTCGGACGAACGCGCCGGCATCATGACGCAGATACGCGACCAGGTGAACGCCGAAAGCAAAAGCCAGGGCTTCGGCATCGAGGTGCTCGACGTGCGCATCCGCCGGGCCGACCTGCCCGACGAGACGAGCCAGGCGGTCTATGCGCGGATGAGGACCGAGCGCGAGCGCGAGGCCGCCGAGTTCCGCGCCCAGGGCTACGAAGTCGCGCAGCGGATCCGCGCCTCGGCCGACCGCGAGGCCACCGTGATCCGCGCCGAGGCCAATATGGAGGCGGAGATTGAGCGCGGCCTCGGCGATGAGGAGGCGAACCGCATCTATGCCGAGGCCTACGGCCAGGACCCCGAATTCTTCAGGTTCTATCGCGCGATGCAGGCCTATCGCAGGGCTCTCGGCGGCGCCAGCACCTCCCTGGTACTGTCCCCGGACAGCGACTTCTTCCGCTATTTCGGCAGCATCGACGGTGGTGGCCCAAGCGGCGAGTAGTGACGCCGATGAGGCTATTGCTGTCGCGCCCTTGACGCCGCGACCGGGCGCCGGTGCCGTGACGCCCGTTGAACCGCCGGGGCGTTATACCCAAGACCGCGAGATGAGGTGCCGATGTCCGAGCTCATTACCGCGCTGGGCTTGGTCCTGGTTATCGAGGGAGCGCTCTACGCGCTGTTTCCCGACGGCATGAAGCGCATGATGGCGCTGGTGTTGAACCAGCCCGCCGGGTCGCTGCGCACGGCCGGCGTGGTCGCGGCCGGCCTCGGCGTCGGCATCGTCTGGCTGCTCAGGGGCTGATCGTGCCGCCTTATTCATATTTCCGGTCCACTTTCTGGTCCGCGTGCCGTCGGCCGCGGGGACGATGTGAATTCGTCAGGCCGCATCCGAGTTTGACGGCTTGTCGTCGGCTTGGGGTTGGAGGTGGCGGATCGTGTCCGCCGCTCGCTTGAACCGGCGGCGGTGAACGCCTAAATCGCAGATAGCGGCATTCGGCCCCCGCAGCCGGGGCGTGGAGAAGTTGGAGGACTTCCGTGACACGAGAAACCGACAGCACCCGATTGGCCGTTCGCGCGGCGTCATTAGGGCGTTCCCTGGTTTCGGTCCCTCTGGCGCTGGCCGCCGTGCTGGTCATCGCGGCCCTGTCGTGGACGAGTTCGCCCCAGGCCCAAACGACCCCGGACAGCTTCGCCGGACTTGCCGAGAGGTTGTTGCCAGCGGTGGTCAATATCTCGACCACCCAGGTCATTCGGGACCGCGCCCACCGCGGGCCGGAGGTTCCGAGATTCCCGCCGGGCTCGCCGTTCGAAGAGTTCTTCCGGGACTTCTTCGACCGCTCCCTCCCAGAGGCGCCGCCTCGGCGTGTGACCGCGCTGGGATCGGGCTTCATCGTAGACCCCTCGGGCTACATCGTGACCAGCAATCACGTGATCGAGGGGGCGGATGAGATCACCATCATTCTCCAGGACGGGACTCATTTGACGGCCGAGATCATCGGCCGCGACACCAAGACCGACCTTGCGCTTTTGAAGGTCGAAAGCGAGGACGAGCTTCCCTTCCTCGAATGGGGCGACTCCGACATCGCCCGGGTCGGCGATTGGGTCATCGCCATCGGCAACCCGTTCGGCCTCGGCGGCACCGTGACCGCCGGCATCATCTCGGCGCGGGCGCGCAACATCAACGCCGGCCCCTATGACGATTTCATCCAGACCGACGCCTCGATCAACCGCGGCAATTCGGGCGGCCCGATGTTCGACCTCAGGGGCGAGGTGATCGGCATCAACACCGCGATCTTCTCGCCCTCCGGCGGCAGCGTCGGCATCGGCTTCGCGATTCCCTCCGCGCTCGCCGAGCCGGTGATCGACCAGCTTCGCGAATACGGCCGCGCACGGCGCGGTTGGCTGGGCGTCCGCGTCCAGACGGTGACCGAGGAAATCGCCGAGAACCTGGGGCTGGACGAGCCGCGCGGCGCCCTGGTCGCCAACGTCAGCGAAGGCGGGCCGGCACAGGAGGCCGGTATCAAGCAAGGCGATGTGATCCTGCGCTTCGACGGCAAGGACGTGCCCACCATGCGCCGACTGCCGCGCGTCGTCGCCGAAACCGACGTCGAGAAGGAGGTCGAGGTGGTGATTTGGCGCAAGGGCGAGGAATTGACGATCGGCGTTCAGGTCGGCGAGCTCGAAGAGGCCGAGGAGACCACGCGCGCCGCCTTAGTCGAACAAACCAACGAAGTCATCATAGAATCCCTGGAGTTGTCCCTGGCTTCGATCACGCCGGAACTCAGCGCCCAGTTTAACCTGGACGCCGACGCCGAGGGCGTCGTGATCACCAAGGTGAGCCCGGGCAGCGACGCCGCGCGGAAAGACCTGCGCCCGGGCGACCTGATCCTGGAGGTGGACCAGGAGGAGATATCGACCCCGGCCGGTGCCGAGAAGAGGATCAAGAAGGCCAAGTCGGACGGCCACAAGTCGGTGCTGCTGCTGGTCTCGCGCCAGGGCGACGAGCGCTTCGAGTCCGTACGCTTCAAGGCCGGCTAGCCCGCCGGAGGCCGATCGCAAGCGGGCTCGTCCGCCGCCGCCGCCGTCCGCGATGAGCCGGGCCCTGCTCGTCATCGCGGGTCCGACCGCCAGCGGGAAGTCGCATCTTGCCCGGGCCGCGGCCGAGGCCATGGACGGCGTGGTCATCAACGCCGACAGCATGCAGGTCTACCGGGAGCTGGAAATCCTCTCGGCGCGGCCCGGTCCGGAAGACATGGCCCGGGTGCCGCATCGGCTCTATGGGGTGCTGCCGGCGGCGGAGCCGTGTTCGGCCGCTCGCTGGCGCGACATGGCGACTCGCGAGATCGCCGCGGCCAGGAAGGCCGGGCGGCTGCCCATCCTGGTTGGCGGCACCGGCCTTTATCTCAAGGCGCTGCTCGAGGGGCTGGCCCCGCTCCCCGAGATTCCGCCGTCCGTGCGCGCCCAGGCGCGCACGCTGCATGCCCGCCTGGGCGGCGCCGCCTTCCATGCCGAACTCGGGCGGCGCGACCCGGAGATCGCGGCGCGGCTGGACCCGGGTGACAGCCAGCGTCTCATCCGCGCCTTCGAGGTCATCGAGGCGACCGGCCGCTCCCTGGCCGAGTGGCAAAGGGAAGCGGGCGCGGGGCCAGCCCTCGATCTGGACTATGCCGCGGTGGTGCTGAGGCCGCCCAGGGCGGCGCTCTATGCCGCCTGCGACCAACGCTTTCTCGCCATGGTCGAGCGCGGCGCGCTCGCCGAGGTCAAGGCGCTTTACGAGCTTGAACTGGACCCGGAGCTGCCGGCCATGAAGGCGGTCGGCGTCGCCGAGCTCGGCCGGCATCTTTCCGGCGAGCTCACGCTTGATCAGGCCGTGGCATTGGCCCAGCGATCGACCCGACACTACGCCAAGCGGCAGCTGACCTGGTTTCGTCATCAGCTTCCAGGGGCCGAAATATTCAAGGCGCAATATTCGGAATGTTTAAGGCCAAAAATCTTTTCATTTATTCGTCTCTTTCTGTTGACCGTTAACGGTTGAGCGTCTAGTTATTGCCGCTCTCACGCGCGGAATCCTTATAAGGATAAGGGCATGAAGGGCGCGGGGCCACGCCCCCGTCGGGGCCGTGGCGTCGGGCGAGGCTCGGAAAACCGCCTGAGCGGGAAAGGTGGACGATGGCGAGCGAGCGGCTGAACGGCTCTCAGGTTCTCCTCAAGGCCTTGGTGGCCCAGGGGGTCGAGGTTATTTTCGGCTATCCCGGCGGCGCGGTATTGCCGATCTACGATGAGCTGTTCCAGCAAAACTCGCTGCGCCACATCCTGGTCCGCCAGGAGGCGGGGGCGGTTCACGCCGCCGAGGGCTACGCGCGCTCCACCGGCAGGGTGGGGGTGGTGCTGGTGACCTCGGGGCCCGGCGCCACCAACGTGGTTACCGGGCTCACCGATGCGCTGATGGATAGCATCCCGGTGGTCTGTCTCACCGGCCAGGTGCCGACTCACCTGATCGGCAACGACGCCTTCCAGGAGGCCGACACCACGGGCATCACCCGGCCGTGCACCAAGCACAACTACCTGGTCAAGAAGCCCGGCGACCTGGCGCGCATCGTGCACGAGGCCTTCTACGTCGCCAAAAGCGGCCGTCCGGGGCCGGTCGTGGTCGACCTACCGAAGGACATCCTGCAGGACCCGTGTCCCTATCTCCCGCCCAGCCGGGCCCCGCACAGGAGTTACAGGCCTCGGCTCGAGGGCGACCCCGAGCGGATGGAGCAGGCGATCGACCTGATGCTCGCGGCCAAGCGGCCGGTGTTCTACTGCGGCGGCGGCGTCATCAACTCCGGGCCTAAGGCCTGCCGGCTGTTGACCCGGTTGGTGCGCATGACCGGCTATCCCTGTACCAACACGGTGATGGGGCTGGGCTGCTTTCCGGCCTCCGACAAGCAGTTCCTCGGCATGCTCGGCATGCATGGCACCTACGAGGCCAACCTGGCCATGTACCACTGCGACGTCATGATCAACATCGGCGCGCGCTTCGATGACCGGGTGACCGGACGACTTTCCGAGTTCTCGCCTAACTCCACGAAGATTCACGTGGACATCGACCCCTCCTCGATCAACAAGAACGTGCCGGTCGACGTGGCCATCATCGGCGACGCCGGCCGTGTGCTCAGGGACATGATCAAGCTGTGGCAGGCCAAGCGGAAGCAACCGGACGGCAAGGCGCTGAAGGCCTGGTGGAAGCAAATCGACGAATGGCGCGCGCGCGATTGCCTGTCCTACGAATACTCCGACGAGGTCATCAAGCCGCAATACGCGCTCCAGCGGCTCTACGCGCTCACCAAGGGGCGCGATGTCTACCTCACCACCGAGGTCGGCCAGCATCAGATGTGGGCGGCGCAGTTCTACAAGTTCGAGGAGCCGAACCGTTGGATGACCTCGGGCGGTCTCGGCACCATGGGCTACGGCCTGCCGGCGGCGATGGGGGTGCAGATCGCCCACCCCGACGCCCTGGTCATCGACGTGGCCGGCGAGGCTTCGATTCTCATGAACATCCAGGAAATGTCCACGATCGCCCAGTACCGGCTGCCGGTGAAGGTCTTCATCCTCAACAACGAGTACATGGGCATGGTGCGCCAATGGCAGGAGATGCTCTACGGCGGGCGCTATTCGGAAAGCTATGTGGATTCCCTGCCGGACTTCGTCAAGCTGGCGGAGGCGTTCGGCGCCGTGGGCTTGCGCGCGACCAAGCCGAAAGACGTCGACGACGTCATCAAGGAGATGATCGACACCGACCGCGCCGTCATCGCCGACATCGTGGTCGACAAGAAGGAGAACTGCTACCCGATGATCCCGGCCGGGGCGGCCCATTGCGAAATGCTGCTGGGGCCGGAGGACAAGGCCGAAAAACCGGACTCCGAGGACGGCATGGTCCTGGTATAGTGCGGCGGCTTCAGGGGCGGCGCCGGGGCGAAACGCCTCAACCTGTCGCCCTCCCAGGATCTCGGGTCACAGGATCTCGGGTCACAGGATCTCGGGTCACAGGATCTCGGGTCACAGAATCTCGGGCCCAGGCGGCTTATGTTGATCAATCCTCACGCGATTGACTTCCACTCGGTCGGTGCGCCCCTTGAGATGCGAAAGGACGCAAGGTGAAAGAAAAAGGACGCAAGGTGAAAGAAAAGGTGGAAGAAAAAGTCGAACGGCGCACGATCGCCGTTCTCGTCGACAATGAGTCCGGCGTGCTGGCCCGGGTCATCGGGCTGTTTTCGGGACGGGGCTACAATATCGACAGCCTGACCGTCGCCGAAGTCGACCCGAAGGAGCAGCTCTCGCGCATCACCATTACGACCTCGGGCACGCCGATGATCCTCGAACAGATCAAGGCCCAGCTCGACCGCCTGGTGCCGATTCACAAGGTCAGCGACCTGACCGAGGGCCCTCATGTCGCGCGCGAGCTGGCGCTCATCAAGGTCACCGGCACCGGCGAGCAACGCGTGGAGTCGTTGCGCATCGCCGACATCTTCCGCGCCCGGGTCGTGGACAGCGCCCTCGACTCCTTCGTGTTCGAGATGACGGGCACCACGGAAAAATTGAACGCCTTCATCAGCCTTATGGAACCCTTGGGCCTGGCCGACGTGTCACGGACCGGCGTTGTCGCGATTGCCCGTGGCGCCGGGTCCCTGTAAGCGCCGGCCTGGCCGCCGGCAAGTGCATTCTGAATAGCAAGTGCATTCTGAATATGGGAGGATCATGCGATGCGCGTTTACTACGACCGCGATGCCGACCTTGACCTGATCCGGTCGAAGAGCGTCGCCGTCGTCGGTTACGGCAGTCAGGGCCATGCCCACGCCATGAACCTGCGGGACAGCGGCGTCGCCGAGATCATCGTCGCGCTCAGGTCCGGCTCGGCCAGCGTCGCCAAGGCCGAGGCCGCCGGGTTCGAGGTCAAGACCCCGGCCGAGGCGGCCAAATGGGCCGGGGTGGTCATGGTGCTGGCGCCCGATGAGCTGCAGGCTCAGCTCTACCGCGACGATCTCGGCCCCAACATGAAGGAGGGCGCCGCGCTGGCCTTCGCCCATGGCTTCAACATTCATTTCCGCCTGATCGAGCCGCGCCCCGATCTCGACGTGTTCATGGTCGCGCCCAAGGGGCCGGGCCATACCCTGCGCGCCGAATACCAGCGGGACGCCGGCGTGCCTTGCCTCTTGGCCGTGGCGCAAGACGCCTCGGGCAACGCCCAGAAACTCGGCCTCAGCTATGCCAGCGCCATCGGCGGCGGCCGCGCCGGGATCCTGGAGACCACCTTCCGCGAGGAGTGCGAGACCGATCTGTTCGGCGAACAGGCGGTCTTGTGCGGCGGGCTCACCTCTTTGATCGTGGCCGGCTATGAGACCCTGGTCGAGGCCGGCTACGCTCCCGAGATGGCCTATTTCGAATGCTTGCACGAGGTCAAGTTGATCGTCGACCTGATCTATGAGGGCGGCATCGCCAACATGCGCTACTCGGTCTCGAACACCGCCGAGTACGGCGACTACACCCGCGGCCCGCGCGTGGTCAACGACAGCGTCAAGGCAGAGATGAAACGGCTGCTCGACGACATCCAGTCGGGCAGTTTCGCCCGCGAATGGGTGGAGGAAAACCAGGCCGGGCAGACCAATTTCAAGGCCATGCGCGAGCGCGCCGCCGGCCACGAAATCGAACAGGTGGGTGAAAAGCTGAGGGCGATGATGCCGTGGATCGGCGAGCAGCGGCTGGTCGACAAGTCCAAGAACTGACGGCCCTCCAGCCGACCCCGGATCGACTCCCTGGCGCTCCGGCATCGATGGTGCCGAGGGCGGCCTCGAGATAGGGCGCCACCCGACGACTTTTGGGGCGCAGGGGCGCTGTGGCAAAGGATTCCCCCCCAAATCCCTTGACATTTGTGATTTATCGTTTGTGATGTATCGTCGATTTGAACGATTGAGTCGTTCAAGAGGCATTTCGGGCGGATTGGGCGTTCCAGCGCGCGGGCGAAGCAACAATGATGGCCGGCATCAGGCATGTCCCAATCGAAGGCGGCTCGCGCCGCCGGTTTCGGTTCGACCGCCGTGGCGACGATGGCCGCGCCCCACGCCCCTCTTGCTTGCTGCTCGATGACGGGGCCCTTCGACTTAGGTGCCCCTGAACGTTCCCGTTACGACCCCGGGTTCGTTCAGGGGTAACGCCTCAAGCGAAACCAGCCACCGATCGTCGAGAGGAACCCGTCAGATGAGCAACACCACAGACAGCGCGCGAGTCATCATCTTCGATACCACCCTGCGCGACGGCGAGCAGTCGCCCGGCGCGTCGATGAACCTGGACGAGAAGTTGCGCATCGCCCAGGTGCTCGAAGAGTTGGGCGTGGACGTCATCGAGGCCGGATTCCCGATCGCCTCCACCGGCGATTTCGAGGCGGTGCGCGAGATCGCCAAGATAATCACCGAGACCTCCGTCGCCGGGCTTGCCCGCGCCGGAAGCAAGGATATCGATCGGGCCTGGGAGGCCCTCAAGCACGCGGTCCGGCCGCGGATTCACACCTTCATCTCCACCAGTCCGCTGCACATGAAGTACAAGCTGCAGATGGAGCCGGAGGCGGTCCATGAGGCGGTGATCGACAGCGTCGGCTACGCCCGCAATCTGTGCGACGACGTGGAGTGGTCGCCCGAGGACGGCGCGCGCACCGAGCACGATTTCCTATGCCGTTGCGTTGAGAGCGCGATCAAGGCCGGGGCCCGCACCATCAACATTCCCGACACGGTCGGCTATGCCGTGCCCGAGGAGTTCGCCGCTTTGATCGAAATGGTGATCAACCGGGTGCCGAACATCGACCAGGCGGTCATCTCGGTCCATTGTCACAACGACCTGGGGCTCGCCGTGGCCAACTCGCTGGCGGCGGTGCGCGCCGGGGCACGCCAGGTCGAATGCACGATCAACGGCCTGGGTGAGCGCGCCGGCAACGCGGCCATGGAGGAAATCGTCATGGCGCTCAGAACGCGTCACGACGCCATGCCTTTCCACACCGGAATCAAAACCGAGTACATCACCAAGGCCTCGCGCTTGGTCTCGACGATCACCGGCTTTGTGGTCCAGCCCAACAAGGCCATCGTCGGTGCCAACGCCTTCGCCCATGAGGCCGGTATCCACCAGGACGGCGTCCTCAAACATGCCGAAACTTATGAAATCATGACGCCGGAAACGGTGGGGCTGACCAAGTCCATCTTGGTCATGGGCAAGCATTCCGGCCGGCACGCCTTCAAGGAAAAGCTCAAGGAGCTGGGATTCGAGCTCGATGACGCCGCCGCCGAGGACGCCTTCCGCCGCTTCAAAAACTTGGCCGACAAGAAGAAAGAGGTCTTCGACGAGGACATCGTCACACTTGTCGACGACGAGGTGGTCCGCGCCAACGACCGGATCAGGATCGTGTCGCTCAAGATCATATGCGGGACCGAGGCGCCGCAGACTGCGGAGCTGGTGCTCGAAGTGGACGGCGAGGTGCGCCGCACCACGGCGACCGGCGACGGGCCGGTGGACGCCACCTTCAAGGCCATCGCGGAGCTCTTCCCGCATGACGCCAACCTGCAGTTTTACCAAGTCCACGCTGTGACCCAAGGCTCCGACGCCCAGGCGGAGGTGACGGTGCGGCTGGAGGAAGGCGGCAAGACGGTGAACGGCCAGGGCGCGGACACCGATACCATGGTGGCCTCGGCGCGGGCCTACATCCACGCCTTGAACAAGCTTCTGATAAAGCGGGAGAAGACGGCGCCGACGGCGCTCTCCGCCTGATGCGCGCCCGACAAGACATGCCGGGCGTCGCGACCATAGGGACCCCATCCGGTATCCGAGCCGGACGAATCAACAGGTAGAGCCACAGCTAGAGTCAAGAACCGATGTTCGCCAAACTTCTTGGAATGCTGTCCGCCGACATGGCGATTGACCTGGGGACCGCCAACACGCTGGTCTATGTGAAGGGCCGGGGCATTGTGCTCGATGAGCCCTCGGTGGTGGCTTATGTCGAGGTCAAGGGCCGGAGGCAGGTTCTGGCTGTGGGCGAAGAGGCGAAGTTGATGCTGGGTCGCACGCCGGGCAACATCCTGGCGGTCCGGCCGCTGCGGGACGGTGTGATCGCCGACTTCGAGGTGGCCGAGGAGATGATCAAGCACTTCATTCGCAAGGTTCACAACCGGCGTTCGTTTGCCAGCCCGCGGGTTGTGATTGCGGTGGCCTCGGGATCGACGGCGGTGGAGCGGCGGGCGATCCAGGAGTCGGCGGAAGCGGCCGGCGCCCGGCGGGTGTTTTTGATTGAGGAGCCGATGGCGGCGGCGATCGGGGCGGGGCTGCCGGTGACGGAGCCGACGGGATCGCTAGTGGTGGATGTGGGCGGTGGGACCACGGAGGTGGCCGTGTTGTCCCTTGGGGGGATCGTCTATTCGCGCTCGATCCGGGTTGGCGGCGACAAGATGGACGAGGCGATTATCGGGTACATCCGGCGCAACCATAACCTTTTGATTGGGGAGAGCAGCGCCGAGAGGATCAAGAAGGAGATCGGCACGGCCTGTCCGCCGGAGAACGGCGAGGGGAGCACGGTGGAGATCAAGGGCCGGGATTTGATGAACGGCGTGCCGAAGGAGATGAGGATCAGCGAGAAGCAGATGGCGCAGAGCCTGGCCGAGCCCGTGGGCGCCATCATCGAAGCGGTCAAGGTGGCGCTCGAACACGCGGCGCCGGAGCTGGCGGCCGACATTGTGGACAAGGGCATCGTGCTGACGGGCGGCGGCGCGCTGCTCGGCAATCTCGACCACGTGCTCAGGCGCGCCACCGGGCTGCCGGTGTCCATCGCTGACGATCCCTTGTCGTGCGTGGTGCTCGGCACCGGCCGCTGTCTCGAGGAGATGAAGGTCCTCAAGGACATCCTGATCAGCACGTATTAGTATTCGCTAGTATCGGCAAGCTCTTGGCGGTCACGGCTGCCGGGGGCGCCGGGCGGCCGCGCCGGCGAGGGGACACAAGGGAGATGTCAGGGTGAAGCAGCGCGCGGGATCGGTCTTGCGTCTGACCACGCCGGTCAGGGCCCTGGCCCAGCGCTTCGCCTTCCTGCTGCTGCTGTCCGCCGCCGTCGGGCTCATCATTGTGGGCGGGGTGGATACGGTGCTGGTCGAACGGGCGCGGACCACCGTGGTCGACGCCTTCGCCCCGATCCTCGAGGCTTTTTCTCGCCCGATCGCGACCGTCGCGGACATCGTCGATAACGTGCGCGAGCTGGCTCACCTGCGCGCCGAGAACGCGAGGCTGCGCGAAGAAAGCCAACGGCTGGTCCGCTGGCAACAGGTGGCGCGGAGGCTGGAGAGCGAAAACGCCGCCCTTCGGGACATGCTCAACTACACTCCGGACCCGTCCGCCCGTTACATCACGGGCCGGGTCATCGCCGCCTCGCCCGGTCCTTTCGTGCGCAACGTGCTGGTTAATGTCGGCGCCCGCGACGGCGTGGGCAAGGGCCAGGCCACGGTGAACGGCCAGGGACTCGTCGGCCGCGTCGCCGAGGTCGGGCACCGCTCGGCCCGCGTGCTGTTGATCACGGACTTGAACTCGCGCATTCCCGTCGTGGTGGGACCCTCCCGCGAGCGCGCCATTCTGGCCGGCGACAACTCCGACCGGCCTGAGATCCTGTACCTGCCGGCGGAGGTCCAGGTCTCGCTCGGTGACCGGGTCGTGACCTCAGGCCATGGCGGTGTGTTTGCGCCGGGGCTGCCGATCGGCGTTGTCGCGGCGGTGGGCGACGATGGCGTGCGCGTGCAGCCTTTCGTCGATTGGGACCGGCTCGAGTATTTGCAGCTGATCGATTTTGGAGCTGACGACTTGCTGTCCGCGCCGCAAGGCCCCCCTGAGGACGCGGAGGGCGGCCGGTGAAACCCACGCTTGTGAGCCATCTCGATCGCGCGGCGCGGAATCTGTCGCCGTTCGCGGTGTGCGTGTTGCTGGTGCCGCTCGGCATGGTGCCGCTTCCGATGCCGGGCTACACCCCGGTGGCGCCCGCCGTGGCCCTGATCGCGGTTTATTACTGGTCGATCTACCGGCCCGATCTTCTGCCCGCCGTCGCCGTGTTCGCGATCGGGCTTTTGCAGGATCTTCTGAGCGGCGTGCCCCTGGGCGTGAACGCCCTGGTCCTGCTGATGGTTCACAGGGTGGTCACCTCCCAGCGGCGGTTCTTCCATGGCAAGCCGTTCCTCGTGCTGTGGTGGAGCTTCATGCTGGTCGCCGCCGGGGTGGCGCTGTTGAGTTGGGCTCTGGTCGCCCTGCTGGTCGGGACGTTGATCGATCCGCGCCCGGTCATTGCCCAGTACTTGCTGACCCTCGCCCTGTTTCCCGGTCTGACCTGGGTGCTGGCGCGCGCCCAGCGGGCGTTTCTCAAGCAGGCGTGAGTTGCGGGCCGAACAGGAGCGTGACAGGCTGTTCACCCGGCGTGCCGCGTTGCTTGCGGGCGGCAAGCTCGCTCTCTTTTCGGTCCTGGTCGGGCGCATGTACTACCTCCAGGTGGTCGAGTCCGACCGCTATCTCATGTTGGCGGACGAGAACCGCATCAACCTGCGGCTCCTACCGCCGCCGCGCGGTCGCATCCTCGACCGGTTCGGCACGCCGCTCGCGGTCAACCAGCGCAACTACCGGGCGGTCGTCATCCCGGAACAGGCGAGCGACGTTGCGGCGACGCTCGAGGCGATCGGCGCGCTCGTTCCGCTCGCCCAGAGCGAGCGGCTGAGAGTGCTGGGTGAGGTCGGACGCAAACGGGGTTTCGTGCCGATCGTCGTGCGCGAGAATCTCAGCTGGGAGGAGGTATCGCGCATCGAGGTCAACGCCCCGGATCTGCCCGGGGTGATGATCGAGGTCGGCGGCTCCCGATACTACCCCTATAAAGCGTCCGCGGCCCAT
Source organism: Pseudomonadota bacterium (assembly GCA_022571365.1). Classification (GTDB taxonomy): domain Bacteria; phylum Pseudomonadota; class Alphaproteobacteria; genus JACZXZ01. Next base: position 4,910 of record JACZXZ010000026.1, on the reverse strand, counting down.
GTGGTCGGCTATGTGGCCGCGGTCTCCGAGGCGGAGCTCACCGGCGACCCGCTCCTGGAGTTGCCCGACTTCCGCATCGGCAAGAGCGGAATCGAGAAGGTTTACGACCTCGCGCTCCGGGGCAAGGGCGGCGCCAGCGAGGTCGAGGTCAATGCCCTCGGCCGGGTCGTCAAGGAACTCGGCCGAAGGCAGGGCGAGCCCGGCCGGGACGTGGTGCTCACCCTCGATATGGCCCTTCAGAGGTCGGTCGGCGCGCGCCTTGAGGGGCACAGCGCGGCGGCGGTGGTGATGGATGTCCATACCGGCGATGTCCTGGCCATGGCGGCGAGCCCGGGCTTCGATCCGAATGAATTCAACCGGGGTCTCAGCATCGAAAGCTGGCGGAACCTGCTCTCCGATCCCCGGGCTCCGCTGATCAACAAGGCGATTGCCGGACAATACGCGCCGGGCTCCACCTTCAAGATGGTGGTCGCGCTCGCCGCCCTCGAGGGCGGCGTCGCGGGCCCGGGCCACAGGGTGTTGTGCACCGGCGAGATCGAACTCGGCGACAGCCGTTTTCACTGCTGGAAGCGGGGCGGACATGGCCTGTTGGCTATGGTGGAGGGCATCAAGCAATCCTGCGACGTTTACTTTTACGATCTGGCCCGCCGAACCGGCGTCGACCGGATCGCCGGGATGGCCCGCCGCCTGGGCCTGGGCCAGAAGCTTGGCATCAATCTGCCGGGCGAGCAGCCCGGGATGATTCCGACCCGGGACTGGAAGCTCGCCACCCTGGGCACGCCGTGGCAACAGGGAGAGACGCTGATCACCGGAATCGGTCAGGGCTTTGTCCTGACCACGCCGCTCCAGCTCGCTGTGATGATGGCCCGGCTGGTCAATGGCGGCGTCGCGGTTGTCCCCCGTCTGTCCCGCGATCCGGTCGAGCCGGGCGAGGCCCGCGCCGATCCGCAGCCAGCCTTCGAGTCCCTCGGGGTGTCGTCGCTCGCCCTTGCCATCCTCCGCGAGGCCATGGACGGCGTGGTCAACCATCCCTTGGGCACCGCCTACAGGGCGCGCATCGAGGAGGTGGGCCTCGCCATGGGCGGCAAGACCGGCACCTCCCAGGTCCGCCGGATCTCCAAGAGCGAGCGGGAGAGGGGCGTGATCAAGAACCAGGACCGGCCCTGGTGGGAACGGGATCACGCCGTGTTCATCGGCTATGCCCCGCTCGAGGCGCCGCGCTACGTGGCGGCCGTGGTCGTCGAGCACGGCGGCGGCGGCGCCACGGTGGCGGCGCCGATCGCCCACGACATCTTGCTCAAGGTCCAACTGAGGGACCCGTCGCGCGCCGGGCCGGTCTCGCCCCTTGCTGGCGCCGGCGCGGCCGGCCGCGAGCTGTGAGCGAGATGATGAGAACCGTCGGCGGTTTTGTCCGGCCCCCGGGCCTGTCGCTCGCCGGTAAGCTGTGGCGCCTCAACTGGATGTTCGTGCTTCTGATATGCTTGATCGGGGCGATCGGTTTCGCCATGCAATACTCGGTGGCCAAAGGCGTTCTCGAGCCGTGGGTGATGCACCAGATGACCCGCTTCGCCATCGGCTTCGTCGTCATGTTGACGGTGGCGCTGATCGACGTTCGGCTCTGGCTCAGATACGCCTATCCCTGTTATTTCGCCGCCCTTGGTCTGCTCGCCGCCGTCGAGCTCGTCGGCTCGGGTGCGATGGGGGCGCAGCGCTGGATCTCCTTTGGCTATTTCTCCATGCAGCCCTCGGAGCTCATGAAGATCGCATTGGTCTTGAGCCTGGCCCGCTACTTCCACGGCGTCAGCCCGGACGATGTGGGGCGCCCGGGCTATCTGATCGTGCCGCTTGCGATGGTGGCCGTGCCGGTGGCTCTGGTGCTGCGCCAGCCCGACCTGGGCACCGCCGTGGTGCTGGCCGTCGCCGGCGGCGCGATTTTGTTCCTGGCCGGCCTGCGCCTGTGGATGTTCGCCGGCGTCCTGGTCGCGGGCTTGGCCTCGATCCCGGTCACCTGGCAGTTCCTGCACGCCTACCAGAAGCAGCGCATCATGGCCTTCCTCAACCCCGAGAGCGACCCTCTGGGCGCCGGCTACCACATCCTCCAGTCGCAAATCGCGTTGGGTTCGGGCGGCGTGTTCGGCAGGGGATTCATGCAGGGGAGCCAGAGCCAGCTCGACTTCCTGCCCGAGACCCAGACCGATTTCATTTTCACCACCCTGGCCGAGGAACTCGGCATCGTCGGCGGTCTCGTCCTCATGGGGCTCTATCTGTTGGTTCTGATCTACGGCTTCATGGTCAGCTTCTCGAGCCACAATCAATTCGGCCGTCTCGTGGGCATGGGCGTGACCACGATCTTTTTCCTTCACGTCTTCATCAACATCGCCATGGTGATGGGGCTGATCCCCGTGGTCGGCGTCCCCTTGCCGCTCATCTCCTATGGCGGCACGGCGATGGTGGCCCTGCTGTTCGGCCTTGGCCTGTTGATGAGCGTCGACATCCACCGGGGCGTGCGCATCGGCCGCCGCGGCGCGGCCAAGCCCCCGTGGTGACCCCCTTTGCGGCTTTGCCGGGAGGCCGGAGTGGCCGCGGCAGCGCGCCACATGGTTTGGCCACACCCCCCCGGAATTCCAACTCGGCCCGCTATTCCGCACCAAATTCCATTTTCCCCCGCCGTTCGCAAGCCATCTGTCACCCTATAGCCGCGTCAGCCGCGTCCGCCGCCGCTTATCCAGCAGGCCGCGCGGGCCTGGCCTTCGAAAAACGGCTTGAGAAAGAGCAAAACGGCGTTAGAGTCTAACGACCGCTTCCTGTTCCTTGCCGCAAACGGCCTCAAGTCATTGAATTGACACGCGAATGGGCGATTAGCTCAGTTGGCAGAGCAGCTGACTCTTAATCAGCGGGTCCCGGGTTCGAGTCCCGGATCGCCCCCCAATCTTTTCAAGGGCTTGGCTAGACCCTGCGTGTGTTGCGTTTCTCTATGGGAGCGTGCGGGGTAGCGTATTCCACCTTGAACGAGGCTTGCAGGCCATAGCGGACCTGGGCGGCCCAGCGCCATGGGTCCCCTGATCGCCGTCCTAATCCCTGGCGGTCATGAGTTCCGAAATCGACGGCGCGGTCGGGCGCGCGAATGTATACGCGCGAATGTATACTCGGGCCGTCCTCCCGCGGGCAACGGACGGATTGACGCATGGCCGACGAGCGACCCCGAAGCGCCGCGATGCCCCGAAGCACCGCGATGATCGAGCGGCTGGTAGCCTTCGACACCACCAGCCGCAACTCCAACCTCGAGATGATCGATTTCGTCCGCGACCATCTCGCGGAGCTCGGGGTCGAGTCGCGGCTGACCCACGACGACGAGGGCGCCAAGGCCAACCTCTACGCCACGCTGGGGCCCGGCGACCGGCCCGGCATCTGCCTCTCGGGGCACACCGACGTGGTGCCGGTGGACGGCCAGGACTGGGAGACGGACCCGTTCCGGGCGACGATCCGCGAGGGGCGCGTCTATGGGCGCGGCACGGCCGACATGAAGAGCTTCATCGCCGCCGCCCTGACATTTGCCCCGGACATCCTCGCGCGCGTCAAGGACACGCCGATCCACTTCGCCTTCTCCTATGACGAGGAGCTGGGCTGTCTCGGCGCGCCCAGGCTGATCGCGGCCATCGAGAGGATGCCGGTGAGGCCCGCCATGTGCATCATCGGCGAGCCCACGGGCATGAAGGTGGTCACCGGCCATAAGGGCAAACGCGATCTGCGCTGCCGGGTGCGTGGGCGCGAATGCCACTCCGCCTACATCCACGGGGGGGTGAACGCGATCGAGATCGCGGCTGAATTGGTCGCCTTCCTCGGCCGCATGGCCCAGCGGTTGCAGCGGGAGGGGCCGTTCGAGGCGGCCTTCGACCCGCCCTTCACCACCGTCCATGTCGGCACCATCGCCGGCGGCACGGCGCTCAACATCGTCCCCCGCGAATGCACCTTCGAGTTCGAGATCCGCAACCTGCCCGGCCACGACCCTGAGCCGCTGATCGAGGAGGTCCGCGCCTTCGCCGAGGCGGAGCTGCTGCCGCGGATGCGCGAGGTCGCGGTCGAGAGCGGCATCGAGTGGCAGCCGCGCGCCGCCTATCCCGGCCTCGCCACAGGTGACGACGGCGAGGTGGTGCGCCTGGCCAAGCGCCTGGCGCGCGCCAACGACACGGCGACGGTGAGCTTCGGCACCGAGGGCGGATTGTTCGACGCGGCCGGCATCCCGGCGGTGGTGTGCGGCCCGGGCCACATCGCGCAGGCGCACAAGGCGAACGAGTTCATCAGCCTCAAGCAGGTCGCCGCCTGCGAGGACTTCCTCGGCCGGCTGCTGGACGAGATCGGCGGGGACGGGGCCGGCTAGGGCGAGCCCGGCCAGCCATAGATCACCACCCAGTTGAGGCCGTCGAGGCGGACCTCGCGGAAACGCCCTTCGTCGATGTGCGCGGTGATTTGCCCGGCAATTGCCTTGGGTGGGCAGCGCGTCGAACTGGCAGGGACAGCCCCCAGTCGCGGTTGTAGTTGCCGAACCCCGGCCCCGTCATGCGCCACTCGACGTTAGCCATGGATCTCCCCCCTTGTCCGTTCGGTGCCGTCCTATTCATCCCCCGGCACACCGTAGGACGCAGCGGCTCCGGGATCGAGCGCCCGGGCGACGTAGTCGGCCATCTGCGGCTGGTAGGCCTGCCATAGCCTTCGCAACCCGGCGATCGGGTCGTCGTCGTGCCAATCGACGCGCAAATCGACAAGCGGCCAGATTTGCTCGTGCGCGACGAGCAGCCCGGCCGAGTGCACCGGACCGACCTCGCCGCCGATGGCGAGCCCGCCCTCGAGCGCCTGCAGGAGCCGCTCGGCCAGGTGCAGCTCCGGCCCCGCTTCGAAGGTCTGCACCATCG
>JACZXZ010000025.1 GCA_022571365.1 Pseudomonadota bacterium | reverse complement strand
CGGTCGTGTGGCGCAGCAGCGCGGACCCTTCGCGATCGACCGACAGCGTTCCAGCGATCTCGCGCATGTCCGAGATGGGTACGGTGTGGGCCTCGGGCTCGAAGAAGTATTTCATCTGGCCGCTTGTGAGGGCCGCGCTATGGAACACGGGCTTGGTGTCCTGACGGCGGATGAAGTTCAGGGGCGCCTTGAGGGCCGTGACGGCCAAAGGCGGCCCGGCCTGCGTCGAAACGGTGGAGACGATCTGGTTCGACATTTTAGTTCTCCATAAAAGGGGTTGAAAGCCACCCGGGATCAGGCGGCCTTGTGGTCTTTGCTATCGTTGGCATTGCTGCCGGTCAGACCAAGCAGCAGCGCCTTTGATTCTTTGTTGATGGTGGGAACGGTATTGATCGCCGCGCCCTTTTCGTAGGCGCGGATGGTCGCCGGGCGTTCAGCGACCGTCGATGCCCAGCGCTCGACGTTGGCGAAGCCCTCGAAACGCTCTATGCGCTGGCGCACCCAGGGATAGATCGCCATATCGGCAATCGAATACTCGCCGGCCACGTATTCGCGGTCCGCGAGCCTCTTGTCGAGCACACCCAGAAGCCGTTCGGCTTCCCGCGTGTAGCGCTCCTTGGCGTAAGGGAGATCTTCGGGCGCATAATCGACAAAGTGAAGATACTGGCCGAACATCGGGCCGATGCCCCCCATTTGCCAATTCAGCCATTGCAGGACTTCGGCCCGGCCCCTTGCATCCTCGGGGATGAACTTGCCGGTCTTCTCAGCCAGGTACTGGAGGATGGCGCCGGATTCGAACTGCGCCAGCGGCCCACCTCCATCCTCGGGGTCGTGATCGACGATGGCCGGGATGCGGTTGTTGGGGGAAATCTTCAGAAACTCCGGCTCGAACTGCTCGCCCTTCGAGATATTGACGGGGCGGATTTCGTAGTCGATCCCGGCCTCTTCGAGGAAGAGAAGCGGCTTGTAGCCGTTCGGCGTGGTCCAGAAATAAAGCTCGATCATGGCGCCCTCTATCGGTTGGCGGTGTGACTGAACGCCAACGTAAAGAAGGTTTTTCTTTACGAATAGACCATAAATATGCAATTCATTATTGCGATTTGTGTACAAATTGATCAGAAAGGATGGAGCGGATGGACAGGCTAGGCGCGCTCACACTGTTCGCGAAAGCCGTGGAAACCGGGTCGTTCTCCGAGGCCGGCCGGCAGTCGGGGCTGGCGCCATCTTCGCTCTCGCGGCGTATCGTTGAACTCGAGGGCTGGGTCGGTGCCGCTCTGTTCCACCGGACCACGCGCAAGTTGAACCTGACCGAAGTCGGTCGGTCTTTCTATGAGCGCACGCGGGGCATCCTGCTCGATCTGGAGGAGGCCAAGGTCATGGCGGCGCAGTTGGAGGATCATCCCTCCGGCCTCATCCGTCTGACGATACCGGCGAGCATGGAGCGCCACCTGACGGTCGCCATAGGCGAGTTTCAAGCCCGTTGGCCTGGAGTGCGTTTCGCGCTCACCTTCACCGATCGGGTGGTGGACCTGGTGGGCGAGGGGTACGACCTGGCCGTCCGTGTCGGCCGGCTCGAAGATTCGACGCTTCGCGCACGCAAGATCGGCGAGGCGCGGCGCTATTTATGCGCCAGCCCGCGTTACCTGGATCGCGCCGGCGCGCCGCAACGCCCCGAAGACCTGGCCGGCCACAACTGTCTGATCTTCCGGACACATCCGGGCTACAACGTTTGGCGTTTCAAGGCCGGCGGTCGCACCGTCGACGTACGCGCATCCGGAAGCTTCAGCGCCGACAGCGGTTATGCCCTGATAAATGCTGCTCGGGATGCCATGGGGCTAGTCCTTGCCCCGGAATGGCTGGTTGGGCCCTCGTTAGCAATCGGAGAATTCGTCGAGGTTATGCCCAAGCATCCACCGGTCCCGGACCGGACGCCGCTTTATGCCGTGCATCCCTACCAACGCTTCGTGCCGCCCAAGGTGAAGACGTTTGTGGATTTTCTCGCGAAGCGCTTCGGCAAGGGCTATGACTGGGCTCACGACGAAAGCGACCGGGTGTGAGGCGGGACGACGTTTTGGCGCTGGCGATAAAGAACTCTTCACAGGCCCAATACGACGTATGTCCGCTTATGGCTAATAGCGGACGTGGTGAGCGCTAGCGCGATAGGTCCGCTTATGACCCAAAGCGGACCTCAAGCTATCAGCCAAGCAGTGCACGGCGCCGCGCTAGGCTTTCCTCGGGCCAATAATCGTTGCGATCGTAGTACTCTTCGACGGCGGGAACGCCCGGCGGCAATATAATCCAAGGCTGCTTTGAACTTACAAAGATGTGGATGTCGGGCGCCAGACGATCCGGTTCATCGAGCGTGCCGACGCGAATGAAACACACCGCGTCACCCGCACCTGCGTAGTGGCTCCACAAGGCAACGCTGCAGTTTGGGCAGCGAACGATCTTCTGCCCCCTGCCACTGTTTGACGGCGTATTCACCGTTTCCGGTGCCCCCTGCACATGGATGACGCGATCGGCTTCGATCATTGCATTGAGGGCGAAAGATGCACCAGTTTCGCGCTGACACCAGCGGCAATGACAGCAATGAACGAACATCGGCCTGCTGGTCATGCGATAACGCACAGCGCCGCAGGTGCAGCCGCCTTCCAAGGTCGGGTCGCCGTCCTCAACCATTGAGACTATCTCCCTTAATCACGGCTCGGCCAATTGTTCCACCATGGCCGGTGCTAGAACCAGCATACTTCATCCTTGGCTGAACAACGAAGGCAATTACATTGCCGAAATAACAGTGGATTTCATGATTTTTTTAAGTGGTTGCCGAGCAATGGAACTTCCGTTGTTGGCTAAAAGCGGACATTAGCGACGTAAGCCGCAAGCCCACCGAAGCCGATTTTTATGAGTACACACCCTAGTCAAATGAGAGGATCGATGACCGAGGCTTCGCAAAGTTCGACGGCGAGCGCACCCCGACCATTGCCATCCCGCAACTCGCGCCCGATCCCCAGCGCGCGCCGCTTTAGTCGATCCCTGACCTCCGCCCCTCGGGAATGGTCGGCAGCCTCACAACGATTTGTTCCCATGCGACTGGCGAAGCCGCGTCGGGAAATCATATAACGAGGGTGCCGGAGGTCTGTTTCAGGGCCGCGAGGATCGTCGGGGAGCCGTCCATGGCCGAGATCGTCATCTATACCGCCAAGCTGTGCTCTTACTGCCGCCGGGCCAGGCGCCTCCTGAGGTACAAGGGGATCGGGTTCACCGAGATCGACGTGACGTTCAACCCGGCCAGACGCGCCGAGATGGCCGAGCGTGCGGGCGGCGGCTGGACGGTGCCGCAGATCTTCATCGACGGCCGGGCGATCGGCGGCTCGGATGAGCTGGTCAAGCTCGATCGATCGGGCCGGCTCGACGCTTTGCTGGAGGCTTGAGCCATGACGGGCAGCTTCAAGGTCGCCTGCGTCCAGACCAATTCGGGCTGTGAAATCCAGCCCAATATCGAGGCGGTCTCCGGCCTCGTGCGCCAGGCGCGAGCCAAGGGCGCCGATCTCATCACGTTGCCCGAATGCGTCACCATGGTGGAGCGCCGCCGCCGCCGCCTGCTTGAGAAAGCGTTGACCGAGGCCGAGCATCCGGGGCTGCCCGCCTTCCGGCAGCTCGCGCGGGAGACCGGGGCGTGGCTGCTGGTCGGCTCCATGACCATCAAGCTGAGCGCGGATCAAGTCGCCAACCGCTCCTATCTCCTTGACGGCGAGGGCGGCATCGTCGCCCGCTACGACAAGATCCACATGTTCGACGTCGACCTCGCGGGAGGCGAGTCCTATCGCGAGTCGGCCTATGTTCGGCCCGGCGCCCGCGCCCAGCTGGCGGCGACGCCGTGGGGCCTCATCGGCATGACGGTGTGCTACGACCTGCGCTTTGCCCATCTCTACCGGGCGTTGGCCCAGGCCGGGGCGAGCTTCCTCGCGGTGCCCGCCGCCTTCACCGCGGTCACCGGGCGCGCCCATTGGCACGTGCTCCTGCGCGCCCGCGCCATCGAGACGGGGTGTTTTGTCTTCGCCCCGGCCCAGTGCGGCGAGCACGAGGACGGCCGCACGACTTACGGCCATTCACTGATCGTCTCGCCCTGGGGCGAGGTCCTGGCCGATGGCGGCGAGGAGGTCACGATCGTGACCGCCGAGATCGATCCGGCCAAGGCCGAGGAAGCCCGCCGTATGATCCCGGCGCTCGGGCACGACCGCGGCTTCTCGGACCCCGGCCCGGTCGCGGTCGAGGGCCGGACGGCTGAAGGCGAGTAGGCGGCCTCCTCCGGCCGGCCCCTTTGCCGCCATGACAGGCCTCGATCCAGAAGCATCCAGACCGTCCCGGCGGGACAGGTGTGTGCTTGTGCGGGCAGGGCTCCGCCCTCGGCGCGCGAAATGACCACTGGGCAGGGTTTCCCATCGCCGAAGCGGCCCGGTAAAGGGGCGGATCGTGATTGCACTACCAGTTTAGGGGTAGTATCTCAGTTTCAACTTGTCGGTGATGGGTGGGTCTCGAGAACGTCCGCTTATGACCCTTTGCGGACATTGGACGATGGCCTTCACCGGGGGAGCAGTCGTTGCACGCCACTCGCGCCAGGCGTAGCGTGATGACGTCAATATCCGGAAGGTTGAGATGATGACCGAATCGAACGAAAGCCAACATGTCTGTGTAATCGGTATCGGCATGATGGGGAGCGCGCTTGCCGAAGCGTTGCTCGCAAAGCGCCACCGTGTCACCGTGTGGAACCGAACGGCTTCGAAGTGTGATGCGCTCGCCGCGGCAGGCGCGAGCGTTGCCGCGTCTGCTTCCGAGGCCGCGGCCGCGGCTCAAGTGGTCGTCGTCTCCATCACGGATCACCACGCCAGCGCATCCGTAGTCCAGACGGATGACGTGGCCAGGTCCCTGCACGGCAAGCTGCTGATGCAGTTCAGCACCGTCACGGCGGAGGAGTCGCGCGACATGGGTCGCTGGGCCGAGAAGAACGGCATCGTCTATCTCGACGGTTCGATCCTCGGCTATCCCCAGGATATCAGGGGCAATAACTGCACCATCGTCTACTCAGGCCCTAAGGCCGCCTTCGACGCCAACAAGAACCTGCTCGCGGCTATGGGAGGCAATCCGCAGCTCGTCGGCGAAGCCATCGGAGGCGCGCCCACCTTCGACAAGGCCGTTTACTCGTCGCACTATGGGTCCCTGCTCGCCTTCTTCCACGGCGCCGCGATCTGCCACGCGGCCGGATTCCCGATCGAAATCTACGTCGAAGAGGCCTTGATGGGGGGTGAGGGCACGACGCGGCGGTATGGCAAGATGATTGCAGACCGGTCCTATGAAGTGACGGGCGGGACCTTGGAGACCGATGCGGCCGCCTACGCTCACGTCGTAAAACTGAGCGAGGAGCTCGGCATTGATGCTGCTTTCCCAAAGACGGTGGCGAGCTATTTCGAGCGCGCCATCGCCGCCGGCCACGGTCAGCAAGAGCTTCCAGCCATGTTCGAGATGTTGATAAAGAGAAGCGCCTGAAGCCTGCGCTGGATTTCTTCCTGCACCCAAGCGGCGAGACGTACGTTGCTTCGACTTATGGCTATGAGCGGACCTTCGTCAAACTGAGGCACTACCAGTTTAGGGCCGCACTCGCCGTGAGCCGCCGTTCGTGCTACGATTATCGACAACCAGCGGGAGTCATCTGGAGAATCCCGGATAAAGAATCCCGGGTAAAGACTCGGGTAAAGAACGGCACGGGTCCCGCATTGCCGAGGCGCACGCCGGCAAGGGCAGCCGGGCGGCGGGCCCGTCAAGCTCAAGGAGGAGTCGAACCATGACACTGCAACTCGGAGACACCGCCCCCGATTTCACCGCCGAAACCACGGAGGGCACGATCCACTTCCACGACTGGATCGGCGACGGCTGGGCGATCCTGTTCTCGCACCCCAAGGACTTCACGCCCGTTTGCACCACCGAACTCGGCTATATGGCCAAGCTCAAGCCCGAGTTCGACAAACGGAATGTCAAGGTCATCGGTCTCAGCGTCGACTCGGTCGAAGACCACAAGCTGTGGTCCAAAGACATCGAGGAGACCCAGGGGCAGGCGCCGAACTACCCCATGATCGGTGATCCTGATCTCGCGGTCGCAAAGCTCTACGGCATGATCCATCCGAATGTCACCGGTGGCGCGAAGGGGCGCACCGCGATGGATAACATGACGGTCCGTAACGTCTACGTCATCGGACCGGACAAGAAGATCAAGTTGATGATCGTCTATCCGATGGCCACCGGCCGCAACTTCGACGAAGTGCTGCGGGTGATCGATTCGCTGCAGCTCACGGCCAGCCATAAGGTGGCGACGCCGGTCAACTGGAAGCACGGCGAGGACGTGATCATCGTGCCTGCGGTGAGCGACGAGGAAGCCAGGGAAAAGTTCCCGGGCGGTTGGAGGACCCTCAAGCCCTACCTCAGGCTCGTCCCGCAGCCCGGCAAGTAAACGGCCGAGGCCGATCACGGACCGGCAAAAACGGCGGCCCTGAGGGGTCGCCGTCTTCGTCACCGAGGGCATCCGGGGCAAGCGCCTCACCTATCGGCGGACTAGTGAGGGGGAAGCGCGCGCATAGCCAGTTGACTAAGAAGCAGGCGCTCCTAAAGCTGCTGTCACGAATCAAATGAGGAAGCCAATGGCCCTAGTTTTTGACGGCACCCCGTTCGTTAAAGAACAACCGCGACTAGCCGTCTGGCTTCAGGGCCGTGATGAAGCCGCTAACTGCTACGTGGATTGTCGCGTGACCCATAAGGCGCTGAGGGAATGTTGTGGAGCCCGGGGAATCGCGGGCAACGAGCTGTTGCGTGCCTTTGAAGCGCACCGCGAAAGAATCGAAATGGCGGCAAAGCGAAAATATGAGGCTGGCCGCGTTGAACACCTACCGGAAAGGGCAGTTGTGTGGCTTGAGGTAGCTGACCTCTAAGTTGGCCGTTGCTCCGGCTTCTAGCCTCTCTCATTCCTGTCCGCTTGTTTCGTCTTCCGCCGCTTCGGCGGCGCCATCCGCTTGACCGCTTTCGTGAACCGATCCCAGCCGTCGGGCTCGGTTTCGATTTCTTCCGGTTTCGGCTTCTTAGGAGGCTTGACCATGCCGTACACCCGTCACCCTGACCATCTTCGCCAAACGACAATGAATCTAGACGATGATGCCATTTTCTTGATCGGCCTCATAGTCCGGTGGTGGGCAAATGCCGAGTTCACGGTCGATTCATCTATACGTGACCTGCTAAACCGACCGGATACGCGTGATTTAGATACATCTCTGATATTGCCATTTCGACAGCGCATAAACCTATTGAAAGAGCTGTGCACAGAAGTTGTGCATGAGCCTGAAACACTCGATGCACTGAACACAGCTATACTCCGTGTGGGCGCGCACCAAAATATCCGCGATCTGCTTACTCATGGATTTATCGTACCGGACACAAAACGCCCGGACACTCACCTCTACGCATCACGGCTGCGATGGTTTCAGCCGATTAAGCGCCATCAACAATATCTATCGAGAAAACACCTTTACAAACTTGAGCAGGACCTTGCGCGCGCCCAGATGCATCTATTCATGCTGACTGCTGGCTGCCACGATCCCTATGCCTGGCCTGCATCGATTGATAAATCGCCAATACTAAATCGGCCTCTGTGAGAAGACCCGATTGCTCCACAGCCCCAATCATAAAACCAACGTAAACAGAAACCCCCGCCTTAATCATTTCGGGGGTGATCGCCGGATAAGCGGCGAAATCTCCGCCCCGTCTTTCACGGCCGAGGGATCAGGGGTCGCCAAGGATCACGCTGAATCCGGCAAGGTCGGCGGCAACAGCTCCTTGAGGCGTCGAATGTGGGCAGGCCCCGTGCCGCAGCAGCCTCCGACAATTTGCGCGCCGATCTCGACCCACTCGCGCGCCTTCCTCGCGTAGTCCTCGGGAGAGATGGTGTCGACGAACTGCCAATCCGGCGGCACGAACTCGCCGCTCTCGGCGTACGCCAGCGTCGGGCCGGACCAGTGATCGGAAAGCATCTTGAGCGCGGGGCCCGTGTCCTCGACCCTGCTGTGCATGACGCCTGCCGCCTGGCAGCCGAAGGCCAGGATTGGACCGATTATATCGCCGAACGCCTCGGGTGGCATATCGGTGTACTCGCATCCGCAGTAAGTCTGCACCGTGCCGTTCACGACCTCGGTGCTGAATCCGATCCAGACGGGCAAGCCGGTCGCCACTGCGGCCGCCATCGCGAGTGAGGCATTTTCCACGTCGACCATCATCTCCGTGACGATGAGATCCACGCCGGCGTCAGCCAGGATCTGGGCCTGCTCGTTGTAGCTGGCCTTGACCGCATCACCACGGGGGGTCTTCACTCGCTTGGTCAGCGGAGGCATGGAGGACATCGAGCCCGCCACCCACACCTGGCCATCGGCGGCCTCGTCGCGGGCCTCGCGGGCGAGTTCGACCGCCTTGCGGTTGATCGCCTCCACTTCGTCGCCGAGGCCGGCCGGCTCGAGCACGTGCCGGGCCGTGCCGAAGGTGTTGGCGGTGACCACTTGCGCGCCCGCGCGGATATAGTCCATATGCGTCTGGAGCACGATCTCGGGGTGGCTCTTGTTGGCCACGCCGCACCAGGCGTCATTGTCCATGGGAACGCCGCGGCGCTGGATTTCGGTACCGATCCCGCCGTCGATGACGATGATTTCCCTGCGCTCGAGCCGCTCCTTCAATGTGGTCATGTAGACTCCTCCTTTCCTGATCCGATTTTTCCCCGTATGCGCACGCGCTTCACCCGATCCGAGATTCCCCGGATGGCCCCTCCCGGTTGCCGGCGATGGTAGCATATAAGGGCGGCCCCCCACGCACCCGGCCCTAGAGGCGGGCATGGGCCCGGCGGGCGACGGTGTCACCCGCCGTCGATCGGCTCCACGGGATAGGCTTCGGGCGCCGGCGCCTGGGACCGGTGGTTGACGGCGCACAGGCGCTGGACCGCCGCCGGCCTTGGCTTTCGCACCTCGCCCTGTTCGAATGCGACCACGTGCAACCGCCCGCGCACGACCTCCAGCAACTCGCCGGGGTTGAGCAGGTGATCGGGGCTGAGCGGCCGGCCGAACCGTTCATTGCCACGGGCGAAGGTCTCGTAAATCAGCACGCCGCCGGGCGCCAGGCTGCCGATGAGCGTGGCCAGGAGCGGACGCCAGAGGTAGTCGACGACGACCACCCCCGTGAACCGGCGCGACCCGAACGGCCATGGCCCGGGGCCCTCGAGATCGGCCTCGACCAATTCCAGGTTCGGATCGCCTTTCAGATCGGCGATGCGCGAAAGGTCCCGGTCGACGGCGATGACGCGGTGGCCGCGGGCGAGAAACAGGCGGCTGTGGCGGCCGGCCCCACAGGCGACATCGAGCACCTCGCCGGCCGCGGGCACGAGCCCGGCGAACCGGCAAACCCACGCTGAAGGGTCGCGCTCGGCCGCATGATGGGGGTGGCAAGAGACCATTTTGCCTTTTCCGCTTTTCCCTTATATACCGCTCTAATATACCGCTCTGACGCTTCAGGCTCTTGCAAGTACCGCTTCAGGCTCTTGCAAGGGGGATTTGACATGCGGTTTATTCGGTTGTAATCGGTTGCCGGCAGACGGAGGCGCGAGTCCGACACATGATCTTGTTCGACCTCAAATGTCGCAACAACCACACTTTCGAAGCGTGGTTTCGCGACGATGCGACCTTCAAGGCGCAGAACCGCACGGGCGAGATCGCCTGCCCGGTCTGCGGCGAGCGCAAAATTGCCAAGGCGCCGATGGCCCCTCACGTCGCCCGGAGCAAGGGCGGCGAGGACCAAGCGTGGAAGTCGTCCGCTCAGGCCATAGCCGCACTCAGGAAGCTACGCCGGCATGTGGAGGAGAACTGCGACTTCGTGGGCCAGAGGTTCCCCGAGGAGGCGCGCAAGATTCATTACGGCGAGGTGGCCGAGCGCAACATTTACGGCGAGGCCAAAGAGGAGGAAGCCCGCGAGCTTCGGGATGAAGGGGTCGAGTTCCACCGCATCCCCTGGCTCGGGCGCCGCGACTCTTGAGATTCCATCCCTCGGTAGATTCCATCCCTCGGTGATTTGCGGGCGCCGCCGCCCCCTCTCCCGACTGATTTGCATCCGCCAGACGGCGAGCACGGCGCCGCGGTGGGGTCGGTCGCGGCCACCGCCGCCCGTCCATTTGCATCTGCCAGACGGCGAGCGCGGCGTCGCCCCGCCGGGCTTAAGCCCTTCACTTTCCCTTCCCCGTCACCGCGAACGCCATGTAGTTGACCGACAGGTCCGGGCTTAAGCCCCACTTGTCCGTGATGGGGTTGTAGGCGACGCCGGTAAATTCCCGGATCTCGCCCCCGTGGGGTCGGAGCCCCGCCGCCAGCTCCGAGGGACGGACGAACTTGCGCCAGTCGTGGGTCCCCCGGGGCAGCCAGCCGAGCACGTACTCCGCCCCCACGACGGCCAGCGCGAAGGCCTTGGCCGTGCGATTGAGCGTCGCCACGACCATCGCCCCGCCGGGCTTGACCAGGGCCGATGTGGCGGCGAGGAAGGTGTCGAGATTCGCCACGTGCTCGACCACCTCCATGTTGAGGACCACGTCGAACCCGCCGCCGCCGGGGATGATGTCCTGGGCGAGCGCCTCGGCCGTGGCATGGCGGTAGTCGATGGAAAGTCCGCTTTGCTCGGCATGCGCCCGCGCGATGTGGATGCTCTTCTCCGCGGCGTCGATGCCGGTGACCCGGGCGCCGAGCCGGGCCATGGGTTCCGAGAGCAGCCCGCCGCCGCAGCCGACATCGAGCAGCGTGAGCCCCCTGAGCGGCCGCGCCTTGAGCGGATCGCGGCGGTGATGAGCCGCCACCCGGTCGCGGATGAAGGCGATCCGCGTGGGATTGAGCCTGTGCAGCGGCCGGAATTCTCCGTCCGGGTCCCACCAGGCCTCGGCGAGCGCGGTGAAGCGGGCGATTTCCTCTGGGTCGACGGTGCTGTGCCCGGACCGGGCCGCGGTGTTCCGCGAAGCGGCACGTGCCATTCTCAAAGCTCCCCTATCTTCCGGTCCAGGGGCCTCGTCCCGGTCCGGTAGAATATGGACTAGAAATGGACCGACCTGACAAAAGTATCTATAACACGCGCCTCGCGCGCGGCAACGCGGTAAGCGGCAACCGGATGTCCGCTGACATTCCGGAACACGCGCCTCGCGCGCGGCAACGCGGCAAGCGCGGCAACCGGATGTCCGCTGACATTCCGGAACACGCGCCTCGCGCGCGGCAAGCGCGGCAACCGGATGTCCGCTGATATTATGTCTGCTGACATTCCGGGCGGCGGCAGGCTGGCCGCCTTCCCTGCCGGCCGCGCGGGCGTTGTTAGGCGGGCGTTGTTAGGCGGGCCGGAGTTTCCAGGCGGAGAACCTGACCATGGCACGGATCGTGCAAAAATTCGGCGGCACCTCGGTCGCCACCACCGAGCGCATCAAGGAGATCACCCGGCGGATCCAGGCCGAGGTCGACGCCGGCAACCAGGTGGCCGTCGTCATCTCGGCCATGGCCGGCGCCACCGATGATCTGGTCAAGTTGAGCGAGAGCGTCTCGGCGCTGTACGACGCCCGCGAATACGACGTGGTGGTGTCCACGGGCGAGCAGGTGAGCGCCGGTTTGCTGGCGCTTGCGCTCCGGGCGCGGGGGATCGACGCCCGGTCCTGGCTCGGCTGGCAGGTGCCGATCCACACCGACGGGTACCACGGCAAAGCGCAAATTACGAAGATCGAGACCGCCGAACTGGAGCGCCGCCTGGCCGACGGCCAGGTGCCCGTCATCTCCGGTTTCCAGGGCCTCGGCCCCGACAATCGCATCACCACCCTGGGCCGCGGCAGCTCGGACATCTCGGCGGTGGCGCTGGCCGCCGCTCTCAATGCCGACCGGTGCGACATCTTCACCGACGTGGACGGGGTGTTCACGGCCGACCCGCGCATCGTTGCAAAGGCCCGGAAGATCGATAAAATCAGCTACGAAGAGATGTTGGAAACGGCGTCCGGCGGCGCCCGGGTCATAGAGACTCGCGCCGTTGAAATGGCGATGAAGCACGGCGTGCGCCTGCACGTGCTGTCGAGCTTCGTCGATGCTCCCGGTACACTGATCGTGGATGAGGGTGAAATCGTGGAACAGGAAGTGGTCAGCGGCATCGCCTACAGCCGGGACGAGGCCAAGATAACCCTCACCCACGTCGCCGACCGGCCGGGGATCGCGGCTGCCATTTTCGGGCCGCTGGCGGAGGCCAACATCAACGTCGACATGATCGTGCAGAATGTCTCCGCCGACGGGAGCATCACGGACCTCACCTTCACCGTGACCAATGCCGACCTCGACCGCGCGGCCAAAGTCCTCGAGGAACGGCGCGAGCAACTGGGTTACCAAGACCTGATCTCCGACCCCGATGTGGTGAAGATCTCGGTCATCGGCGTCGGCATGCGCAGCCATGCCGGGGTGGCCCAACGGATGTTCCAGGCGCTCGCCGAGGAGGGCATCAATATCCAGGTGATCTCGACCTCCGAGATCAAGATCAGCGTCCTGATCGCGGAGGAGTACACCGACTCGGCGCTCCGCTGCTTACACGCCGCCTACGGTCTCGACGCGGCCTGACGACGCATCCGGCATCCCCGCTCTAAGCGGCTTTTCGCCCTTTTCGAGGCAAGGACGGCCCACTTTCACCCTGGCATTCATCTCGATTCCGTCGGCCTCAGCTCGGACTTTTGAAACAGGCTCATGTTCAGAAAGCCTTGAGGGTTAAGGGCCTGGAGGTGATGCGTGATGCGCGAATGCCTCGAACGGCGCTTTTCGACCTGCCGGATCACGGCGTCGGTGGGCGATTGCGCGCCTCGCCGATCAGTCTATGATTATCGTGATCCGCGTGAGATGCGAGAACCGTGACCTAAAAGCGCCCCGCTTTCGCGAGGCTTTCATTTCTTGGTTTCAAACTGACCCACTACCGATCTAAGCCGTTGCTTTGCATGGCCTCTCTTTGCTGATAAAATCGGGAGTGGGCGAAACTCCCTCTTTGGCGAAAAATTATTTGGTGAACGATCGGCGTTTCCCCCGAGCGCCGGTGCAATCGGACGGTTTCCCGTACCGGGAGGCAAGGTTTCCAGGGGGCGGGCGCGATTGATGACGGAGACGGATCGGCAAGGCCTCACGCTGGCGGGAGACGAGGCCGGCGTCACGGCGCCCGAGGGGCGGAACGTTGCCGCGTTGCTGAAGGAAGCCCGCGAGAGCTCCGGGCTGGACCTCGGCGAGGTCGCCGCCCAACTCAGAATCCGGCGGGTCTATCTGCAGGCGATTGAGGACGGCCGTTTCGACGAGCTGCCGGGGCCCACCTATGCGGTCGGCTTCGTGCGCGCCTTTGCCGAGCAGCTCGGTCTTGACGGCGAGGAAATGGTGAAGCGCTTCAAGGCCGAAACCTCGGGTCTCAAGAGGGCGCCCGAGTTGCTCTTTCCCTCGCCGCTGCCCGAAAGCCGGTTTCCCGGCGGCGCCGTCCTGGTCGTCTCCTTCGCCCTTGCCGCCGCAGTCTACGGGGGCTGGTACTATCTGTCGTCCAGGGATCGCGCGACGGTCGAGCTCGTGCCCGATGTCCCGGAGCGCATGGTGGCCCTGGTTGCCGAACCGCAACCGGATGTGGCCGTGACGCCGGACCAAGAGGCGGCCGAGGCCGGCGAACCAGCGGCACTCTCTAGGGGTCAAGGCAGGCCGGCGGCTGCAAGCGCGGCCATCGCGCCGCCGCAAGCGCCGGGAACCGGCATGGGGCAGGATAGAGATCAGGATAGAGATATCGGCCAGGCCACCAGCGGTGCGGAGTTGGCGGCGGCCGAGGTCAGCGAGCCGGCGGCGCCGGAGGCCACCCCGCAAGGGGCGCCGCCTGACAGGGCCGGAGCCGCTTCGACCGATATGCCCGAAAGCGACTCCGGCGAGGCGCTGGAGGCGGTTGCATCGCCCGCCACAGGCGGCGGCCCGGCGAGCCCCACGCGTGGTATGGACCCCCGCTCAGCGTCCGAAGCCGTGCCGGCCGCCCCAACGCCGCCGACTTCCGAGGCCCAGGTCGCGACGGTCGACTCTCAAGCACCGGCGGCCTTCAGCGAGGGCAACGCGGATGCCCGGATCGTGCTCAGGGCCAAGCTCGACAGCTGGGTGCAGGTGCGGGATGAGGAGAACAACGTGCTCATGACCCGAATCCTGCGCATGGGCGACACCTATCGGGCGCCGAATCGCCCGGGTCTTACGCTTTTGACCGGCAATGCCGGCGCGCTTGAAATCCTCGTCGACGGCAACATCGTGCCGGCGATCGGCCCGATCGGCGCGGTGCGCCGCAACGTGGCATTGGACGCCGAGCGCCTGCTGGCGGGCCGGGCCGTCGACGAATAGGCCTGCGGGAGAGGCCCTCAACGGCCTTCCAAGTATTTGATTCTCGGTCTTCATCACTTTCGCCCCCGGGGCTTTTGCGCTATAACCTTGCCGTGAGGCAATCGTTCACGGTTTTTCCATGAGCCTTCGGCCCTATCGCGATATCCACAGGCGCACCTCCCGCAAGATCCATGTTGGCGGGGTCGCGGTCGGCGGTGACGCCCCGGTCACCGTCCAGTCGATGACGACCACGCTCACCACCGACGTCGCGGCGACCGTCGGCCAGATCCACCAGCTCGAGGAGGCCGGGGTCGATATAGTCCGGGTGTCCTGCCCCGACCAGGAATCGACCGCAGCGTTGAAGCGGATCGTCCCGGAGGTCACCGTCCCGGTCGTTGCCGACATCCACTTTCACTACAAGCGGGCGATCGAGGCGGCCGAGGCCGGGGCCGCCTGCCTGCGCATCAATCCCGGCAATATCGGCAGCACCAGCCGGGTGCGCGAGGTGATCAAGGCGGCCAAGGATCATGGCTGCGCCATCCGCATCGGGGTCAACGCCGGCAGCCTCGAGAAAGATCTGCAAGAAAAATATGGCGAGCCCTGTCCCGAGGCGATGATCGAGAGCGCCCTCAACCACATTCGCATCCTCGAGGACAATGACTTCTTCGAATTCAAGGTGAGCTGCAAAGCCTCCGACGTCTTCCTCGCCGTCGCCGCCTATGCGGGCTTGGCCGAGGCCTGCGACTACCCGTTCCACGTCGGCATCACCGAGGCCGGGGGCTTGCGCACCGGCACGATCAAATCGTCGATCGGCCTTGGCTCGCTATTGTGGGCCGGGATCGGCGATACCATCCGCGTTTCGCTGTCCGCCGATCCGGTCGAGGAGGTCAAGGTCGGCTTCGACATCCTGAGGGCGCTCGGCCTGCGCCATCGCGGCGTCAACGTCATTGCCTGCCCGTCCTGTGCCCGCCAGCAGTTCGAGGTCATCAAAACCGTCGAGCTCCTGGAGGAGCGGCTCGCCCACATCACCACGCCGATGACCGTGTCGGTCATCGGCTGCGTGGTCAACGGCCCGGGCGAGGCGCGCGAGACCGATATCGGCTTCACCGGCGGCGGCAATAATACGCACATGGTCTATATCAACGGCCTGCCCGACCATCGGATCAAGGACGCCTCGGTCATCGACCATCTGGTCGAGCTGGTCGAGAACAAGGCCGCCGAGATCGAAGCAGGGCGGCAGGCCGAAGAGCAGGGCGAAGCCGCCGACCGTCTTCTCGCCGCTTCTTAGCCAGCTCGGAGCCTGTAATTGACGCCGCTGCAACCGGTTCGCGGCACGCATGACATTTGGCCTGAGGAGAGTCGGCGCCACCGCTGGGTGATCGACGTCTTCCAGTCCATCGCCGAACGCTATGGCTTCCACGAGATCGCAACTCCGATCTTCGAGTTCACCGAGGTGTTCAAGCGCACCCTGGGCGATACCTCCGATATCGTCACCAAGGAGATGTACAGCTTCACCGACCGGGGCGGCGGCGAGATCACGCTGAGACCCGAATACACCGCCGGCATTGTCCGCGCCTTCATCTCCAAGGGCTTGGCCCAGCACCTGCCGCTCAAGGTTCACGGCCACGGACCGATGTTCCGCTATGAGCGCCCGCAGAAGGGCCGTCTGCGCCAGTTTCACCAGCTCGACATCGAGATCCTCGGCGTCGCCGAACCGCTCGCCGACATCGAGGTGATCGCCGTCGCCGCCGACCTGCTCAAGGGGCTCGGCATCGTCGACGAATCCGAGCTTCAGCTGAACAGCCTGGGCGACGGCGAGAGCCGCGCCGCCTATCGGGCCGCGCTCGTCGACTATCTCGAAGACCACCGCGACCGACTCTCCGAGGACAGCCTGAGGCGGCTTGAGCGCAACCCGCTTCGAGTCCTCGACTCGAAGGACGAGGGCGACCTGCAGGTCATCGCCGGCGCGCCGCCGTTGCCGGATTACCTCAACCAGCGGTCCAAGGACCTTTTCGCCGCCGTGTGCGCCGGCCTCGACGAGCTCGGCATCTCCTACTGCTTGAACCCGCGGCTGGTGCGGGGGCTGGACTACTACACCCACGCCGCCTTCGAGTTCACGACGCGGTCGCTCGGCGCGCAGGGCGCGCTGATCGCCGGCGGTCGCTACGACGGCTTGGTCGAGGCCATGGGCGGGGCGCCGACGCCGGCCACGGGTTGGGCCGCCGGCATCGAGCGCCTGGCCATGATGGTCGATTCCGTGCCCGCGGCGCCGCGCCCGGTCGCGGTGATTCCCATCGGGGAGGCCGCCGAGACGACGGCGTTGCGCCTGGCCCAGAGCCTGAGGCACGACGGCTTTACGGTCGAGCTCGGCTACCGTGGCAATCTCGGCAAGCGTTTGAAGCGGGCCAATAAGCTCGGTGCCTGCGCGGCGGTGCTGCTGGGCGAGGATGAGCTCGCGCGAAACGCCGCCACGGTCCGCGATCTCGATACGGGCGAGCAGACAGAGGTGGCGCTGGACTCTCTAACCACCCACCTCGCCCGCTACAGGTAGCGCCGTCGTGGCCGGGAGCCCGCCCGGGTCAGCCGAATTCGTTGTGGTCGGCGCGAATCACCGCTCCAGCCCAGTCATGCTGCGCGACCAACTGTTTATCGAGGACGCCGCCGTGCCGGGGTTTCTCGAGCGTCTGCGCCGCGACGGCGTGGCCCAGGCGATCGTGCTGTCGACCTGCGACCGGGTCGAGGTGCAGGCGGCCCACGGGGAGCCGGACGACGCGGCCCGCGGGATCATCAGCGCCTTGGCCGAACAGGCCGAGTTGGAGCTCGGAGCGCTTGCCGGGTGTCACTACACGCTCAAGGGCGAGGAGGCGATCCGCCATATCTTCGCCGTCGCCGCCTCGCTCGACAGCATGGTGATCGGCGAGCCCCATGTGCTGGGCCAGGTCAAGGCCGGCCACCGATTCGCGCGCGAGGCCGGCACCATAGGCCCCGAGCTCGAGGCGGTCCTTCAGGCCGCCTACGGGACCGCCAAGCGGGTGCGCACCGAGACCCAGATCGCCGAGCGGCCGGTCTCCATCGCCGCCGTCGCCGTCCAGCTCGCGCGCGACCTCCACGGTGGGCTCGAGCGCTGCGGCGCGCTGTTGATCGGCCCCAGCGACATGGGCGAGCTGATGGCCGACCAGCTGCTGGCCGCCGGGCTCGATCGGCTGGTGGTGGCGGCGCGAACCGCGGTTCGGGCCGAGGCGATCGCCCGCCGCTTCGGCTGTCACTTCACTCCGTTCGAGGCACTTGCCACGGCGCTCGACGATGCCGATATCATAGTCACCGGCCTCGGTGCCGGAGGCCACCTGCTCACCGCCGAGATGGTGGAGGCGGCGCTCAAGCGCCGTCGCCGCAAGCCGATTTTCCTGATCGACGTGGCGCTCCCCGGCGATGTCGAGCCGGCGGTCAGTCGCCTTGACGGCGCCTTTGTCTACGACCTCGACGACCTGGAGCGGGTGGCGATAGCGGGCCGGGCGACGCGCGAGGCGGCGGCCCAGGCCGCGTGGCGGATCATCGACGAGGAAGTCGAGGCCTTCTTGCACAGCCGGAGGGAGCGCGCGGCGGTGCCGGTCCTCAAGGCGCTGCGTCGCCACTTCGAGGAGGTGCGCGAGGACATGCTCGCCGATATCGGCACGGCCGACGCCCGGGAGGCCACCCGGCTGCTGGTCCGCCGGTTGCTGCACCGGCCGACCGAGGCGCTGAGAAAGATCGCGGCCGAAGAGGATGCCGCCCGCCGGGGGCAGGGAGATATGACGGAACGCGTTCTCCGCCGCCTGTTCGGTCTGGACGGCGGCGAGGAAGGCAACGCGGGGAACGAAGAGGAGAAGCGCGAGTGAACCTGGAGGAAAAGCTGAACCGGATGGTCGCACGCTACGAGGAGATCGGCGCGGCGCTGGCGGCCGGAGATCTCGAGTCCGCCGAGCGCGCCCGCATTTCCAAGGAATACGCCGGGCTCGCGCCCGTGGTTGAACCCATCCGGGACTTGCAGAAGGCCTGGGCCGAGGTGGCCGAGCTTGCCGAGCTCATAGCCGATCCCGCCGGCGATTCCGACATGAAGGCGCTGGCCCAGGAGGAATGTGCTCAGTTGGAAGAGCGGGTGTCCGAGCTCGAACGCAAGGTCAAGCTGCTGCTGTTGCCCAAGGACGAGGCCGACGAACGGAACGTCATTCTCGAGGTCCGCGCCGGTACCGGTGGCGAGGAGGCGGCCCTGTTCGCCGCCGAGCTGTACCGGATGTACCAGCATTACGCCGACCTCAAGGGCTGGCGCTTCGAGCCCCTGCATGTGAACGAGACCGGCCTCGGCGGTTTCAAGGAGGCAAGGGCCTCGATCTCGGGGCGGGGGGTGTTCGCGCGGCTCAAATTCGAGTCCGGCGCGCACCGGGTGCAACGGGTGCCTGAGACCGAGTCGGGTGGGCGGATTCACACCTCGGCGGCAACGGTCGCGGTGCTGCCCGAGGCCGAGGAGGTCGATATCCACATCGATGAAAAGGACCTGCGCATCGACGTGTACCGCTCAAGCGGCCCGGGTGGGCAGTCGGTCAACACCACCGACAGCGCGGTGCGCATCACGCATTTGCCGACCGGCATCGTGGTGACCCAGCAGGACGAGAAATCCCAGCACCGGAACAAGGCCAAGGCCATGAAGGTCTTGCGCGCGCGGCTCTATGAGCGGGAGCGCGCGACCCGCGAGGCCGAACGCGCCGCCGAACGCAGGAGCCAGATCGGCTCCGGCGACCGCTCGGAGCGCATCCGCACCTACAACTTCCCCCAGGGGCGGGTGACCGACCACCGCGTCAACCTGACCCTTTACAAGCTCGACAGAGTGCTGGCGGGCGAGGCGCTCGACGAAATCATCGAGGCGCTCGCCGCCGAAGACCAGGTGATTCGCCTGGCAGAGCTGGAATGACCGCGCCGGGCACCATCGCCGAGGCGCTTGACGGGGCGGCCCGGAGCCTGGCCGAGGCCGGGATCGGGGAGCCCCGGATGGAGGCCCGTCTCCTTGCCGGTCACGCCCTCAGGGTTGACCCGGCGGTCGTGCTCGGCCATCCGGAACGGGCTCTAACCAGGATCGAGAGGACGAGGCTTGCCGTCCTGGTCCGCCGGCGGGCGCGGCGTGAGCCGATCGCGCAGCTGTTCGGCGAGCGCGAGTTCTGGAGCCTCAAGTTCAAGGTCACGGCCGACGTGCTCACGCCCCGGCCCGACAGCGAAACGGTGGTGGAGGCGGCCCTGGCAGGGGTGCCGGATCGCGGGGCACCCTTGAGGCTGCTCGATCTCGGCACCGGCACCGGCTGCCTGCTGCTGGCGCTGTTGAGCGAGCTCGAAGGTGCCCAGGGCCTCGGCGTCGATATCAGCCCGGCGGCCGTCAAGGTGGCGCGCGCGAACGCGGCGGCACTTGGGTTTGCGGATCGTGCCACCTTCCGCACCGGCGACTGGGGCCGTGGGATTCGGGGCCCCTTCGACTTGATCGTCGCCAACCCTCCCTACATCCCGTCCAGCGCGGTCGAAAGCCTTGAGCCCGAGGTCGCGCGCTTCGAACCGCGCCGCGCGCTTTCGGGTGGCGTCGACGGGCTCGACTGCTACCGCAGGCTGGTGCCGGACGTGGCTCGCTTGCTCAAGCCCGGGGCGACCGCGGTGGTCGAGGTCGGCGCCGGACAGGCCGCACGGGTCAGCGCTATCCTGGCCGGCCACGGGCTGCACCCAGTGGCCATCCAAGCCGATCTTTCCGGCATCGAGCGCTGCCTAATTGCAACACCTCACGTAGACTGAGCGCGCCATCGAGAAAAATGGTTGGCAAGCGGCTGCTTCCCGTCTAGGGTCTTGGGGGACGTTGGCCGGCAGTCTCCGCCGATGAGTATCGTCCTGAGATTCCTCGCAATCGCCTGTCGAGCAAATACGTGGCGGAGTTGTGGCGGGCCGGCCTTTGGAAGGCGAAGCAGGTGACGGGGGTAGGCATGATCCACAGCCTGGAAGTGAAGGTGGGATGAGACAAAGCCCCCATCCCAAACGGTCTCGTGGTCGTGGCAACGGCAGGAGACAAGTACCGACGAGGTCCCAGACTTTCGACAGCAACGGTCCCAGCGTCAGAATCCGCGGCAATGCCTACCAGGTGCTTGAGAAATACCTGACGCTCGCACGCGATGCCCAATCCTCGGGTGACCGCATCTCGGCGGAGAACTACTTCCAGCACGCGGAACACTACTATCGGATCATCAAATCCCACGACGGCGACCCCGAACCGACAATGCCCCGGCCCGCGTCTCGGCCGGGGAGACCCGGCGACGGTGGGGATACGGCCCCCGCGACCAAATCCAACGACACCGAGCAACCCTCGGCCTGACCTTATCCACCCACGGATCACCGCATACCGGCAGACGGCCCGCCATGGGTGGGCGCCTGTTCGTCTCTGCCCCGCTCGAAAAGCGACTCGCCGGGCGGACGGCCACCCCGTCGAAGTAGAAACCGCCGCGAACCCGGGCAGGTCGGTTCCTGCCTAGCGAACCCCTGCCGCCCCGAACGTCCGCCGAGTTGGCGAGCGATTCCTGTGATGGCTGGAGGATAGGCGCCCGGGGGCGCCGGCCAGCCGCGCGTGGGCGCGCCGAGCCTCGACATCGCCGCCTCCCTCCACCCTTGCGACGGCGGCAAGCGCCGCCATATTAGAGGGCGGACGCCGCCTCAAGGGTCCAAGATTTTGTCCCGCCTCGTTGAGGGGGACCAGGAGCAAGGAATAGGCTCTCATGGATTTCGAAAAATATACCGAGCGCGTGCGCGGCTTCATTCAGTCGGCGCAAACCTTGGCACTTACCAACAACCACCAGCGGCTTGAGCCCGAGCATCTGCTCAAGGTCCTGCTCGCCGACCAGGAAGGGCTGGCGGCGGACCTGATTCGCGCCGCGGGCGGCAATCCCGGCCAGGCGCTCGCGCGGGCCGAGGCCGAGCTCAAAAAGCTGCCCAAGGTCGAAGGATCGGGAGCGGGGCAAGTCTACCTGGCGCCCGAGACCAGCCGCGTCTTTCAGGTCGCCGATGAGTTGGCCGAGAAGGCCGGCGACAGCTTCGTCACCGCCGAGCGCTTACTGCTGGCGCTGGTGCTGTCGACCGGGACAGCGGCGGCCCGGCTCTTAAGCGAGGCCGGGGTCACGGTCCAGAATCTCGACCGGGCGATCGAGGACATGCGCAAGGGGCGCACCGCCGACAGCGCCACCGCCGAAGACACATATAAGGCCCTCGAGAAATACGCCCGTGACCTGACCGCGGCGGCGCGTGAAGGCAAGCTCGATCCCGTCATCGGCAGGGACGAGGAAATCCGCCGCACCATCCAGGTGCTCTCCCGCCGGACCAAGAACAATCCGGTGCTGATCGGCGAGCCCGGCGTCGGCAAGACCGCCATCGCCGAGGGCCTGGCGCAGCGGATCGTCAAAGGCGACGTGCCCGAGAGCCTGGCCGACAAGCGGCTGATGGCGCTGGATCTCGGCGCCTTGATCGCCGGCGCCAAGTTCCGCGGCGAATTCGAGGAGCGGATGAAGGCGGTGTTGGCCGAAGTCAGTGCCGCGGCCGGCGATGTCATCCTGTTCATCGACGAGCTTCACGCCCTGGTCGGGGCCGGTGCCGCCGAAGGCGCGATGGACGCCTCCAACATGCTCAAGCCCGCCCTTGCCCGCGGAGAGTTGCACTGCATCGGCGCCACCACCCTGGACGAATACCGCAAGCGCATCGAGAAGGACGCGGCGCTGGCCCGGCGCTTCCAGCCGGTCTACATCGCCGAACCGACGGTCGAGGACACCATCTCGATCCTGCGCGGACTCAAGGAGAAATACGAACTCCATCACGGCATGCGCATCATCGATAGCGCTATCGTCGCCGCGGCAACGCTGTCGAACCGCTACATCTCCGACCGGTTTCTGCCCGACAAGGCCATCGACCTGATCGACGAGGCGGCAAGCCGGCTCAGAATGGAAGCCGATTCCAAGCCCGAGGAGATCGACGAACTCGACCGCCGGATCATCCAGCTCAAGATCGAGCGCGAGGCCCTGAAGAAGGAGACCGACAAGGCCGCCCATGAACGGCTCAAGAAGCTGGAGAAGGAGCTCATCGATCTCGAGAAGCAGTCGGCCGAGCTCACCGCCGTGTGGCAGGCCGAGAAGGAGAAGATGGCGGCCGCTCATAAGCTCAAAGAGCGGATCGACCGGGCCCGCAGCGAGCTCGAGATCGTCCAGCGCGAGGGCGACCTCGCCCGCGCGGGCGAACTCATGTACGGCGTCATCCCCGAGCTTGAGCGTTCGCTTGACGAGGCCGAAAGCGCCACCACCCACCGCATGCTCAACGAAGAGGTCACGGACGAGGACATCGCCGGCGTGGTCTCGCGTTGGACCGGGGTTCCGGTCGAAAAGATGCTGGCCGGCGAGCGCGACAAGCTGGTGCACATGGAGGACAACCTCAAGCGGCGCGTGATCGGTCAGGCCGAAGCGATCGAGGCGGTCTCGAACGCCGTGCGCCGGGCCCGCGCGAGGCTGCAGGACCCCAACCGGCCGATCGGCTCCTTCCTGTTCCTGGGTCCGACCGGCGTCGGCAAGACCGAGCTCGCCAAGGCGCTCGCGGAGTTCCTGTTCGACGACGAAGGGACGATCGCCCGCATCGACATGTCGGAGTACATGGAGAAGCATTCGGTGGCCCGGCTTATCGGCGCGCCGCCCGGCTATGTTGGCTACGAGGAGGGCGGCGCCTTGACCGAGACGGTCCGGCGCCGGCCTTACCAGGTGATCCTGTTCGATGAGGTGGAAAAGGCCCACGCCGAGGTCGTCAACCTGCTCTTGCAGGTGCTCGATGACGGCCGGCTGACCGACGGCCATGGGCGCACGGTGGACTTCCGCAACACGCTCATCATCATGACCTCCAACCTGGGCAGCGACATCCTGGTGAGCCAGGCGGAAGGCGAGGATAGCGACGCCGTCAAGGATCAGGTCATGGCGGCCGTGCGCGCCGCCTTCCGGCCCGAGTTCCTGAACCGGCTCGATGAGATTCTCCTGTTCCACAGATTGAGCCGCGAGCAGATGGCCGGCATCGTGGACATCCAGCTCAAGCGGCTCGGCCAGTTGCTGACCGAGCGCAAGATCACGCTCGCGCTGGACGACGGCGCGCGCGCCTGGCTGGCCACGGCCGGCTACGACCCGGGCTATGGCGCGCGGCCTCTGAAGCGCGTGATCCAGCGCCAGCTCCAGAACCCGCTGGCGAGCCTGATGCTCGAGGGCAAGATCGCCGAAGGCGAAGTTGTCACGGTCTCGGCCGGTGACGGCGGCCTCGTCATCAACGGCGAACCCGTCAAGGCCGAGGCGGCGTGAGGGTGCGGCTTGATCCTGCGGCTTGATACTCAGGAGCCGTCAGGCTCGGTCTCCCAGCCATCGGCGGGTTGTCCGCCGCTGGTTGTGACGCCAGCATCGGCGGGCGCAGCGCAAGGGCCGGCAGCCGGGCAGCGGTATTCGGCGAGTCCCGGTCGGGGAGGGCTCTATTCGCCGCTGGCCAGCCGGGTCGCGGCCGACAGGGCGAGGAGCTGGCGTTCGATCTGTGCCCTGGCTTCCTGGAAGGCCGTCAGCTCTTCGCCCTCGAGCTTGTAGCCGGCGGGCAACTTCAGGCTCATCGGGTTAATCTGGCTGCCCTGGTACGACACCTCGTAATGCAGGTGCGGCCCGGTCGAGCGGCCGGTCGAGCCGACATAGCCGATGACTTCGCCTTGCTTTACCCGCCGGCCGGATTCCATGCCCTTGGCATAGCGGCTTAAGTGGCCGTACGCGGTCGTGTACTGGGAATTGTGGCGGATGCGGACGTACTTGCCGGAGGCCCCGTTCCGGCCGAGCGCAACGATGACGCCGTCGCCGGCGGCATAGATGGGCGTCCCCTTGGGCGCGGCGAAATCGACGCCGCGGTGCATCTTGGTATAGCCGAGGATCGGGTGCTTGCGTTTGCCGTAGCGGGATGAGATGCGGGCTCCGTCGATCGGTGTCCTCAAGAGGTCCTTGCGGATGCTTTCGCCCCGTCCGTTGAAATAGTCGGCCTCGCCGCCGGCCGGCTGATGGCGATAGATCTCGAGCGTGGTCCGGCCGAGGGTGAGCGCCGCATAGAGCAGGTCGCCGGTATAGGCCAACCCTCTGTCGTTGTCGTAAAGGCGTTCGAACATCACCTCGAAACGGTCGCCCTTTCGGATGTCGCGCTGGAAATCGACCTCGTAGCTATATGCGCGGATCAGATCGATCATCACCGCCGCCGGCACGCCCGCCGCGAGGCCGGCCTCGAACAGACTCGAGCGGATGACATGACCGGCCCAGACGGGCTTGTGCTCCAGCTCCCTCTCGACCCGGGTCGCGACGAAACCCCCGTTGCCGTCACGGGCAACCGCGACCTCGAGGTCATAGCGCACCGGCAGGCTCATGCCTGAGATCCGTCCGCCGCCGGGGCCCGCCGCGGCGAAGGTAAGGATGAGATCCTGGCCGGGCTTCAGCTTGCGCGGATCGTACAGCTCCTTGAGCGCGGTGATGGCTTCATGGGCCTCCCCTCTCGGAACCCCGGCGCCGACCAGAAGCTCCATCAACGTATCACCCTTGCCGACACGGATCGTGCGGCTGAATCGGTGCGGCGCCACCTGGTCTTCGGGAATGCCGTCCGCTGGGTCTTCGAGGATGCTCTCCGCTGGGTCTTCGGGAATACTCTCCAGCGGGATGGAGACCAGGCGGGCGCCCGGCTTCTGTTCGGCCTCGATGAGGGGCGCGGGGAGCACGGCCAGCGACCGGACGGCGTTGTCGGTCTCCACGATTCCACTCAACGCCACGACAGAGGGTCCGAAGGCCGCGGCAAGCAAGGCCAAAGCCGCGAATGTCGGCTTCACGCGCATGGCCTCTTCCCGCGCGACCGTTTCATACAAGCCCCTTTGTCTACCGCTGGCGTTCGGGGGAGATAACGCATGGCGCCCCTGGTTTGAGCAGCCGAAACCATGGGGGCCTGAAGCCGGATTGTCAATCGGATTGCTGGTCGAGGAACGCGCGCCGGTCTGTTGATCCCGCCCTTGTCTATGCGGCCGCCGCGCGCCCGGTTACAGAGGCCGGGGCTGGGGCGAGGGCGTTCCTTGAGACGCATAGGGGAACGCGGGTAGGGGAACGCGGGCGCGAGGTGGCCGGGGCCGGTTTTGAGCGCCATCGGGCCGACGCGCTGCGGGCGAGTCTATGGCGACCTCCCGGACCGCGCGCGAACGCCGTAAAAACGCGAAAGAAGGGTTGCATAGCCAGGAGAGAGATCGTATATAAATCGGCAGGCAGCGCGGTTTGGGGGGCGTCCCTCTCGCCGTGCTGATTTGCTCTTTGACATTGTGGATAAACGGAAGGGATGCGCAGGCGGCGGTGTGCCGAGAGGCATATTCGCTCGCATGCGCGTTTTTTGGCGTTTGTATTACGTCAGTGTGTGAGCGGGTGGTCTCGTTTAGCCTGAGCGGCTTGAGGGTGAAAACCGAGGGTCGCTTGGGATGCTCTCAACCTGAGAGTTTGATCCTGGCTCAGAACGAACGCTGGCGGCATGCCTAACACATGCAAGTCGAACGTGAAGCCGTCCTTCGGGGCGGTGGAAAGTGGCGCACGGGTGAGTAACGCGTGGGAACCTGCCCCTTGGTATGGGATAACCGTGGGAAACTGCGGCTAATACCGTATACGCCCTGAGGGGGAAAGATTTATCGCCGAGGGAGGGGCCCGCGTCGGATTAGGTAGTTGGTGGGGTAACGGCCTACCAAGCCGACGATCCGTAGCTGGTCTTAGAGGACGGTCAGCCACACTGGGACTGAGACACGGCCCAGACTCCTACGGGAGGCAGCAGTGGGGAATATTGGACAATGGGGGAAACCCTGATCCAGCAATGCCGCGTGGGTGACGAAGGCCTTAGGGTTGTAAAGCCCTTTCGGCGGGGAAGATGATGACGGTACCCGCAGAAGAAGCCCCGGCTAACTCCGTGCCAGCAGCCGCGGTAATACGGAGGGGGCTAGCGTTGTTCGGAATTACTGGGCGTAAAGGGCGTGTAGGCGGCCCGTCAAGTCAGGCGTGAAAGCCCTGGGCTTAACCTAGGAGGTGCGCTTGAAACTGATGGGCTTGAGGCCGGGAGAGGAGAGTGGAATTCCCAGTGTAGAGGTGAAATTCGTAGATATTGGGAAGAACACCAGTGGCGAAGGCGGCTCTCTGGTCCGGTTCTGACGCTAATGCGCGAAAGCGTGGGGAGCAAACAGGATTAGATACCCTGGTAGTCCACGCCGTAAACGATGAGTGCTAGACGTCAGGCGGCCTAGCCGTTTGGTGTCGCAGCTAACGCATTAAGCACTCCGCCTGGGGAGTACGGCCGCAAGGCTAAAACTCAAAGGAATTGACGGGGGCCCGCACAAGCGGTGGAGCATGTGGTTCAATTCGATGCAACGCGAAGAACCTTACCAGCCCTTGACATGGGGGTCGCGGAGCCCGGAGACGGGTTCCTTCAGTTCGGCTGGACCCCACACAGGTGCTGCATGGCTGTCGTCAGCTCGTGTCGTGAGATGTTGGGTTAAGTCCCGCAACGAGCGCAACCCTCATCTTCAGTTGCCAGCGGTTCGGCCGGGCACTCTGAAGAAACCGCCGGTGACAAGCCGGAGGAAGGCGGGGATGACGTCAAGTCCTCATGGCCCTTACGGGCTGGGCTACACACGTGCTACAATGGCGGTGACAGTGGGTCGCGACGGTGCAAGCCGGAGCTAATCCCCAAAAGCCGTCTCAGTTCGGATTGCTCTCTGCAACTCGAGAGCATGAAGTTGGAATCGCTAGTAATCGCGGATCAGCATGCCGCGGTGAATACGTTCCCGGGCCTTGTACACACCGCCCGTCACACCATGGGAGTTGGTTTTGCCCGAAGCCGGTGCGCTAACCCTCGGGAGGCAGCCGTCCACGGTAAGGTCAGCGACTGGGGTGAAGTCGTAACAAGGTAGCCGTAGGGGAACCTGCGGCTGGATCACCTCCTTTCTAAGGATGTCGGAGGACGGCTCTTCTCTGGATCCGTTTTCCGGCTCGCCTTTACAAAGACCGGCTCACCGCCGCCGGTGCATCCCTTCCCAGAGGTCAGATGTCAAGTATCAGATATCGAAAGGTGCGCTCCCTTCAAAGGTGCGGTCGTCCCTGCTGATTCCGATCTCTGATGTCTGCCATCTGGGCTGGTAGCTCAGTTGGTTAGAGCGCGCGCTTGATAAGCGTGAGGTCGGAGGTTCAAATCCTCCCCGGCCCACCAGTATCGGAGGACAGCTATCAGGCTCAGAGGCTAGTCAAGGGCAAGCTCCACAGCCACGACACCATCCGATACCTGATTCCTGGTAGGCGGATCCCTGGATTCCGAGACGGGGCTGTAGCTCAGCTGGGAGAGCGCCTGCTTTGCAAGCAGGAGGTCGACGGTTCGATTCCGTTCAGCTCCACCATGCAGGCGATCGGCGCTCAGCCAGGGGCGAAAGGCTGGAGGCGGAGGGTTGAGAGCCGAGGGCTGGCCGGTGCGGAAGGGAAGGGAAGCAAGGTTTGCCCGGGTTGATGACCGGGATTGTCGGTTGATAGTTGATAGCTGATAGTTAATAGCTTTACGCTCTTTGACATTGTGAAGAAGTTTTGACCGAGGCGGCAACTGCGGCCGGCCGACAGGCTGGTCTGTGGTTGCGTATGCTGAGTCTTTGCGAGTTCGCGCGCGCGGGGTTTGACTCTGCGCGTGGCGGCTTCGAAGAACAAGCGTCTAAGGGCATCTGGTGGATGCCTTGGCACTGAGAGGCGATGAAGGACGTAGCACGCTGCGATAAGCCGCGGGAAGGTGCGAGCAACCGTTGATCCGCGGATCTCCGAATGGGGAAACCCGACCCCTTGAGGGTCATCGCACGGTGAATCCATAGTCGTGCGAGGCAAACCCGGCGAACTGAAACATCTCATTAGCCGGAGGAAAGGACATCAACCGAGACTCCGTTAGTAGCGGCGAGCGAACGCGGACCAGGCCAGTGGCCAACGCTCTTGAACCGGAACCGTCTGGAAAGTCGGGCCATAGCGGGTGACAGCCCCGTACGGGTAAGAAGGGGCGTTGGTCCTCGAGTAGGGCGGGACACGTGAAATCCTGTCTGAACATGGGGGGACCACCCTCCAAGCCTAAGTACTCCTCAGTGACCGATAGTGAACCAGTACCGTGAGGGAAAGGTGAAAAGCACCCCGATGAGGGGAGTGAAAGAGACCCTAAAACCGGATGCCTACAAGCAGTCGGAGGGGGACGTGCGGGTTCGTCCTGCACGGGCCTCTGACGGCGTACCTTTTGCATAATGGGTCAGCGAGTTCGTCTCGGCAGCAAGCTTAAGCCGGTAGGCGTAGGCGCAGCGAAAGCGAGTCTGAATAGGGCGATATGAGTTGCCGGGATTAGACCCGAAGCCGGGTGATCTAGCCATGGGCAGGTTGAAGGTGCGGTAAAGCGCACTGGAGGACCGAACCCACCAATGTTGAAAAATTGGGGGATGACCTGTGGCTAGGGGTGAAAGGCCAATCAAACCCGGAAATATCTGGTTCTCCGCGAAAGCTATTTAGGTAGCGCGTCGCGTATCGCCGCCGGGGGTAGAGCACTGGATAGGCTAGGGGGGCGCGAGCCTTACCAAACCTAACCAAACTCCGAATACCGGCGAGCGTCAGCGCGGCAGACAGACCATGGGTGCTAAGGTCCGTGGTCGAAAGGGAAACAGCCCAGACCGCCAGCTAAGGTCCCCAAGTCGTGGCTAAGTGGGAAAGGATGTGGGAAGGCCAAGACAGCCAGGAGGTTGGCTTAGAAGCAGCCATCCTTTAAAGAAAGCGTAACAGCTCACTGGTCTAGACAAGCCATCCTGCGCCGAAAATGTAACGGGGCTCAAGCCATGCACCGAAGCTGCGGGTGCGCGCCCTTGTGGTGCGCGCGGTAGCGGAGCGTTCCGTAAGCCTGTGAAGGCGGCCTGTGAGGGCCGCTGGAGGTATCGGAAGTGAGAATGCTGACATGAGTAGCGATAAAGAGTGTGAGAAACACTCTCGCCGAAAGTCCAAGGGTTCCTGCGCAAGGTTAATCCGCGCAGGGTGAGCCGGCCCCTAAGGCGAGGGCGAAAGCCGTAGTCGATGGGAACCGGGTTAATATTCCCGGGCCTGCCGGAGGTGACGAATACCGTAAGTCGTCAATGCTTACTGGATTGTGTTGGCCGCGAAGGTGTTCCAGGAAATAGCCCCGGCATCAAGACCGTACCCCAAACCGACACAGGTGGACTGGTTGAGCATACCAAGGCGCTTGAGAGAACGGTGTTGAAGGAACTCGGCAAATTGCCCCCGTAACTTCGGAAGAAGGGGGGCCCTTCACCGGGCAACCGGTGGAGGGTGGCACAGAACAGGGGGTGGCGACTGTTTACTAAAAACACAGGGCTCTGCGAAGTGGTGAACACGACGTATAGGGTCTGACGCCTGCCCGGTGCCGGAAGGTTAAGGGAAAGGGTTCACGCTCTGAACCGAAGCCCCGGTAAACGGCGGCCGTAACTATAACGGTCCTAAGGTAGCGAAATTCCTTGTCGGGTAAGTTCCGACCTGCACGAATGGCGTAACGACTTCCCCGCTGTCTCCAACACCGACTCAGCGAAATTGAATTCTCCGTGAAGATGCGGAGTACCCGCGGTTAGACGGAAAGACCCCGTGCACCTTTACTACAGCTTTGCATTGGTATTAGGGAGCGATTGTGTAGGATAGGCGGGAGCCTGGGAAGCGCCGGCGTCAGCTGGCGTGGAGGCATCCTTGAAATACCGCCCTTTTACTCTCTGATATCTAACCGCGACCCGTGAACCCGGGTCCGGGACCCTGCATGGTGGGTAGTTTGACTGGGGCGGTCGCCTCCCAAAGAGTAACGGAGGCGCGCGATGGTGGGCTCAAGCTGGTCGGAAATCAGCTGTGGAGTGCAATGGCATAAGCCCGCCTGACTGCGAGACTGACAGGTCGAGCAGAGACGAAAGTCGGCCATAGTGATCCGGTGGTTCCGTGTGGAAGGGCCATCGCTCAACGGATAAAAGGTACGCCGGGGATAACAGGCTAATCTCCCCCAAGAGTCCACATCGACGGGGAGGCTTGGCACCTCGATGTCGGCTCATCACATCCTGGGGCTGGAGCAGGTCCCAAGGGTTCGGCTGTTCGCCGATTAAAGTGGTACGTGAGCTGGGTTTAGAACGTCGTGAGACAGTTCGGTCCCTATCTTCCGTGGGTGTCGGAGACTTGAGAGGAGCTGCCCCTAGTACGAGAGGACCGGGGTGGACGCACCTCTGGTGGACCGGTTGTGGCGCCAGCCGCACTGCCGGGTAGCTATGTGCGGAAGGGATAACCGCTGAAAGCATCTAAGCGGGAAGCCCCCCTCGAAACTAGGTCTCCCTTGAGAGCCGTGGCAGACTACCACGTTGATAGGCCGGGTGTGGAAGCGCAGCAATGCGTGCAGCTAACCGGTCCTAATCGCTCGATCGGCTTGTTCGACCCCCGCAAGGGGGAGGCCGCCGCGCGCGGTGCCAAGGCCCGTGCGCGAGCGCCCGCAAAGACACATGCTAGCGGTCAACCGTCAGCTTTCAGCGGTTAGCAATTAGCCATTAGCTAAAAGCTAAGAGCTAATGGCGCGTCGCCTCTGGTGGCGCTCATGCGCTTGGGTGGCCTGGTGGTCATAGCGAGGAGCAAAACACCCGATCCCATCCCGAACTCGGCCGTGAAAATCCTCAGCGCCGATGGTACTGCGTCATGAAGGCGTGGGAGAGTAGGTCGCTGCCAGGCCTCCCAAGTGCGTGATGATTCAGCTATTAGCCATTAGCTTTTAGCCTTTGGCTGAGGCCCGACAGGTAATGACCAGCCGCTCGGTCGAAACCTTTTCACGATGGGGAATGGTTGTAGGCCGCTGGCTAACAGCTAAGGGCTAATGGCTAATTTACCGCGGGGTGGAGCAGTCCGGTAGCTCGTCAGGCTCATAACCTGAAGGTCGCAGGTTCAAATCCTGCCCCCGCAACCATCTTTACCGAACTTCGGTACGCATCAGGAACAGCCGCCCCTTCGGGGGCGGTTGTTGCGTTGCGGATGTCTGAGCTGGCGAGATCGATCATGTTGGCGATCTCGCCGGTGAGTTCCATCTCGAAGGCGCCGCGCCCGAGAGACCCGACGTTGATGCTCTCGATAATGCCGCGAAGGGTCTCGGCGGCCTCTGTCCGGCAGCC
>JACZXZ010000115.1 GCA_022571365.1 Pseudomonadota bacterium | reverse complement strand
ACGACGTAATACTGCAAAGAGCGAGCGCCGTGCTGGCGGTTGTAGAGGGCGACGAACTTGGCCCAGGCGCGGGACAGAGCGCGGGCCGCCTCATCGGGCGTCCAGCCCGGGCGGACCTTCCAGGTCAATGTGAGGAA
The DNA here is from genome assembly GCA_022571365.1 of Pseudomonadota bacterium. Taxonomy (GTDB): domain Bacteria; phylum Pseudomonadota; class Alphaproteobacteria; genus JACZXZ01. The sequence continues at coordinate 2,058 of JACZXZ010000115.1, read as the reverse complement.
GATCGTTGGCTCGCCGCCGATGATCTCGGCAATGACGCGCTTGAGCCTCACGAGGCGGCACTCTTCGCAGGCCCAGGTCCCGCACCATCGAGGGAGGACGCACCTGCCGGCGGGAGTATGGTTGACAGAAGCGCCCTCACCGCACAACATGGCTTGCGCCTTCGTCGGGGCTTTCGTAGGGCCTGTCGAGGGGTAGCATCTGGGTCTATCCTTCCGGCCGCAGACCGGGGGACATCTACATAAACGACGCCGGTCCAGTGGGCCGGCGTCGTTTCGTTGTGTCAACTGGTACCCAGGTACCGCGACCCTGCAAAAACCTGTGTCTTCCTGCATGGTTTCCCGATTGTCCGAGTGTCCCCACGGTCAGCAGGGCGAAACAATCTTGCTTTTTTGGGTTTTTTCGTCTCGATCGGTGGAATTGGCCCGGCGCGGTCGGCGGTGGCCCGTGCCGGGCCAGGGGGCCGTGCGGGGTCGCGATCACGTGCGGCCCGGGCTTTGGGCGAGGGCCGACGAGATCACTCCCACACGCCACCCCAGGCCGGTTGGCGCTGTTCTTTAAGGACGGGGATCGGCGGGGTCGGAAACGGCTGGCCGGTCGGGTCGGCGACGGCCTACGGAGTGGGCGCGCGGTGCGGCCGGGCGTCGCGACGGCGCCGGCGTCTCTCGCTTGCGCGCGAACGGTGACGATTGGCCGGTTGCCGGTCGCGGCGATCGAGACCGAGGCCAAGGATCCTCGGAAGATCGGAGCAACCGGCAAGGAGCGACCGGTGCAGGCTCAGCGACGAGAGGTGCAGCTCCGGGCAGCTGCACGGCTCGAGCGAGAATAGCTCGGGGCCGGCGTCGGTATAGGCAACGACCTGGTCCTCGCCGCGGAGCCAGAGCCAGGACAGCGCCGCATGAACGGACGGGCCGCTGAACGCCAGCGCGCCGGCATCGTTGACGAGATGGATGGAGACGCTCTGGCCCCCGGTCTCGCAGACCACGATGAGAACGTACATGGCAGCGGCTCACGCCTGGTTCGGCAATGGCGGAGGGGACGGGCGGCGCCGGCCGGGCTTCCGGGGGCCACCGGCCGGGCGGCGACCTGTCACCCGGAGGGGCGAAGCGAAGCGGAGCAGCCGAGGCACGAGGCTTGACCGGGCGGCCGCATCGGACGGTAGCCTGCAGAAGCCCGGCCAGCGCCCAGACTGGGGCCAGGCGCGGGTTTCGTCGCGATCTTGGGCGTCGTTAGAGATCATCGGTAGCGGGTCAAGTCTAAGGGCAGCAAACCGGGCTTGAGCCCGGTTCGACCGCCGTGGAGCGCCCCCTGGACCCCCTATAGATGAGTATCCTGCCCCAAGTTCTCCACTGTGTGTAGAACTTGTGGCAGGGGTCGAAGAGCGGAGCGGTCCCGGAGGGATCGCGGAGGGAGGCGCGGTATCTAGATACCGCGTCGCCCGGAGTGAAGCCCGCGCTTCGACCCCTGCCACAAGTTCGGAGCACCCCGCCCGGCAGGGCGGGCCAGCGCGCAGCGCTCCTACGTGCGAAAGCGCGTAGGTCACGGCGGAGCCCTCGCGTGGATGAAGGCGCCGGGGGCCAGGCGATCGACGCTGAAGCCTCGGAGAGCCGCATCCCAGGCGATCTCCTGCCAGTGCCTGGGGTCGGAGTGCCATTCTCCGGCTCTGCGGCGGGATACGCGGTCCTCGAAGAACGCCGGCAGGAGGTAGCCCAGGGTCCTCCAATAGCGTTTCATGGTGCCGAACTGGTGAGGACCCTTGCCGAGATACTTGGCCAGATACGCGGCCACCCGGTGGATGCCGTCGAGCGCGATCAGCCGGACGATGGGCGACCCGATCTCGGCCTCCATGAATTCGGAGAGCGCGTGGTGAGAGACCCACTCGGCGCGTACCGCGAGGTGCAGGTGAGGCCAGCCCTTTTTCGTGGCCTCGGGCACGACGTAATACTGCAAAGAGCGAGCGCCGTGCTGGCGGTTGTAGAGGGCGACGAACTTGGCCCAGGCGCGGGACAGAGCGCGGGCCGCCTCATCGGGCGTCCAGCCCGGGCGGACCTTCCAGGTCA
>JACZXZ010000077.1 GCA_022571365.1 Pseudomonadota bacterium | reverse complement strand
CGGTTCAGCACGGAGGTTCGCACCGCCAACATCGAGGACCTGCGCGCGGGTCGGGGAGCGCCCAACGTCGACGGCGCCGCGCCGCGCCAGCCGCTGGAGTGGTTCCACAGCCTGGCCGACGGCGCCTCGCTCGCCGCCGCTTTCAAGCAAGCCACTTGAGGGATGCTCTCGATGCCCGATGCCCCGGCGCCCGCCGGCCGCGTCAGCGGAAGGGCGAGCCGTCGGCGGGGATGTAGTACGCCTCGAGAAGGCGGTCGTAAATGCCCTTTGCGACAAGCTGGGCGAGCGCCAGACGCAGGTCTCGCTTGAGCTCGGCATCCTCGACCCGGAGCCCGAAGCCCAGGCGTCCCGTCGGTTTGAACAGGCCCGAGACGACCTTCACGGGGGTGCCCGGCTCGGCGACCTGAAGCGCGACCGCCGCGGTCGGGGCGAAGTAGGCCGAGGCGTGGGCGAACCGCACCGCCATCGGCGTGTACCGCGCCATGGGCATGGTGTGGATCTCCACCGGCGCCTTGCCGGCCTCGCTCACCCGCGACCTGAGCTCGTAGGCGAAGTCCTCGCCGGGGCCGCCCATCGTGGCGACGACCATGGTTCCGCTCAAATCCTCGGCGGTGCGGATGGCGAACGGGTTGTCGCGGCGCACGACGACGTGCTCGCCGGTAAGAAGGTACGGCACCACGTCGACCTCGGCCGGAAGCTCGCCCCGAACGGCGCCAACATTTACCAACTGGACCTCGCCCGCTTCCAGGGCCGGAAGGAGTTCGTGCCTTGGGAACCATCGGACCTCAAGCTCGACCCCCATTTCCTCGGCCACCGCGCGCGCGAGGTCGAGCTCGAAACCGCGGGGATTGCCGTCGCGCTTGAAGGCGAAGGGCGTCCCGCTATAGGCCAGGCCCAGGACGACCTTGCCCAGGGCGCTGTCACCGTAACTGTGAGGCACGGCGGACGCGTCGTCGTGCGCCAACTGGATGGCCCCTGCCACCCCGTCCGGCGGCGCCACCTCGCCGGCCGTGGCCGGCCATGTGACGAGCGCCGCGGCCAGAACCAGAACGGTCTTGAACATCCTTTGCATCGCTCTCGTGCTCCTTCCCAGGGGAGTAGACCGTGGCGCCGGTCCCGGCGACAGGCTCATCTCGCCGCCTGCTCGACCAGGCCTGGAGCGGGTTCCTCTCCGCCCTCCTCGCCGGTGTCGGATGCCGCCCGGTCCGAAGCCACGCTGGTCCGAAGCAACATGCCGCGGAAGATCTCCCGATTGCCCACCACCCCCAGCAACCGACCGTCCTGGCCAAGCAGGGGCAACGGGCGGCCGACCGCATGGTAGACCTCGATCGCCGTGCGCATCGGCGTGTCCAGCGTGCCGGTCACGACCTCGCCGCCCTTGAGATTGTCGAGATCGAGCCCCTCGTTGTGGGGAATGAAGTGCCCCTCGACGCCGTTGACGATAACCGCTTCAGGCCGGCCCTCGCGGTCGAGCCGGCAGCGAAGCTCCCCGGCGGGATCCAGCCAGACGGTGTCGGGGCTTGCGGGATCGCGCTCCAGGGATTCGACCGGGCGCATGATCGAGGCCCCGCGCAGCACATTGAGGGGGTTCATGTTGGCCACGAATTTACGAACGTACTCGTTCGCCGGTCTCAACACGATGTCCTCGGGCGAGCCGAACTGGACGATGCGCCCGGACTCCATGATGGCGACGTGGGAGCCGAGCTTCAGCGCCTCGTCCAGGTCGTGGCTGACGAAAAGGATGGTCTTATTGAGCCGGCGCTGAAGCTCCAGGAGCTCGTCCTGGAGGTGATGGCGGATCAGGGGGTCGAGGGCGGAGAACGGCTCGTCCATGAGCAGGATATCGGCGTCCGTGGCGAAGGCGCGGGCGAGTCCGACGCGCTGCTGCATGCCGCCCGAAAGCTCGTGGGGGTACATGTCCATCCACTTGTCCAGGCCCACCAGCGCCAGCTTCTCTTCGGCCACCCGCCGGCAATCGGCCGCAGAGGTGCCGCGGATCTCGAGCCCGAAGGCGACATTGTCGCGGATGGTTCGCCACGGCATCAACGCGAACTGCTGGAAGACCATGGAAATGCGGTTCATCCGCAGCCGCCTGAGCGTGGCCGTGTCGCAGCCGGCGATGTCCACGTCGGTGCCCTCGTCATGAACCAGGACGCGACCGCGGGTGATCTTGTTGAGCCCGTTGACGCAGCGCAAGAGCGTGGATTTGCCCGAGCCCGACAGGCCCATCACCACGCACACCTCACCCTCCTCGACGCTGAGCGAGACGCCGTCGACCGCCACGACGTTGCCGGTCTTGTCCTGGATCGAGTCGCGGCCTTCGCCCTGATCCAAAAGCTCGAGCGCCGTCTTAGGGTCGGACCCGAAGACGACGTCGACCTTGTCGAAGACCACGGTGGGCAAGGGTCAGCTCCTCTGGGTGCCGGCTGGCTCCGCGCGTCTCAAAATCCTGTCTAGCACGATGGCGATGATAACGATGGACAGCCCCGCCTCGAACCCCATGTCGGGCTTCATCTGAAACATTGCACGCACGACCGGGTTGCCCAGGCCCGAGGCGCCGACCAAGGCAGCGATAACCACCATCGACAGCGATAGCATGATGCACTGGGTGATTCCCGCCATGATGGTCGGCATGGCGTGGGGCAGCTCGACCTTGAACAAGAGCTGCAGGCGCGTGGCGCCGAACGCCTTGCCGGCCTCGACCAGTTGTTCCGGAACGCTGGTAATGCCCAGATAGGTCAGCCGGATCGACGGCGGGATGGCGAATATCACGGTGGAAATCAGGCCCGGAACCACGCCCAGGCCGAACAGCATCAGGGTCGGGATCAGGTAGACGAAGGGCGGAATCGTTTGCATCAGGTCCAGGATCGGCCGGAGCACCTTGTAGAGCCACCGACGGCGGGCGGCGAGAATGCCGACCGGGACCCCTACGATGATGCAGACGACGGTCGAGAACAGCACCAGCCCTATTGTCTGTACCGTGTAGATCCAGTAGCCGAGATTGAGGATCAGCAACAGCCCCGCGGCGATCAGGGCGACCAGCCTCCAGCTGCGGTGCAAACCATAGGCAATGGCGCAGATCAGCGCGATCAGAGCCAACGGGGGGATCATCTCCAACAACTCGACGAACCCGTTGATCAGGAACCCGAAGCCGTCGGAAAACGCTCGGAATTCGTAAAAGAACTCGTCCTTCACGAGTTCGACTAAATCCTTGACCCACGTTCCCAGCGGTATCTTCTGGGTGAGGATGTCGAGAATCCATTCCATGGTTCGCCCTCAGGCCCTTGTTTAGAAACAGCGGCGGCCAGGCTTGGGCAAGCCTGGCCGCCTGGTTTTCCACCCCGGCTACATGCCAGGTGCGCTACATGCCCAGGTGCGCATTGACCGCCGCCCCCGCGTCGCCACCGTCTATCGTGGTGACGCCCTCGAGCCATTCGGCCAAGACATCGGGATTTTCCCGCAGCATCTTTACGGCGGCTACGTCGGGCTCCATGCCCTGATCGAGCATCCAGCCCATAATCGTGCTCACCATCTTCACGGTGAAGGTTACGTTGGTGAGGAGCTGCCCAACGTTCGGGCATTGCTGGGTGTAGCCCTGATGGGCCAGCGTGTAGACCTCGGCGCCGCCGAAGTTCGGCCCGAACACGTCATCGCCGCCCCCGAGATAGGCCATGTCGAAATTCGCGTTCATGGGGTGCGGTGCCCAACCCAGGAACACGATCCACTCGTTGGTGCGGACGGCACGGTCCACCTGGGACAACATGCCCTGCTCGCTCGACTCGACAATCTCCCAGTCGGCCAGGCCGAACGTGTTGTCGTCGATCATTTGCTGGATAAGCATGTTGCCGTCGTTGCCCGGCTCGATGCCGTAGAACTTGCCCCCGAAATTGTCCTTGAACTGGGCGAGATCGGCGAAGTCCTTCACCCCCGCGTCATGGACGTATTTCGGAACGGCAAGGGTGTAAGACGCCCCTGTGAGGTTGGTCGTGACCTGCTCGATCGAGCCTTCGTCGAGGTACGGCCGGATCATGCTCTCCTGGGACGGCAGCCACAGCCCCAGGAAGGCGTCGAGATCCCCGGCCTTGAGGCTCTCGAAGGTCACCGGCACGGAGAGTATCGTGGCCTTGGGCTCGTAACCGAGCGCTTCAAGGATCTGCGAGGCGATCGCGGTGGTGGCCGTGATGCAGCTCCACCCCACGTCCGAAAAGTGTACTTTCTTGCAGTCCGGCGGATCGCCGGCGGCCTGGGCCCCACCGGACAGCAAAAGCAGGGCCAAGCCGAATCCGGCGAAAAGCCGTACAAAAGGTTTGAACATGATTACCTCCCTGAAATGTGTGTTACGCCGTGGGCCCTCAGCTGTATTACGCCGTAGACCGTCAGCGCGTCCGCCACCCCGCCGGCGAAATTCCCCCGCGCGATGTCGCACGGCACCAACGTCCAGACAACCCGCCGGGCTGCACGCGCCCGCTCGGGCCAAGGCTATCCACAACCACTGACAAAAGTTTACATCGAGACGGGGCGAGGGGATAGGGGAAATGTCGCCAATCTCGCGCCAACCGGCACCTCCACACCCGCCTTCGGCACGGTGCCCGGTCCCGGCCGACGGACTCCATGCATGGCGGAAGCAGGGCATCCGGGGCACGGCCCCACCTGATCCTACTATGGGTATCTTAATGGTCGAAGATGATGACGCTTCGGGCGACCTCGCCGGTCTTCATCGCGGCGAACGCCTCGTTCACCTGATCGAGCCTTATCCGCTCCGACAGCATGTCATCCAGGTGCAGCTTGCCGGCGAGATAGAATTCGACATAGCGCGGCATGTCGACGCGGAAGCGGTTCGATCCCATGTTGGAGCCTTGGATCTTCTTCTCCCAGAGGAGATCGGCGCCGTCGATTTCGATCTTCTGGCCGACCGGGATCATGCCGATGATGGTCGCCGTACCTCCCCAAGCAAGCATCTCGTATGCCTGTTCGGCGGTGGTCTTGGTGCCGATCGCCTCGAACGAAAAATGGACGCCGCCGCCGGTCAGCTCCCTGACCTGCCCTACCGGATCGCCGTCCGCCGCGTTGACGACATCCGTCGCGCCGAACCGCTTGGCAAGGTTGAGCTTGGATCCCACCGTGTCGACCGCGATGATTCGCCCGGCGCCCGCGATGGCGGCGCCGTTGATGCAGGACAGCCCGATCCCGCCACAGCCGATCACCACGACCGTGCTGCCGACCTCCACCTTGGCCGTGTTGTGCACGGCACCGACCCCGGTCGTGACGGCGCAGCCGATCAAGGCCGCCCTATCGAGCGGCATGTCCTTGCGGATCTTCACCAGGGCGTGTTCGTGGGCCAGAATCTGTTCCGCGAACGACGATAAGTCGAGGAACTGATGGACCGGTTCGCCGTCCTGCGACAGGCGCGGCGGCTCGTCCGGGCGGCGCCGCACCGCCGCTTGATTGCCGCAGATCGCCATATGGCCGGTCAGGCAGGCCTCGCAATGGCCGCAGAACACCGACAGGCAAGTAATCACGTGGTCACCGGGCTCGACGTACCGCACGTCGGATCCGACGGCCTCGACGACGCCCGCCGATTCGTGACCCAGCACGACCGGCATGTCATGGGAATAGGAGCCTTCGATGAAATGAAGGTCGCTGTGGCAAACACCGGTCGCCGCCGTGCGGACCAGCACCTCCCGTGGTCCCGGCTTGGAAATATCCACGTCCTCGATTTCGAGAGGCGCTCCAACTTCGCGGAGTACCGCCGCTTTCATTCCTCACCCTCCCCGCCACGTCGAAGGTACCGCCTTGGATTTGGGAACCATTGTGCACGTTCGAATCGGTTGGCGCAAATCATGACATCTTCCCCCTAGGCTCTCGGTCGCAGACGCGGCCTCGGCCAGACACTGGCGCCCCGTGCGCCCTCCCGAGGCGCGCCTGACGGACGCCCCGGCCGCCCTCGGGGCCGACGCAAACAGGCGGCGCGCCGTATTTCGTTGGTCATCGAGGCTGGCGGGCGCCGCCGTACGGCTCCCTCGGGCGCTCGCCAGCGCCTCGGGCCGTACCGAAAACCAGGGATTCCCGTGCCAGGCTACGCAGGGGCGGTTCGCTCAATCCTGATCGTGTTCGACAGTCGCCTTGGCGGCGGTGAAATCGGGATCGTCCTCGGTGCGCGTGCGAGGAAGGTCGTCGTCGATGGTGAGCCACGATACCTGGCTTTCGATTCCGAAATGACGCGTTGGCGGCGCCTTATCCGGTTCATCGAATGTGCCGACCCAAACGTAAATGACTTCCGATCCGAGATAGCGAAAGAGGATCGGCGTGCCACAGTCGGCACAGAATCCCCGCTCGGCGATGTCCGAGGACTTGTAGAACTTCAGCTCACCGCGCGTGAGGGCAAGGGTGTCGCCCCGGAACTCGGCCCCGACGCTGAATACGTTGCCCTGGGACTTCTGGCAAATTCGGCAGTGGCAATAGACGACATTGCGTGGCGGCTCGCCCGCCTCGTAGCGCACCGCGCCGCACAGGCAGCCGCCGGTTACCGGCATGGTCTTTTCGCTCATGACACCCTCCCATTTCCAGGTCTTGCACCGAGCGATAGTAGAAAATGCAGGGTACGGGAATCAACAGTTTTCCCTACACCGGCTTTCCCTATCCCAGCGATTCAGCCCCACCCCCGAGCCCGCTTCAGGCGTCCGATCCGCCAGCCCTGATCCGGGTATAGGGGAAATCAGGCCATCGGATGGCCGCGGGAGAAATCGGATGGCTGCGGGAGAAATATGGCTACCCCTGGGTCGGCCATGTTGGTACGGTTGCCCTGGATTCGGAGGTTATCCGGGGAATCTCGGTCCAAGGGGCATTCGGTCCAAGGGGCATGCCGCGTCGGTATCGCGCGGCGGGACGGGCGCACATGGAAAGCGACAGGACGATGGCGCAGGCAGGGACGGATAACGCGGACTACCGGGAACGGCTTCTGTTGTACTATGAGGAAGAGGTCATGGGGGCAGCCTACTTCACCGGGCTGGCCCGCCATTTCGGCGGCGCGGCCGAGCGCGAGAAGCTCGCCCGGCTGGCCGAGGTCGAGCGCCGAGCCGCCGAGGCGGTCCGGCCCCTTTTGGCGAAGCACGGCCTGGTGCCGAGGGATGTTTCGGTGCTCAAACCTCTGGGCGAGGCCAATGTGGAACGGCACCGGCGCTATAGCTGGGCGGACCTGATGGCGTATATGGTCGCCAGGTATCCGGCCTACCTCGAAGAGTTCAAGGAGTTGGAGCGCCTGGCGCCCGAGGACGATTTACCCGCCCTGAAGCTCCTGACCCATCACGAAGTCGCGACGATCGATTTCGCCAACAAGGAGATCGCGGGCGACCCGGACAGCTTGGCCTCGATCCGGGAATACCTGGATCACGGCACGGTGTGAGTTGGTGTGAGGGGGCGATGAACGACAAATACCTTTCCGGCCGCGTGGCGATGGTGACCGGCGGGGCCTCCGGCATGGGGCGGGCCATGGCGCTGGCCCTCGCCGAGGCCGGGGCGGAGGTGGCCATCGGCTCGTTGCTCGCCGGCGGCGCCAGTGTCGGGCGCGAGGTCGTCTATCTGCCCGGCCAGCAGGAGCTCGACGATACCGCCCGGGAGATCGAGGCCCACGGCGTGCGCGCGTTCGCCCTGGACCTGGACGTGACGAGCATGGATTCGGTGCAGGCGTTTCACGACGCCACGGTCAAGACCTTCGGCAAGGTCGACATTCTCGCCAACGCCGCCGGGATCACCGCCGAGCAAACCATATCAGGCCATCCGGACGAGCTCTGGGACAAGGTCATCGAGGTCAACCTCAACGGCACCTATCGCACCATAAAGCTGTGCCTGCCCGGCATGATCGAGCGCAAGTGGGGGCGGATCATCAACATCGCCTCGACCGCGGCATCGGTGGGCGCCGAGACCTCGGGCGCCTACTGCGCGTCCAAGGCCGGGGTCGTGGGGCTGACGCGCTGCGTCGCGCTCGAGGGCGCCAAGCACGGGGTCACCTGCAACGCCATCAGTCCGACCTGGGTCGAGACCAGGTTCGGCACGAGCTGGATGGCCGACATCGCCGAGCAACAGGAGGGGCGCAGCGGCGCGGCCTACATCGCCGACGCCAAGGCGGCCAACCCGCAGGGCCGCTTGATCCAGCCGGGCGAGATCGGCGCGCTCGCCGCCTTCCTCTGCCGCGACGAGGC
>JACZXZ010000024.1 GCA_022571365.1 Pseudomonadota bacterium | reverse complement strand
AGACAGCATCGCCGGCCAAATGGCCGTGCGAGTCGTTCAAGGACTTGAAGTCGTCAACATCAATGTTGAGCAGCGAGAGGTCCAGATTGAGCCGGCGGGCACGGCCCATTTCCTCCTCGAGCCGAGCGTCAAAGTAGCGACGATTGAACAGTCCGGTGAGTGGGTCGACCCCCACGGCGTATTCCAGCTCACGCTTCTGCTTGGACAGACGTTCGCACGCAAGCGCCAGCGCCGCCGGTGCGGCCAGCGCCCGCACCGCCTGCGGCCGCGCAGCAGGCGAACCTGCCGACAGCCGCCGCGGTCGCCCCGCGGGCCGAAGCGGGGGAAGCGGCGTGGCAACGCTACGCCGTGCCGGTTTCGGGCGCCGAGGGGCGGCCGATGATCGCCATTGTCATCGACGACGCCGGCATCGACAGGCAGCGTTCACTCCAGGCCATGACCCTGAAGGGGCCGCTCACCTTCGCCTTCCTTCCCTATGCCCACGACTTGGCCGCCCAGACGGCGGCGGCATACGCGTCCGGGCACGAGCTCATCGTCCACCTGCCGATGGAACCGGACGACGGTTTGGCCGATCCGGGCCCCAATGCCCTCATGACCGGCCTCGACCACGGCGAAATACTGCGCCGGCTCCGCTGGGGCCTCGCCCGTTTCGACGGCTATGTCGGCGTCAGCAACCACATGGGCAGCGGGTTCACCGCCGACTCCTCGGCCATGCGCACGGTCATGACGGAGCTCAAGGCGCGCGGGCTGTTGTTCCTCGACTCGAGGACGACGCGCGAGTCGGTGGCCGTGCGGATCGCCCGCGACCTTGGCGTCCCCCACGCCGAGCGGAACGTGTTCCTCGACAACGAGGTCGCGCCGGAGGCGGTGCGCGCCCGCCTCGCCGAGCTCGAGCAGGTGGCGCGCCAGGACGGATTCGCCGTGGGCATCGGACATCTCCATGACGTGACCCTCGCCGAGCTTGCGCGATGGTTGCCCGAGGTCGAGGGGCGGGGCTTCGCCCTGGTGCCGATCAGCGCCATCGTCCGGCGCCAACGGCCGGCGGACTGAGGGTCAACGAGGTAAAACATGGACCTCATGCTGATGCTGAGGTCCTACAAGGCTCAGGCTGAGGTCCTCATGCCGAGCTGTGAGACCCTCATGCTGAGCTCGTCGAAGCATGCCGAAGCATGAGGGCCGGGGCTCCGGCGCGGGGTTGCGCGCGGCCGTGCACGAGGGCCGCGTACCCATAGTTAAGGTCTAGTAAGGTCGCCTTTGGTTGGCCTTTGACCAGCGCCGGCGATGTCTGTTGGTAGCCAGGAACGGACATTGTCGCTTTGAATGTCTGCTAACTACCCGAAAGCGGTCGTCACGGCACCGAGTGTCAGACTTCGGCTCATAACACCGCTGTCTTGGGAGGATGAGGCGCCATGTCCAATTACGTTCTTGCCATTGATCAGGGAACCACGTCGTCGCGCGCGATCCTGTTCGATGAAACCCATGTCCCCGTCGCCACCGCGCAGAAGGAATTTGACCAGCACTTTCCCCAATCGGGATGGGTCGAACACGATCCCGAGGATATTTGGGAAACGACCCTATCGATGTGCCGGGAAGCCATCGCCAAAGCGGGCGCCACGGCAGGCGAAATCGCGGCCATCGGCATCGCCAACCAACGCGAAACAACCGTCGTCTGGGACCGGGAAAATGGCAGGCCCCTTCACCGGGCCATCGTGTGGCAGGACCGGCGCACCGCCGATGCCTGTGCGGAATTGAAAAATGCCGGACACGAACCCAAGGTCGCTGCGCGAACCGGATTGTTGCTCGACCCTTATTTTTCGGGCACCAAGGTTGCCTGGATTCTCGATAACGTGGACGGGGCCCGCGACGCCGCCAATGCTGGACGATTGGCGTTCGGCACCATTGATAGCTTTCTTCTATGGCGCCTGACTGGCGGCAAGGTCCACGCGACCGATGCCACCAACGCCAGCCGAACCCTGCTGTACGATATACATGAAGGCCGATGGTCGAGCGAAATGTGCGACCTCTTCCGGGTGCCGATGTCTGTTCTGCCGGAGGTCATGGACTGTGCCGATGATTACGGCGAAACGGCCACGGACCTTTTCGGCGGCCCCATTCTCATTGGCGGCGTTGCCGGAGACCAACAGGCCGCAACCGTCGGCCAGGCCTGTTTTCAGCCGGGCATGATGAAGGCTACGTATGGGACCGGCTGTTTTGCGCTCCTCAATACCGGGCAAACCGCTGTTCCCTCGACCAATCGGCTGCTGACGACCATCGCCTACCAGCTCGGCGGCCAGCCGATCTATGCCCTTGAAGGATCCATCTTCATCGCCGGCGCGGCCGTGCAATGGTTGCGCGATGGGCTGAAGATCATTGACCATGCGGCGCAGGCGGATGAATTAGCGCGTGATGCGGACGAAAACCAGGACGTCTTTCTGGTTCCCGCCTTCGTCGGGTTGGGCGCCCCGTATTGGGATGCAGAAGCGCGCGGCGCCCTGTTCGGCATAACCCGGGGCACGGGCCCGGCCGAATTCGCCCGCGCCGCTTTGGAAAGCGTTGGCTACCAGACCCGTGATCTGTTGGAAGCCATGAAGGGAGACTGGTCCGGCGCTGGCGTCGATACGGTCCTGCGCGTCGATGGCGGCATGACCGTATCGGACTGGACCATGCAGTTCCTGGCTGACATTCTCGGCGCCCCGGTCGACCGTCCCCGCGTTCTTGAAACGACGGCATTGGGGGCCGCCTACCTCGCCGGAATGCATCGCGACGTGTATCCGGGCCTCGACGGTTTTGCCGAAACGTGGGCGCTCGACCGACGTTTCTCGCCGCAGCTTGACACCGACTTGCGGGAGCAACGCTACGAAGGTTGGCGGGACGCGGTGAGAAGGACGTTGACTGGATAAGAATTTCTTTCGGGTCCGCTTCGGGTCACTAGCGGACATCGGTGGGCGAAGCTCCAGGTCCAACGCCTGCGCACTTTATTAAGAACCAAGCCTCATGAGTACAAAGGCTAGCCGCCAGGCGGTCGCCAGGCGAGGATAAAGCCTAGCCGCCGGGCGGTCGCCAGGCGAGGATACGGTTGTTGCCGTAATCGGCCACGAAGACCGTGTCGTCATCGCCGACCGCCACCGCAATGGGGTGGTCGAATTGACCGGCGCCGTCGCCCGGCTCTCCGAAGGCCGTGAGAAAGGTGCCGTCGGGCGCGAATTTCTGGACCCGGTTGTTGTAGAAGTCGGCGACGAAGACGTGTCCCGCGCGATCCACGGCGAGGCCGGTCACCGTGGCGAACCAGCCCTGGAACGGACCGTGGACGTTGATCGCGAAAGGCCCGCCCCATTTGTCCAGGAAAGCGCCGTCGGGGGAGAAGGCCTGAATCCGGTCGTTGTACCCGTCGGCGACATAAAGCGTGCCGTCGGGGCCAAGCGCCACGTCGGTCGGATAGTTGAACATCCCCGCCGCGCTCCCGCGCTCCCGGGTCGTCCCCCATTGCCGGACGAAACTTCCGTCGGGGCGAAGCTGCTGGACTCTCTGGTTGTGGAAATCCGCGACGAACAGATCGCCGTTGGGCGCCACGGCGACGCCGCCGGGGGCGTTGAACTCGCCGGGGCCGCTGCCCTTGCGGCCGATGGTCCGCCTGTGGGTGCCGTCGAGGGCGAAGACCTCGATCCGGTCGTTCCAGTAGTCGGCGACATAGAGCTCGCCGCCGAAGACGGTCAGATTCATGGGCCGGCCGAGCTGCCCGGCGCCCTCGCCCTTGATGCCGAAGGCGCGCTTGAAGTTGCCGTCGCGGTCGAAGACCTGAATACGGGCGTTGCGCGAGTCGCTGACGAACAGCTCCCCGCCCGCGAGCGCGATGCCGGTCGGATCGTTGAACCGGCCGGGATCGGAGCCCGGCCCGCCCCAGGCGGCGATGAAGACGTAACTCGGCTCCTTCGGCCAGGGAACGAAGGCCAGCCAGGCGGCCGCAATCAGACCGGCAAAGACAAGGACCAGGACGACGAGAGACCGGAAAACGACTCTGCGCCTCACGGGCGGGCCTTCCTCAAGAAGCGCTCAACAGCCATGGCGCGGCATAAGGCAGGCCGATCGCCACGGCGATCAGCGCGGCCGAGACCCAGAGCGCCGCCTTGTCGAACCGAGTCGCGAACGGGGTCGGGCAGGCCTTCGCTTCTTCCCGGCAATCGCGCCGCTTGCGATAGACCCAGAGGTAGCGGGCCGCGAGCAGGGCCAACGCGATCCCGATAAGGTAGGGGCGATAGGGATAGAGGGCATTGAAATTGCCGAGCCACGCGCCGGTGACCCCGAGGCTCAGCAACAGCATGGACCCGACGCAGCAGACCACTGCACCCAGCGCCGCGAGGACGCTCCCGGCAGAAAGGAGCGTTTTGCGCTCGACACTTGTTATCTTCCTGACAGGGAGGGAAAGGCCTCGAGGGCTTGGGGTCGTCCCGTGGTTCATGGCCGCTTCACTTTCTCATGGTTGGAAGACATCGGCGGAGCGATTGTCAGAAGTTGGCCCGGAAGCCGCCGCGCACAATGTAGTCCTTCTCCAGAGCCGTGCCGTTGAGGTCTTGGACCGCCGGCAACTGCACCGCGGCCTCGAACACCCACCGCTTGCTCGCGTACTGCAGGCCGGGCACGAGGAACAGGGTGGTGCCTCCGGAATTCCGGTCCGTGACGCCACCGCTTCGGTTCTTGCCCTTATGGATCAGGTTGGCTTCCAGGACGCCGTACACGAAGGCCGGCACGCCGCTCCCGAGCTCGCGCGGCCACAGGCGGTACTGGATCGAGGCGTCGGCCCGGGCCACGTCGCCGAAGGCGAAGCCGTTGGCCCTGGTGTTGGCCTGGTAAGCGATCTGGCCGTCGATCTCGAACTCGAGCGTCTGGTAGGTCGCGACCAGCCCGGCGAACGGATCCCAGGAGCCGGAGCCGAGCTGGATGTCGGCGGGCAGGCGGCCGAAGGCGTCGCTCTTGTCGTCCTCGCCGGTCGGCGTCTCGACGCCGGCGAAAGGGCTGATGCGGAAGAGCCCGCCCAGCCAGTTCCTTCGGAAAACCGTGTAGCGGGCGAACAGCCTGAGGTCTGCGACGCCCCGCGCGCTGCGGGCGCGGCGCTCGCCGTCCTCCGTGAGTTCGAGCCGTTTTTCCAGGTAGGGCAGCACCCCGAACAGCATCAGGTCCCGGTCCACCGCATAGCCGAGCACCGAGATCACGCCCTTGACCTCCCGGTCGCGGTCGGCGCCGCTCGGGTCGTCGCCCGACTCGTCGAGGACGAACTGCTCGCGCAGAACGAACTCCCCCGGCGCCAGCGTGATGGCCGTGTTGGAGGTGATCGGGGCACTCTCCACCACGCTCACCCAGGCCAACGTCGCGGTCGCAGCCAGTGCCGCGAGCACTCCGGCCCGCCGGGCCGTCGGGCGGGCGTCCGCCGCGCGCACAGTGTTCACTCCTCGGCGGCCGGCGCGAAGGAGCGCAGATCGAATCCGGCGTCCTCCACCGCCTGCCTGGCGGTGTCCCGGTCGAAGTCGGCCCCCGCGGCGATGGTCACGACGACCACGCCGCGCTTCATGTCGACGTCGACCCGGTCGACGCCGTCGACCTTGCCGAGCGTTTTCTCGATGCCGTAGGCGCAGAATGGACATCCCAGTCCGTCGACACCCAGCTCGTAGACCTTCGATCCCTGGCCGGCCCAGGCGGGCGCCGCGAGCACGCCCAGAAGCAGCAAAGCGATAGTGATGGCTTTCATGGCGGTCCTCCTATGCACGAGCCTTTCCGCCACCCGTCAGGCGAGCGGTTGGCCGAGGCCGGCGGCCCGCAGCACCTCTTCATCAACGCCGCGGCCGGAGCAGCAATCCGCAAGCCTGCCGTCGATCACCACGGCGGGCACCACGCGGACGCCCAGGCTTCTTCCCCGCTCGGCCACCTCGGGGCTTTGCATGTCCAGCACCGTGACCTCGCAGGACTCGCAGGCAATTTCGTTGATGCGCGCCACGGCGGCCTCGCAGGCCGGGCAGCCGGCGCTGAAAATTTCGATCTTGCGTGTCGTCGTCATCACTTCGTCTCCTTCCTTTGCTTCGGCCTTTTCTCCGCCTTCTCGCCGCCCTCCAGCGCGTCCATGATCGAGCAGGCGCGGAGCGGCGTCCCCTCGCCCGGGCAGGCCGCGATCAAGTCTTTAAGAGCCAGCCGGATGCGTTTCAGCCGGGCCATTTTGCGGTCTACGTCCTCCAATTTGGCGCGGGCGTGCTCACGCACGCGGCCACTGTCGGCCGAGGCGTCCGCCCTGAGCGCCTGCAGCTCGGCGATCTCCTTGAGCGAGAAGCCCAGCTCCTGGGCCTGGCGGATAAAACGGATGCGCCGCACCGCTTCCCCCGGGTAGACGCGAAAGCCGGAAAACTCCGGCTTCAGCGGTTGCTCGATCAGGCCCCGCCGTTCGTAGAAGCGGATCGTCTCCACCCCGACGCCCGCTTTCCGCGCCACTTTGCCAATGGTCATTTCGCTCATGTCGGTCATCTCGAATCTGAATATGGGGTCCGTACCTTAGTACGGGATCAAGAGGAAATTTCAAAAAATTTCCAAAAGGCTCGGTGATGCCGGTCACGGCGCCTACGGCCTGCGCGCTTTCGGTTAAGTCATGGCGTCAAGACGGGGTCAGCCGAAGGGTGAAGCCCGGGACAAAAACCTGCCGTGGGCGTGTGTTACCCGTCGCGGTAGGGGGAGGGCGTGGCCGGCGTTGTTGCTTCCCCGGGCGGCGGTGATGGGCGGCGCCGACAGCAACGGTGCTGCTCAGGCGGCGCGCGGGCCGAACAGGATGATTCCGGCTCCGACCAAGCAGATTGCGACCCCGATCAAGTCCCAGCGATCCGGCCGGCCGCCCTCCGCCAGCCACAGCCAGGCGAGAGCGGTGGCGATGTAGACACCGCCATAGGCGGCATAGGCGCGGCCCGCGAATCGCGACTCGATCAAGGTCAACAGAAAGGCGAACAGGAGCAAGGACGCAACCCCCGGCACCACCCAGAAGATGGATTTTCCCAGGCGAAGCCAGGCCCAGACCGCGTAGCACCCGGCGATCTCCGCGACCGCGGCCCCGAGGTAAATGGCATAGGCCTTCATATCGAACCTACCTAGTCCATGTGGTGACAATCGAGAGGTGGGTTTTCTACCATGGCGTCCCCGGTCATTCACCGTGGACGTGGCGGGTGGCGCGGTAGGTTGCTTGCCAAGCTCGGCCTGACGCCGTCCGACGCCGAGCCGGCCCGGCGGGCGAGGGGGGGGAGGCTACTTCCCGCCCGCCGCGAACTTGACCGCCTCCTCGGCCGCTCGGATCAGCGCCCGGGCCTTGTCGCAGCTTTCCTGGTACTCGGCTTCGGGGTCGCTGTCGGCGACGATGCCGCCGCCGGCCTGGACGTACATCACCCCGTCCTTGACCACGGCGGTCCTGAGCGCAATGCAGCTGTCCATGGCGCCGTTCGCCGCGAAATAACCGATGGCGCCGCCGTAGATGCCGCGCCGTTCGTGCTCCAGCTCGTCGATGATCTCCATCGCCCGCACCTTGGGCGCGCCCGAGACGGTTCCCGCGGGAAACCCGGCGACCAGGGCGTCGAGGGCGTCGTAGCCGGGGTCGATCTCGCCCTCGACGTTGGAGACGATGTGCATGACGTGGGAGTAGCGCTCGATCAAGTTCTGCTCGGTGACCCTGACCGTGTCGATCTTCGCCACCCGGCCCACGTCGTTGCGCGCCAGGTCGAGCAGCATCAGATGTTCGGCGAGCTCCTTGGGGTCGTTGAGCAGATCCTCGGCAAGCGCCTCGTCCTCGGCGCGGTCGGCGCCGCGCGGGCGGGTGCCGGCGATCGGGCGGATGGTGACGATGCCGTCGCGCACGCGGACCATGATCTCGGGACTCGAGCCGACCACGGCGAAGCCGCCGAAGTCGAGCAGGAACAGGAAGGGGGAGGGGTTCAACCGCCGGAGCGCCCGATAGAGCGCGAAGGGCGACAGCCGGAACGGGACGGCGAAGCGCTGGGACGGCACCACCTGGAGGATGTCGCCGGCCAGGATGTAGGCCTTCGCCTTGTCGACCATGGCATGGTAGTCCCGCCGGCTGGTGTTGGAGACGGGCTTGGCCGGGGCGCCGGGCTCGGCGGCTGCCTCGGGCGGGGAGGGCAGGCTGCGCTCGAGATCGGCGATCACCTCGGCCAGCCGCGCGCACGCCTGGTCGTAGGCGGCGCGGGCATCGTGATCCGCGTCCGGCCAGACCGGCGTGATGACGGTGACGGTGTCCTCGATATTGTCGAACACCGCCATCACGGTGGGTCTCAAGAACATGGCGTCGGGCAGGTCGAGGGTGTCGGAATTGCTGTCGGGCAGCCGTTCCATCAGCCGCACCATGTCGTAGCCCATGTAGCCGAACAGGCCCGAGGACATCGGCGGCAGCCCCTCGGGAATATCGAGGCGCGATTCGGCGATCACCGCGCGCAGGGACTGAAGCGCGTCCTCGCCATGGGGCTCGAAGGCGTCCGGATCGGAATCGGCCCGCCGATTGATCTCGGCGTGGTCGCCGCGGCAGCGCCAGATGAGATCGGGCTTCAGGCCGATCAGCGAATAGCGGCCCCGCACCGCTCCGCCCTCGACCGATTCCAGGAGGAAGCTGTTGGCGTTGCCGTCGGCCAGTTTGAGCGCGGCCGAGACCGGAGTCTCCAGGTCGGCGACCAGGGTCGTCCACACCAGCTGCGGGCGCTTCGCCTCGTAGGCCGGGGCGAAAGCGGCGAAATCCGGCTCAGCCGTCACGGCCTAGAACAGGCCCTCGATGGCCTGCGGGTAGATCTTGACCCCGAATCGGTCGCTGAGCGCCCCGCCGAACTGGACCACCAGATCGTTCGCCATCCCTTCGCTCAGTTCGGCGCCCAAGCTGTTAACTCCTGCCTGATCGGCGGCCGGATCGGCGGGCTGGACGGCCTTGAGCCGGCCGACCACGTAGCCGTCGGGTCCGGCGGCCATGGCAGCCTGGCCCGGCCTGAGATCGAACAGCTTGACGATCAGCGCCGGTGGAATGTCGTCCCCGGTGCCGGCGCGGGTGAACGGCTTGGCGGTGCGGATCTCGAGGCCTGCCTCCGCCGCGATCCGGACCAGATCCGTCCCGGCATTGACGCGCTGGACAATCTCTTCGGCCCGGCCCTCGGCGACCTCGTCGCGCCTCGCCGCCCGCCACGCGGCGAGGACCTCGGCGCGAATGCTGTCGAGCGGACGGCGCATCGCCGGGGTGATCGAATCGACGCGCATGATAAAGAAACCGCCGTCCCCGGTTTCCGTCAGCCGGCTTTCCTCACCCGCCGCGGTCCCGAAGGCGATGGCCAGCAGCTCTTCCACCTCCGGCAGGTCTTGCGCCGGCTCGCCCCCCGGGGTCCAGCCGCTCTTGTCGACGGCGGGGACGTGCACGGGCCTCAGATTCAAATAGGCTGCGGCCTCCGCGAGGGTGGCGCCGCCGGCGAGGGTGTCCTCGAGGTCATTGGCGAGCTCGTAAAGGGCGTCGATGGCGAGGCTTCGCGCGATCTCGGCCCTCAGGCTCGCGCGCACCTCCCCAAGGCTCTGGAGGTGGGCCGGTTCGATCGCTTCGACCCGCACGACGTGCCAGCCGAACGGGCTCCGGATCGGCTCGCTGACGGCGCCTTGGGGGAGCGCGAAAACCGCCTCGGCCAGTTCGGGCGATTGGCCCGCAAGCTCGCCCCGTTCGAGCCAGCCGATCTGCTGGGGCTCCTGCCCTGTGATCTCGCGCGCCACGGCGACCAGGTCCCGGCCCTGGCGCAGCATGTCGTAAGCGCGCCGGGCGCTGTCCTCGTCGGCCAGGAGAATCTGCACGACCTCGCGCCGTTCCGGGATGTCGAACTCGTCCAGCCGGGCCTCGTACAGCTCGGTGAGGCGCTCCTCCGAGACCTTGATTTCCTCGGCAAGATCGTCCGGTTTCAGGCTCACCACGGTCAAGGTCCGGTATTCCGGAGCCATGAACTGCTCGGCGTTGTCCCTGTGGAAAGCTCCGAGCGTTGCGTCGTCCGGCTCGCCGATCCCGCTCACGCTGTCCGGGGCGACCGTCACCACATCGGCGACACGCTGTTCCCGGCGATAGCGGTAGAGGGCGTCGACCAACCGGTCCGGGGCGATGCCGCCCGCCGTGACCGCGCCGGTGAGCTGACCACGGGCGAGGTCGCGGCGCAGCAACGCCACATAAGCCTCCTCGGTCAATCCCGTCTGGAAAAGGAACTGTTCAAACAGACTCCGGTCGAACCGCCCGGACTCGTCGTGAAACGCTGGGGTGGCAAAAATTATCGCGCGCACGAGATCGTCGCCGATGGCGATGCCGGCGCGCGCCGCGCCCAGGTCGAACAAGGTGCGGCGCACCATCCGCGCGAGGACCTGATCGACGAAGCCCAACTGGCGGGCCAGTTCGCTGTCGATCCGGCCACCGAACTGCCGTATCTGACGCTGGAAGTCGCGGCTGAATTCGACCGTGGAGATCCGCACGTCGCCGACTTCGGCCACGACAATCGCGCGGCCGCCGCCGCGGAAAATGTCGCCGATGCCCCAGATGGCGAAACTCAGAATCAGGAGGCCAAAAAGGATCCCGACGAGCCACGATTTGGTCTGCTTGCGAATCGCCTGCAGCATGAGGGGGGAGCGCTTCCGTTAAGCTGTTGAATCGCCGGGCATCCAGCTTGCCTCCGGGCGCGCGGCATAATAGGAGCGCGCCCGAGCCCCCGCAACACGGAAATCATGGCTTGCCGGCGGGGCTTGGTGGCAATGGCCTTGGACTTGTATTAAATAGGCGGGTCCTTGTCCAAGGAAGGGGATGGCTGAGAATCGAGGAGGAACCGCGCGCATGGCGCCCCGACGTCCCCTGATTGCCGGAAACTGGAAGATGATAGCCTCCAGCCGCCATGGTCTGGCGCTGGCCGCGGAGCTCGCCGCGCGGGCCAAGGGCGCGGGCGCCATGAAGTGCGACATGCTGCTGTGCCCGCCGGCGACGCTGATTCGCCAAGTATCCGAGGCCGTCGCCGGCAGCGGCCTCGCGGTCGGCGGCCAGGATTGCCATGCCGCGCCGGGCGGCGCCCATACCGGCGATGTCAGCGCGGTCCTGCTGGCCGAGGCCGGTTGCAGCTTCGTCATCGTCGGCCATTCCGAGCGGCGGCGCGACCACGACGAGACCTCGGAGATGGTCCGGGACAAGGCGGCGGCGGCCCGCGCCGCCGGCCTCACCCCGATTATCTGCGTCGGCGAAAGCGAGGCCGAGCGCGACGCCGGCGAGACCCTGGCCGTGGTTCGAAGCCAACTCGAGGGCTCGTTGCCCGAGGACGCGGCGGGGGCCGACACGGCCATCGCCTACGAGCCGGTGTGGGCCATCGGCACCGCGCGCACGCCGACCGGCGCCGAGATCGCCGAGGTCCACGGACACATCCGCCACCGTCTCGCGGCCGTGATGGGCGAGGAGGCCCAGCGGACCCGCATCCTCTACGGCGGGTCCGTGACGTCCGGGAACGCGTCGGAGATATTGGCCACCGCCGAGGTCGACGGCGTGTTGGTCGGCACCGCCAGTCTCGAGGCCGACGCGTTTTGGCGGATCGGGGAAAGTTGCCCCTAGCGGAACGGCGTCTAAACCATTACATAGCCGGTGGCGCGGCCACGGGGCGAGAGCCATGACGACGATTGTTCTTGTGATTCATCTGTTTTTGGCCGTGACCCTCATCTTAGTCGTGTTGCTCCAGCGCAGCGAGGGTGGGGCGCTCGGCATCGGCGGTGGCGGCATGTCCGGCTTCATGACCAGCCGGGCCACGGCCAACCTGCTCACCCGGGTGACGAGCGTACTCGCCGCTTGTTTCATGGCGACCAGCCTGGCCCTTGCCCTTCTGATCAGCGGCGCTCAGAAGCCGGTGTCGATCGTCGAGGAACCGGCGGCGAGCGCGCCCGCCGGGCCCGAGGTGCCGAGCGTGCCCGAGGTGCCGAGCGCGCCCGAGGTGCCGAGCGCGCCGCTCGCCCAGTGACGGCCCAGACAACGGCAACAGCAAAGGAGGCGGCCAAGCCGCCTCTTTTTCTTGGGAACGGACGCAAGCTGTTATACAGTGTGGGTCCATGACGCGGTTCATCTTTATCACCGGCGGCGTGGTCTCCTCTCTTGGCAAGGGTCTCGCGACCGCGGCGCTGGCCGCGCTCCTTCAAGCGCGCGGCTTCAAGGTCCGGCTCCGCAAACTCGATCCCTACCTCAACGTCGACCCGGGGACTATGAGTCCCTACCAGCACGGCGAGGTGTTCGTCACCGACGACGGCGCCGAAACCGACTTGGATCTGGGCCATTACGAGCGGTTTACCGGGGTCGCGGCGCGCCAGAGCGACAACGTCACGGCGGGGCGTATTTATTCTACCGTGATCGCCAGGGAACGGCGCGGGGACTACCTGGGGGCCACGATCCAGGTCATTCCCCACGTCACCGATGCGATCAAGGAGTTCATCGGGGCCGACACGGCCGAGGCCGATTTCGTGCTGTGCGAGATCGGTGGCACGGTCGGCGACATCGAAGGCCTGCCGTTCCTCGAGGCGATCCGGCAGATGGGCAACGAATTGGGTCGCGAACGGGCGCTTTTCGTCCATCTCACGCTCGTCCCCCACATTCCCTCGGCCGGCGAGCTCAAGACCAAGCCGACCCAGCATTCGGTCAAGGAGCTCTTAAATGTGGGTATCCAGCCGGACATTCTGTTGTGCCGGTGCGACCGTGAGATCCCGCCCGAGGCGCGCCGGAAAATCGCCCTGTTCTGCAATCTGCGCGAGGACGCCGTGATCCCCGCGCTCGACGCCAAGTCGATCTATGAGGTGCCGATCCGCTACCACGAAGAGGGCTTCGACATTCAGGTGTGCAAGCATTTCGGCATCGAGACCGGCGACGAGCTGGAACTCGGGCGCTGGGAGGACATCGTGAGCCGTATCCACAAACCCGAGGGTGAGGTCGCCATCGCCGTGGTCGGCAAATACACCAGCCTGATCGACTCCTACCGCTCGCTGGTCGAGGCGCTGACCCATGGCGGCATCGCCAACAATGTCCGCGTCAACCTCAACTGGATCGAATCCCAGGACTTCGACATCCCCGAGGCGGTGCACCGCCTCGACGGGGTCCACGGCATCCTGGTCCCGGGCGGGTTTGGCGCGCGCGGCGCCGAGGGCAAGATTGCCGCCGCCCATTTCGCCCGCGAGCGCAAGGTGCCTTATTTCGGCATCTGCTTCGGAATGCAGATGGCGGTGATCGAGGCGGCACGCAACCTGGCCGATCTCCCCGGGGCCGGGTCGACCGAGTTCGGCCCGTGCCAGGAGCCGGTGATCGGCCTGCTCACCGAATGGATGCACGGCGACAAGTTTGAACGGCGCAACATCGGCGGCAACCTGGGCGGCACCATGCGCCTCGGCGCCTACGAATGCGACTTGCTGGAGGGCAGCCGCGTCAAGGCGATCTACAACGGCAAGGCCCGCATCGGCGAGCGCCACCGCCATCGCTACGAGGTCAACATCAACTACAAGCCGCGGCTGGAGGAGGCCGGCCTGGTCTTCTCCGGCATGTCGCCCGACGGCGAGCTACCGGAAATCTTCGAGCTCGAAGACCATCCCTGGTATATCGGCGTGCAGTTCCACCCGGAGTTCAAGTCCAGACCGTTCGAGCCGCACCCGTTGTTCACCTCCTTCATCAAGGCGGCGGTCGAGCAGTCGCGGCTGGTATAGGGGCGACGCGGCGGCTGAGCTTTTCCATCCTGGAAAAATGACACGACAAAGGGAAGATTGCGCTCTATTTTGCCCTGAGCCTGATCTTCTGCCGTCCGTTGTTAGCGTTCGCCAGCAACCGTGTTCACGACATAAACGTGCTCGAACGCGCGATCCCCTCGGTGTCTTTTTGGATGGCACGGCCTGAGAAAACGCGAGATGCCGGACTCTGACCGCGCCAACGAAGTTCGCCACGTCCAGGTCGGCGAGGTGACCCTCGGCAACGACCGGCCGTTGGTGCTGATCGCGGGGCCCTGCGCGCTCGAGTCCCGGGACCATGCGCTGGAAATGTCCCACGCATTGGTCGAGATGGCAGAGCGGCTAAAGATCGGCTTCATCTACAAGACCTCCTTCGACAAAGCGAACCGGACATCCGTGGACAGCCCGCGCGGTGTCGGCTTGAGCCAGGGCCTGACGATCCTCGCCGAGGTGCGGGAGGTGCACGGCTGCCCGGTGCTGACCGACGTCCACGGGCCCGAGCAGTGCAAGCCGGTGGCCGAGGTGGTCGACGTGTTGCAAATCCCGGCATTCTTGAGCCGCCAGACCGATCTGCTGCTGGCCGCGGCGGCCACGGGCAAGGCCGTCAACATCAAAAAGGGCCAGTTCCTGGCGCCCTGGGACATGCGCCACGTGGTCGCCAAGATGGAGCATGCGGGCAACCGCAACCTGCTCTTGACCGAACGCGGCGCGAGCTTCGGCTACAACACCCTGGTGTCGGACATGCGCTCCCTGCCGATTCTGGCCGCTACCGGCTATCCCGTGGTCTTCGACGCCACCCACTCGGTGCAGCAGCCGGGCGGGCTCGGGTCGCGGAGCGGCGGCCAGCGCGAATTCGTGCCCGTGCTCGCCCGCGCGGCGGTATCGGTGGGCGTGGCCGCGGTGTTCGTGGAGACCCACCAGGACCCGGACCGCGCGCCCTCGGACGGACCCAATATGATCCCGCTCGCCGAGCTCGCCGACTTGGTCGCCACGCTGATGGAGTTCGACCGGCTGGCCAAATCCAAGCCGGCCGCTGTTTGATAAGCTGTCAGCAATCAGCAATTAGCTGTCAGTGATGGGTACTCGGGTAAAAGCTGAAAGCTGAAGGCTGAGGGGAACCGCCATGAGTGATAAAGGCAGGTTGAGGACTTCATGACCGCCATCATCGACATTCACGCCCGGGAGATCCTTGATTCCCGGGGGTATCCCACGATCGAGGTCGATGCCGTCCTGGAGACCGGCGCGCGCGGCCGTGCCGCGGTGCCGTCCGGGTCTTCGACCGGTACCCACGAGGCGGTCGAGCTGCGCGACGGCGATCATGAACGCTATCGGGGCAGGGGCGTGCTCCGGGCCACCGAGTCGGTGAATGGTGAAATCTTCGACAGCTTGAGCGGCATGGACGCGGAGGACCAGCTCGCCATCGACACCATCCTGATCGAGCTGGACGGCACGGCGGACAAGTCGCGCCTCGGCGCCAACGCGATCCTCGGCGTCAGCCTGGCCGTCGCCAAGGCGGCGGCGGAGGAAGCGGGCCTGCCCCTCTACCGCTATGTCGGCGGCACCCGCGCCCGGACCCTGCCGGTGCCGATGATGAACATCCTCAACGGCGGCGTCCACGCCGACAATCCGATCGCCATCCAGGAGTTCATGATCATGCCGGTCGCCGCCGAGACCCTGGCCGAAGCGGTCCGCGCCGGCGCCGAGGTGTTCCACGCCCTGCGTCACGCGCTCAAGGACGCCGGCCACAACACCAATCTCGGGGCCGAGGGGGGGGTCGCGCCGAACCTCGCCAGCGCCGAGGAAGCGCTCGATTTCATCATGCAGGCGATTGCGAGCGCGGGCTACAGGCCGGGCGAAGAGGTGGCGCTGGCCCTGGACGCGGCGTCGAACGAGTTCTTCAAGGACGGCCGCTACGCGCTTTCCGGGAAGGGCAAACCCAAGGCCGCGGCCGGCATGGTTGCGTATTACAGGAAGCTGGTCGAGCGCTATCCCATCGTCTCCATCGAGGACGGCATGGCGGAGGATGACTGGGACGGGTGGAAGGCGCTCACCCGGGCCCTGGCCGGCCGCATCCAGTTGGTCGGCGACGACCTGTTCGCGACCAACCAGGCCCGGCTTAAACAGGGCATCGAAAAGGGAGTCGCCAACGCGATCCTGATCAAGGTCAACCAGATCGGTACCCTGACCGAGACTCTGGGGACGGTCGAGACCGCCCACCGGGCGGGCTACCGGGCGGTCATGTCCCACCGCTCGGGCGAGACCGAGGACACCACCATCGCCGACCTGGCGGTCGCCACCAATTGCGGTCAGATCAAGACCGGGTCGGTCTCGGGCTCCGAGCGCCTGGCCAAGTACAACCAACTGATCCGAATCGAGGAGGAGTTGGGGCCGGCGGCGCGCTATGCCGGAAAGGCCGCACTGGCCCCGGGCGGCGGCGTTTAGATTCCCGTTTCTTGCTTTCCTGCCCGCCCGCATGAGCGCCGGCCGACGCGCCGCTGCCTGGCCGGGGCGCTTCGCCAAAGGAGGGAATCCGCGCCCCACCCCTGGATATTTTCCTTGACGGGGCGGAATCGGCCGTGATTCCATGCCGGCCATGATGCTCTTGAGGGAAATCCGCCGGCGGGCGCGTCATATCATGGTCCCGATCCTGGGCGCCCTCATGGTCGGCTATTTCGGCTATCACGCGGTCACGGGCGACCGCGGCCTCATCACCTGGTTTCAGCTGACGCGGGAGCTCGAGCAGGCCCGCGTCACCCTGGACCGGACCTCCGCCGAACGCCGGCTCCTCGATCATCGGGTCTCGCTGTTGCGGCCCGATAATTTGGATCCCGACATGCTGGATGAGCGCGCCCGGGCCATGCTCAACCTTATCCACGCCGACGAATTCGTCATCCTCGACGGCCCGCCGCCCGCCCGCTAGGGTCCCGACTGGCACAAATACGCGATACGGGCCTCGCCCTTCGAGACGCCGCCCTTCGACATGCTCAGGCCGGCTCCTCAGGGTGAGGATGTTTAGTGCCGGCTCCTCAGGGTGGGGATGTTTGAAGTGAATGTGGCATTCCTCATGCTGAGGAGGCCCGAAGGGCCGTCTCGAAGCATGATAGGGCGGACCTTTCCGATCCTGCGAACGGGCTCAGACTGAGGCCGGGCATCGGCGAGACCAGGGCATCCGCCTAAACCCGGGACATCGTTAGACAAGCCCGAGACAAGCTTGAGACAAGCCCGGAAACGCTGCCTTGGCCGGCGGCGGTTCGAGTAGGCTGCGGACGGTTTTTCTTTGTTAACTGAAATTCGGTTAACTCTCGGATTTATATTGTAAAACAATGGATTTGGAAAAATCGGCGGCTTGCCAAATCAGGGATTTCGGGGTAGTTGGCCTAACTCGTCCTGTTTCCGATGATATCCGAGACATTTTGTAGGACGCGATTTGGGGAAGGAGCATGGCTGCGAGGACAGGAAAGCCCCGAAAGGCCACCAAGGCTCGCAAGACCGCCCGCGGCAAGGCGCGGGCCTCGCGCGAGGAGCTCCTGCATTACTATCGCAAGATGCTGCTTATCCGCCGTCTCGAGGAGAAGGCGGGGCAGATGTACGGCATGGGCCTGATCGGCGGGTTCTGCCACCTCTACATCGGCCAGGAAGCGGTGGTCGTGGGCATGCTGGCGGCGGCTGGGCCGGAGGACACGTTGATTACCAGCTACCGGGACCATGCCCACATGATCACCTGCGGCATGGACCCGAAGGGCGTGCTGGCGGAGCTGACCGGGCGGCGCACCGGCCATTCCAAGGGCAAGGGCGGCTCGATGCACATGTTCAGCCGGGAGAAGAATTTCTTCGGCGGCCATGCCATCGTCGGCGCCCAGGTGCCGATCGGCACGGGCATCGCCTTCGCCCACCAATACCGGGACGAGAAGCGGGTCTGCCTGACCTTCCTGGGCGATGGCGCCGCCAACCAGGGGCAGATCTTCGAAGCCTTCAACATGGCGGCGTTGTGGGAGCTGCCGGTCGTCTACATCATCGAGAACAACAAATACGGCATGGGCACCTCGATCGAGCGGGCGACGGCGGGCATCGACCTGTATCGCCGCGGCGCGATCTATGGCATCCCCGGCACCCAGGTGGATGGCATGAACGTGCTGACGGTCAAAGCGGCCGGCGACAAGGCGGTGGCCCATTGCCGCGCCGGCAAGGGTCCCTACATCCTTGAGATGAAGACCTACCGCTATCGCGGCCATTCCATGTCGGACCCGGCCAAGTATCGCACGCGGGAGGAAGTCGCCAAGGTGCGCGAGCAATACGACCCCATCGATTACGTGCGGGGGCTGCTTATCGACGGCGGCCATGCCGACGAGGCGGCGCTCAAGGAGATCGACGCGGAGGTCAAGGGGGTTGTCGCCGAGGCCGTCGAGTTCGCCCAGAACAGCCCGGAGCCCGAGCCGTCGGAGCTCTATACCGACGTTCTCGTGGAAGCCTGAGCCAGGGCGGCGCGGCGCCAAGGGCCGGGCCTTTGAGCAAGGTCGAAATGTTCCACTTTTCCCGAGACAGAGATGCCGATTGAAGTCCTGATGCCGGCGCTGTCGCCGACCATGACCGAAGGAAAGCTCATCCGGTGGCTGAAACGGGAGGGTGATCAGGTGAGCGCCGGCGACGCGATCGCCGAGGTCGAGACCGACAAGGCGACCATGGAGATCGAGGCCGCCGCCGACGGCACCCTGGGCAAGATCCTGGTGCCCGAGAACGCCGAGAGCGTCGCCGTGAACACGCCGATCGCGCTGCTCCTGGAGGAGGGCGAGGACGCCGCCGCCCTCGAGGCCGCCGCGCCGGAGTCGGCCGAGGTGCCGGCCGCCGCGCCAGAGTCGGCCGAGGTGCCGGCCGTGCCGGTGGAGGCACCTCCGCCCGCGCCTGCCGCGGAGGCCCTGGCCAAGGAGGCGACGGCCGAGGAGGCGCCGACCGAGCCTGAGGACACCGGGGCCACCATCACCCAAACCGTCCGCGAAGCCCTGCGCGACGCCATGGCCGAGGAGATGCGGCGCGACGAAACGGTGTTCCTGATGGGTGAGGAAGTCGCCCAGTACCAGGGCGCCTACAAGGTGAGCCAGGGGCTGTTGGACGAGTTCGGCTCAAGGCGGGTGATCGACACGCCGATTACCGAATACGGCTTCACCGGACTCGGCGTCGGCGCCGCCTTCATGGGGCTGAGGCCCATCGTCGAATACATGACCTTCAATTTCGCCATGCAGGCGATCGACCACATCATCAATTCGGCGTCCAAGACTCTTTATATGTCGGGCGGCCAGGTCACCTGCCCCATCGTTTTCCGCGGTCCGAACGGCCCCGCCGCCCGGGTCGCCGCCCAACATTCCCAGGATTATTCGAGCTGGTACGCCCATTGTCCCGGTCTCAAGGTGGTCGCGCCTTATTCGGCGGCCGACGCCAAGGGCCTGCTTAAATCGGCGATTCGCGACGCCAATCCGGTGGTCATGCTGGAGAACGAGCTGCTCTACGGGCAGAGCTTCGAGCTGCCCGACCGCCCCGACTTCCTGGTGCCCATCGGCAAGGCCAAGGTCGAGCGCGCGGGCGGCGATGTCACCATCGTCGCCTTCTCCCGCGTCGTTGGGCTCGCACTCGAAGCGGCCGACAAGCTTGCCGAAGAGGGGATCGGCGCCGAGGTCATCAATCTGCGCACCCTTCGGCCGCTCGACACCGCCGCCGTCATCGCCTCGGTCCAGAAGACCAACCGGCTGGTCTCGGTGGAGGAGGGCTGGCCGTTCGCCGGCATCGGCTCCGAAATTGCGGCGCTCGTGATGGAGCAGGCGTTTGACTATCTCGACGCACCGGTGACGCGGGTGACCGGGGCGGACGTCCCCATGCCCTACGCCGCCAACCTGGAGGCCCTGGCCCTGCCGCGGACCGAAGGCATCGTGGCCGCCGCCAAGGCCGTCTGTTATCGCAGCTAGGCCCGGAGCGAGAGGCGCCGGCGCGGCCCCTGCGAGGAAGCGATCATGCCGATCAAGGTCCTGATGCCCGCCCTGTCCCCGACCATGACGGAAGGCGCTCTTGTGAAGTGGCACAAGAGCGAGGGCGACCGGGTCAGTGCCGGCGATATGATCGCCGAAGTCGAAACCGACAAGGCGACGATCGAGATCGAGGCCGTCGACGAGGGCACCCTCGGCAAGATCGTGGTTCCGGAAGGCACCAAGGGCGTGCAGGTCAACGCGGTCATCGCGATCATCCTGGAGGAGGGCGAGGACGCCTCGGTCCTCGAGGCCGCCGCAGTAGCAGAGCCGGCGCCCGCGCCCGCCGCGAAGCCGCCGTCGGAGGCGCCGCCTGCCGGCGTCGCCCCGCCCGCCCCCGCATCCACACCCCCGCCGCCCATATCCGGGCCGCCTTCGCCGGACCGCGGGGGCCGCCTCTTCGCCAGCCCGCTGGCTCGGCGCGTGGCGCGACAGGCCGGGCTGGATCTGGCCCGGGTCACGGGCACCGGCCCACACGGCCGGATCGTCAAGCGGGACATCGACGGCGCGCTCGCCAAGCCGCTGGCCCTGGCGCTGCCCGCGCTGGTGGCGGAGGCGCCGGGCGTGCCCGCCTACCGGGAGGTGCCGCTGAGCTCCATGCGCAAGGCCATCGCCCGCCGGCTGGTCGAGGCGAAGCGGGAGGCGCCCCATATCTACCTGACCATCGACTGTGAGATTGACGAGCTGTTGAAGGTTCGCGCGGAGCTGAACCAGCGCGCGGGCCAGGATGGCGGCGCGGACTACAAGATTTCGGTCAACGACTTCGTCATTCGCGCCGCCGCGCTGGCGCTGGTGAAGGTGCCGGCCGCCAACGCGTCCTGGTCGGAGGAGGCGATCCGCCAGTATGAAAGCGCCGATATCTCGGTCGCCGTGGCGATTCCAGGCGGGCTCATCACGCCGATCATCCGCAACGCGGAGCGCAAGGGCCTGGCCGCCATCTCCAACGAGATGAGGGAGTTGGCGCCGCGGGCGCGCGAGGGCAAGCTCCGGCCCGAGGAATACCAGGGCGGCACCTTCACCGTGTCCAACCTGGGCATGTACGGCATCCGGGAGTTCGCCGCCATCCTCAATCCGCCCCAGGGGTGTATCCTGGCCGTCGGCGCCGGCCAAGAGCGGCCGGTCGTCAAGGACGGAGCGCTCGCGGCCGCCACGGTGATGACCTGCACGCTCTCGGCCGACCACCGGGTCGTCGACGGTGCCGTCGGCGCCGAGTTCCTCGCCGCCTTCAAGAGGCTGATCGAGGACCCGCTGACCATGCTGTTGTAGGAGGGAACCGTGGCCGATACCTCGTTTGACGTCATTGTCGTGGGCGGCGGTCCCGGAGGCTATGTGGCCGCGATCAGGGCCGCCCAGCTCAAACTCAAGACGGCGCTCGTAGAGCGCGCTGATCTGGGCGGCGTCTGCTTGAACTGGGGCTGCATCCCGACCAAGGCGCTGTTGCGCGCCGCCGAGATCTATCACTACCTGAGCCATCCCGATGACTACGGGTTGAGCGCCAAGGCCGTCACCTTCGACATCGGCAAGGTGGTCAAGCGCTCGCGGGCCGTTGCCGCGCGGCTCAGCGGCGGCGTCGGCCACTTGCTGAAGAAGAACAAGGTCGCCGTGTTCGACGGCCACGGCCGGCTGGACGGCAAGGGCAAGGTCAGGGTCGAGGAGGACGGCAAGGCCGTCGCGGAGCTTGCCGGCAAACACATCATTCTCGCGACCGGGGCCAGGGCCCGGTCGCTCAAGGGGCTCGAGCCCGACGGCAAGCTGGTCTGGACCTACATGGAGGCGATGGTCCCGGAGGTCATGCCGAAGTCCCTGCTGGTCATCGGTTCGGGGGCGATCGGCATCGAGTTCGCCAGCTTTTACCGCACCCTCGGCGCCGAGGTGACCGTGGTCGAGACCCTGCCCCGGATCCTGCCGGTCGAGGACGAGGAGATCTCCGCCCAGGCCCGCACGGCATTCGAGAAGCAGGGCATGACGATTCACACCGGCACCACGGTCGCGGGGCTGAAGAAGGGCGTCAAGGGAGTGACCGCGACGATCGAGGCCGAGGGCAAGAAATCCGAGCTCGCCGTCGAGCGGGTGATCCTGGCCGTCGGCATCGTCGGCAACGTCGAGGACATCGGCCTCGAAGGCACCAAGGTGAAGGTCGACGACGGCCATATCGTGATCGACGCATGGTGCGAGACCGGCGAGCCCGGGATCTACGCCATCGGCGATGTGGCCGGGCCGCCCTGGCTTGCCCACAAGGCGAGCCACGAGGGAGTGATCTGCGTCGAGAGGATCGCCGGGCTCAAGGGCGTCCATCCCCTGGATGTGAGCCGGGTGCCCGGCTGCACCTATTGTCACCCCCAGGTGGCGAGCGTGGGGTTGACGGAAAAGGCGGCGGTCGAGGCCGGCCACCAGGTCCGCGTCGGCCGCTTCCCCTTCATCGCGAACGGCAAGGCCATCGCGCTCGGCGAGCCGGAGGGCATGATCAAGGTCGTGTTCGACGCCCAGACCGGGCAGCTCCTGGGCGCCCACATGATCGGCGCCGAGGTCACCGAATTGATCCAGGGCTATGGCGTCGCCATGGCGCTCGAGACCACCGAGGCCGACCTCATGCATACCATCTTCCCCCACCCGACCTTGTCCGAGATGATGCATGAGGCGGTGCTTGACGCCTACGGCCGGGCCATCCATTTCTAGGTGGCCCACAGGATTCCGAGGAAGACCGAGCTTCAGGAAGCGTTTTGACGATGATCACCATCCACAGGATCGAGCACGGCCCGCCGCCGCCGCGCAAACCCAAATGGATCCGGGTCAAGGCGCCCACCTCGCAGGAGTACCGCGCCACCCGCGACCTGATGCGGCGGCTCAAGCTCAACACGGTGTGCGAGGAGGCGGCCTGCCCCAATATCGGCGAGTGCTGGTCGAACAAACACGCCACGGTGATGATTCTCGGCAGCGTGTGCACCCGGGCCTGCGCGTTCTGCAACGTCGCCACCGGCCGGCCCGACTTGCTCGACCCCCACGAGCCCGACCGCGTGGCCCTGGCGATCAGCGCCCTGGGCCTCGCCCATGTGGTCATCACCTCGGTCGACCGGGACGATCTGGACGACGGCGGGGCCGGGCAGTTCGTCCGCGT
The DNA here is from genome assembly GCA_022571365.1 of Pseudomonadota bacterium. Lineage (GTDB taxonomy): Bacteria > Pseudomonadota > Alphaproteobacteria > JACZXZ01. The sequence continues at coordinate 9,238 of JACZXZ010000024.1, read as the reverse complement.
CATCCAGTGCATCCGCGAGACCTCCCCGGACACCACCATCGAAATCCTGACCCCTGATTTCCTGCGCAAGGAAGGCGCCATCGAGGCGGCGGTGGAGGCCGGACCCGACATTTACAACCACAATCTGGAAACCGTGCCGCGGCTGTACGCGGCGATACGGCCCGGCGCGCGGTACTACCACTCGCTGCGTCTGCTGGACCAGGTCAAGCGGCTTGACCCCGCCATTTTCACCAAGTCCGGCATCATGGTCGGGCTCGGCGAGACGCGCGAGGAGGTCTACCAGGTGATGGACGACTTGCGCGCCGCGGAGGTCGACTTCCTCACCATCGGCCAGTACCTGCGGCCGACTCCGCACCACGCCCCGATCGACCGCTTCGTCACCCCGGAGGAGTTCGAGTCTTATGCCGCCATGGCCCGCGGCAAGGGCTTCCTCATGGTCTCGGCTTCACCGCTCACGCGCTCGTCCTACCATGCCGGCGAGGACTTCGAGAAGCTGCGCGCGGCGCGCGCCGCCAAGCTGGCGGCGGAGGCTTCAGGTTCCTCTTCCTCGGGGCGGCTTTCGCCCGCCTCGGTATAAGGGCGGAGGCAGGCGGAGGGAATGCGCCGGGTGCCGAAGATTCGCCCGAGGGTGGCGCGGGCGAGGGGGAAAGGCCGATATAGTTGCCAGGCGCCCCTCTGGGGGTGAGGGGGACCATGCCGACCCACGCCGAGAAACGCGTCGTTGCCTACACGCCCGAACAGCTTTTCGACTTGGTCGCCGACGTCGAACGCTATCCCGAATTTTTGCCCTGGTGCCTGACGGCGCGCATCAAACGGCGCGAGGATCGTCTCATTGTCGCCGACCTGGTGATCGGCTTCAGGATGCTCCGCGATGGGTTCACCTCGCGGGTGACGCTGGACCGGCCGAGGCGGATCGACGTCACCTACGAACAGGGGCCGTTCAGGCACCTGAACAACCACTGGATTTTCGAGCCCACCGCGGACGGCGGCTGCCTGATCGACTTCTATGTGGACTTCGAGTTCCGCTCGCGCTTCCTGCGCGGGCTCCTGGGCGTGCTGTTCAACGAGGCGGTGCGCCACATGGTCGGCGCTTTCGAGGCTCGGGCGCGGCAGCTTTACGGCCCGCCGGCGGGCGGCCCGGCCGCGGCGAAGGAGGCCGGCTGAACGGGAACGAAGTTGCGAGAGGGAATCGAGTCACGGACGGCCCTCGCGCTTTCAGACATCGCTGATTCGACTCCTCGGGGTGGAAGGACCGCCTCGAACGATGACGCGGGCGCGTGCTCGCCGATCGCCGCCGGGCTACTCCACTTGCCTGAGCAGGAGGTCGAGCGCGCTTTCGACCGCGGCCTGGCGGATCGCCGCGCGGTCTCCCGAAAACTGATGGCGTTCGGCGACCGTCTCGCCGCCGCGGCGCGTCGTCGCGATGTAGGCCAGTCCGACGGGTTTGCTCGGGGTCGCGCCGCCCGGCCCGGCGATGCCCGTGACGGCGACGCTGAGCTCGGCCGGCGATCGCTCGAGCGCCCCTTCGGCCATGGCCCGTGCGACGTGGGCGCTGACCGCGCCGTGGGTTGCGATCAGACTCTCGTCGACGCCGAGATCCGATAGCTTGGCTTCGTTCGAGTAGGTCACGAAACCGCGCTCCATCACATCGGACGAGTCCGGGATTTCGGTGAGGCAGCCCGCGACCAGGCCGCCGGTGAAGGACTCGGCCGTAACCAGGCGCAGCCCGGCCTTTCGACATAGTTCAAGTAAAGTCTCAGATTTTTCAAGCAATTCCTTGGAAAACATGAGTTATCTCATCAATAGCGAAAGCAGATACAGGGCGGCGGCGGCGTAGGCGGCCGCCAGCGCATCGTCGAGCATCACGCCCAATCCGCCCTTGAGGCGGCGGTCGGCCCAGCGGACCGGCCACGGTTTCCAGATGTCGGCGGCGCGAAAGAGGAGAAAGCCCGCGGCGTAGAAGCGCCAGTCCAAGGGCGCGGCGAGGAGTGTGAGCCACTGGCCCGCCACCTCGTCGATGACGACGGGGCCCGGATCGGGTCCCCCGTGGGAGCGCCCGGCATACACCGACGCCGCCCACCACCCGACGACAAACAGCCCGGCCGTGGCGGCGGCGAGCCCGATCAAGCCGAGCCGGGCGTGGATGACCCAGGCGAAGGGGAGGGCGGCGAGCGAGCCCCAGGTCCCCGGGGCCTTCGGCAACAGACCCGCGCCGAACCAGGTCGCCAGCAGGCAGGCGGGGTGCCAGAACGGAAGTCTCGCCGGCGGTTGTCCGGGATTCATCGCTCGGCCTCACCGGGGCAGCCGGAGCGTGGCGGCCGCCTGGGCGGCGATGCCTTCGCCGCGGCCGGTGAAGCCGAGCCGGTCGGTGGTGGTCGCCTTGACGCTGATCCGGTTCTCGGAAAGGCTCAGTATTTGGGCGATCTGGGCCACCATGGCGGCGTGGTGGGGGCGGACTTCTGGAGCTTCGCAGATGAGGGTGAGATCGAGGTGAAGGATCTCGCCCCGCCGTTCGGCGACCATCCGCGCGGCATGGCGGAGAAAGGTCTCGGAGGCGGCGCCGCGCCACTCAGGATCGCTCGCCGGGAAGTGGCTGCCGATGTCGCCCTGGCCGATGGCGCCCAGGATCGCGTCGGTGAGCGCGTGGAGCCCTACATCCGCGTCCGAATGGCCCAGGAGCTGGCGGTCGTGGGCCACGGCGACGCCGCACAGCATGACATGAACCTCCCCCTTGGCTTGGTCGGCGGCGAAGCGATGCGCGTCAAAGCCCATGCCCACGCGGACCTCGGTCGTGGTCTCGCCGATGAGCCGCTGGGCGCGTTCCAGGTCCGCTTCGGTGGTGATCTTGAAGTTGTCCTCGCCGGCCATGACCAGGGTGACCTCCAGCCCCGCGCGCTCGGCCACGGCGGCATCGTCGGTGAGCCCCGCCCCGGTGGCGGCGCGGTGGGCGGCCAGGATCTCGGGGTAGCGGAATCCCTGGGGGGTCTGGGCCCGCCACAGCTCCTTGCGGTCCACGGTCTCGGCGATGTTGTCGTCGACCGCGCGCTTCAAGGTATCGGTCACCGGCACCGCCGCTATCGCGCCCGGCTTGCCGTCGAGCGCGGCGATGATACGGCTTATGATGGGGGGGTCGACAAAGGGCCGGACGGCGTCGTGGATCAGCACCCGCGCCGGTCCGATCTCGGCCAGGCTTTCAAGGCCCAGGCGTACCGAGTCCTGACGGGTTTCGCCGCCGGGCACCGGCGGCAGCAGATCGAGTCCTCGGGTAGCCGCGTCGTAATGGGGCCGGTCCTCGGGGTCGATCACGGCGCGGACCGCGTCCACCTGGGGATGTTCGAGAAAAGCCTGGAGGCTGTAGCGCAACATCGGCCTGCCGCCCAAATTGCGATATTGCTTGGGCACCTCGCCGCCGAGCCGGCTGCCCCGGCCGGCCGCGACCACCAGGGCGATGCAGCCGGTCATCCTACGCCAACCCGTGTCCCCGTAATCGTCGTTGCCCAATCCAACCTAGACCGCCGCCGGCCCCTTGCCAAGGGGCGTCGCGGGGCGGTGGTGGACCAGCCTCGACAATGTCCGCTAATGACCCTTTGCGGAGATCTAAGCTCCCGACGATCGATCGGCGCTTTGACATCGCAATATCAAATAATGGCCGGCTGTAGGGCTGAAAAACCTGATCCTGGTATCTGATCTCAGAGCAGCACCGCGGATTTGATTTTTGCGCCCTACAGCCGTCGCCCGGATAGCTCCGGCCGCGAATTCGTGCTAACCTCAGGATAATAAACGGGGGCATCTCGGAAATGCCGCCTGAAAGGGGGGGAACAGCTCCGGCTTGGTCGTCGATCCAGCCGAGCCGCTGCCCGGTAGCGTGCGACTCCCGGTGGAGGCGATCACGGCTTAAGGGCGTCGATTAGATCCCAATCCCCATCCATGCTCCCGTGCCGAATCCGGCAAGATGTCGGTCTGCCGTCGTTCTTGCCGTAACGAACGGAAACACGGGTGTAGAAAACAAGGGTGTAGAGATGAGCCAATTGCGGACTGTTCTCGGGATCCTAACGGTTGGAATTCTCAGCCTGACTTCCTCACAGGCTTGGGCACAGGAGATGCCAGTCTTGAACAGTGGAAACACGGCTTGGCTTTTGACGTCGACGGCGCTCGTGCTGTTCATGACCCTCCCCGGGCTCTCCTTGTTTTATGGTGGGCTCGTGCATTCCAAGAACGTGCTCTCCGCCCTGATGCACTGCCTCACGATTTGCTGCGTCGTCTCGGTTTTGTGGCTGCTATTCGTCTACAGCCTTGCTTTTGGAGATGGGGGCTCCGTGAATCAATGGATCGGCGGTTTAGAGAAGTCATTTCTCTCCGGGGTCGGTGTGGACACGCTGATTGGCGATATCCCGGAAACCGTGTTTTTCATGTTTCAGATGACCTTCGCCATCATTACCCCGGCGCTGATTGTGGGTGCGTATGCCGAACGCATTAAATTCGGCGCGGTGATTTTGTTCACGACCCTCTGGTTGATTCTTGTCTACGCCCCGATTGCGCACTGGGTGTGGGGCGGCGGTTGGCTCGCCGACCTCGGCGTGATGGACTTTGCGGGCGGGTTGGTCGTCCATTTGGCGTGTGGTGTGGGGGCAATAGCCGCCGCCGCGGTGCTCGGCCGCCGTAAGGGTTTTCCAACCGACGTCACGCCTCCGCACAGCCCTGGAATGGCGATGGCCGGCGCCTGCATGTTGTGGGTGGGCTGGTATGGCTTCAATGCGGGAAGCGCTCTGGCCGCGAATGGTAACGCCGGAATGGCGCTGACGGTGACCCACATCGCGGCCGCAACGGCAGCCCTGACCTGGATGTTTCTCGACTGGGCCATACGCGGCAAGCCCACTCTCGTCGGAACGGCGACCGGGGTGATAGCGGGTCTCGCGACAATAACGCCGGCATCTGGCTTCGTTGGTCCCCTCGGAGGCCTTGCCATCGGCCTTGCAGCGGGGCTCGTGTGCTACTTCGGAGTCGGGTTCGTCAAAGGGATAATGAAGATCGATGACGCGCTCGACGTGCTGGCTGTGCATGGCTTTGGCGGCGCCACGGGCATCGTGCTGACCGCCGTCTTTGCGGCCACCGACCTTGGGGGCCTCGGCCTCAGCCGGACAATAGGAGAACAGCTCGGGATCCAGCTCGTTGGCGTCGCCGCCGTGGTGATTTGGACCGCCGTTTTGACCTTCATCATTGTTAAGGTGGTCAGTGCCTTGGTCGGGTTCCGCGTCCACGAGGAAGAGGAGGCCGAGGGTCTCGATACGATGACCCATGGCGAAAGGGGCTACAGATTCTGAGCGCGTTCGCCATCTCCCGTTAAGGGCCGGGGGATTGCCGGCGGAACGGATCGAAACTTGCGCCGCCGCTTTCGTCGAGCCGGGATGGCTATGCTTGCGTGGGGTGGGGGTCCTTACGCGGTGCCCGGGTCCGCGGGTTCCCGGGTAAATTCGAGGATCGTCGCAAGCAGCGCATCGAACTTCTTCTCGCGTGCCACGCCGAACATCTGCTCGCCTATCGGATCGTGGTTCAACGCAAACGCGGCGTTGATCTCTTGCCAGTCCTCGTCGGTCAAGGCTTCTTGCGCGAGGGGCAATATCTCTCGCTCCTCATGTTCCATATGCTTGCGCTCGAAATCAACATAGGCCTCGGCCGCCGACGAGAACCGCTGGGAGGCCGAAGGATCGCGGCGGTAAGCCTCGAGCGCAGCCCTGAGCTCGGCGGCCAGCGCCACGCCCTCGGCATGCTCCTCATGGAGCTTGTCGAGCAACGGCGCGGCGGCCGGCCGGCGCCGGCGAAGCGCCTTGAAGAGGAATTCTTCTTCCTTGGGATGGTGATAGGTATCGGGGAAGCCTTCAAGGTAGTCGAGGATCGCGTATAAAATCTCGAAATCCGGCTTGCGGCTTCCCTCCTGCAGTGCTTCGGCCAAATGTCGGAGGCACGTGAGCACTTTGGCCAGGGACTCGTGCTCGCGACGAATCGTATCAAGGGCCTGGGTCATCGCGACGAACTCCGCGTTGCCTCTGGATGAAACGCCCTTAAAAAGGCCATGCAACCAGTCTCAAGCATAGCCGCCCGGCGGGGCTATACAATGATCTAGATCAAAGCAACTGTGCCTACCGAAAACTCCATCCGCCTCAATTTTCGGTCGTGGCCTGTAGTGACCAGCGGTACGCCGCCGGCCCCTTGCCAAGAGGCGTCGCGGGGCGGTGGTGGACCAGCCTCGACAATGTCCGCTAATGACCTAACGGGGACATTCAAGACCCCCGAGTTGTCCATGGCAACGCAAGGCATGGGTCTGAAACTCGCAGTTCCGCACCACCTTCCGCCACGGTGCCGCGAACCACACACATGACATTACCTTCAGGTTATTTCGCACATAGCCACGAACCTAAATTCTGTACCGTTACTGGTGCTTCCTGAATCCACGACGTATGTTGGCGGATAACTAACCGCCACTATTGCGGCACAAATCATGTCCATAGATCGCAGGTTTTGGAAGGGAACGCTGACAGAGTCATATGCACCGAGGTGGCCATGCCCATCGTGCACCATGGGCGTATTGCGACTAAAACGTGAGACTCTGCATTACAGGGAAACGGCAGAATCTCGGCGCTCACACTACGATGAACACCTGGATATTACGGATGTTGCATTCGCGTTCTCAGCCTTGTTGGAGTGTAACCGGTGCAGCGGAAAAATATCGTGTTGTGGTGTTGGTGGTTATGAACTTGTGGACGATATCAACGGCGAGGGGAAAGTTCATTTTGACCACCAACTTTATTTTGTTCCGAAATATTTCTCGACGCCGATGGAAATTTTTCGGCCTTCTGCCAGATGCCCGAACACCGTTAAAGAGCAGTTGCGAAACTCATTCGCCGTTTTTTTCTGTGACCTTGGCGCGGCGGCAAATCACGTTCGGCAGTGCCTTGAAGAGATCCTTTCTGATGCTGGCATTCAATCTCGTAATTCTCGGGGAAAATTCGTTTCCTTGAAAACGCGGATCAAATCGTTTGGAGATCGTGACCAGGAGAATGCAGACCGCGCCCATGCCCTGAGATGGATTGGCAATTTCGGCAGTCATCCACAAGCTCTCACTAAGGACGACTTGTTTGATGCTTACGAGATCCTCGAAGTTCTTCTGGAGGATATTTACGTTGGCCACCAGCGCTCTGTGCAACAAATGGTAGAACAAATAAATAAGACAAGGGGGCCCAGGCGTTAGGTTGAGTGTCGATAAAGAACCTTCGAGCCTATCAGATACCACCCTGATGTTCACTCGTGGCTACATACGGACGTAAAGGGCTACAGTCGGTTTCGGACCCATAGGGGACAGATGCTTGGTGGATGTATGACGGTCTCAATCACATTCAAACCGACTCAGAAAAGTTGCATCATCACCTAAAGCGGCTGACTAGAGGTCAAGTAGATGTCAGACATTAAGCCATTCATGATCAAATGCTTTTTTTGTGAGACGGACTTCCAATTCGGATCACATAGATATGAGGGTAGGCATCTCAGACATCTTCAAATTGATGTCTGTGAAACATGCATCAAGGCAAATTGGGATGGTCTCGCTCCACACTATGAAAAAAAGCTCCTCAAGCATCTAGAAGAGAAAAAGCTGTCAGCTCCGGAATGGAACGAAAAGGGGCTTATCGGTCTTTGAACGCTTGAAGCTAATCATCCCTCCAACACCGATCCGGGGTGCATCGGATGCAAATTAAATACACCAACTTCGACGGAAATTGGGACGATGATTGCCAATTCTGTGGCAACCCTCATCGAAACCATCAAGTGGATTTGGGAGAGCTGGATGGAGTTCGATACATCCATAGACAGCCTTGCCCGGAGGAGCAGAGGCGCATCACCAAGCAGCACATAATTCGCGCCAATACGGTTCGGGCAGTTATCACGCTTTATGAGATTGTTATTTATTTCTGGAACAAAATTCCGTTTAAGGGAGAAGCAAAGCTTATATTTAGTATACTAAAGAGTGCGTATGCGGGAACTCGGGGCATCCTGTACTATTGGTTCATGTATCGGAAGAGAAAATAGCAAGCGCGCCCTCTAGTCCAGCAGGTTCAGCTCGTCACCGCGAGTAGAAACCGGTTATCGGGATGCCCGCTTCCGGCTATAAGCAGGCGCGCTTCAAACTCACTCACCATCCTTAGGGTGGCCGTTACGGCCATGACGACGGGTCGTTTGGCCCCTGGGGCAGCGCCGCGCCGCCCTTGTGCCGCCGGCGCTTTTGCCGTTTGAACGGCAGGTTATATGGGCTGCAAACCGGTTTTCCGCGTCTTATGCGGGCCCATCTAATCATTGTTAGACCGATGCAACTACGGATCACGCGATGAGAAGTGAGTTCTGGAGCGAGCAATTCGAAGCCAAGAGGAGCCCGTCCTCATGGGCGCTTCAGGCCCGTCGCCTGAAGCGTGCCGCCGATTTGGTGTTTGGGGCTTACCTCTGTGACTTGCGCAAGATGGAGGGTGGATGCTCGCCCATCAACCTTGCAAACCTAGAGATCGGCGGGCCCGCGACTCTGCTCTACGGGCTCGCTTTTGAGAACCTGTTCAAGGCCGTCATCCTGATGAAAGAAAGCGAGGTGATTGAGGACGGCCGGATCTAGAAGTGGCCGGGAAGTGGCCACGATCTAGTCGTTCTCGCCAAACGAGCCGAGATCCAGTTGACGACCACGCAATCTGACTTGCTATCGCGGCTCACGGCGTTTATCGAGTGGGGCGGACGCTATCCGATCCCGATGTCAGCGGACAAGATGCCTTTGAAGCAGAATGCTGTCTCGCCAGAATGGTTCCCTCTACCAATTCAGCCGCATGAGCAGGCTGCGGTCCACGGCTTCCTTCAGATGCTCGATTCGCTGCAATTCCTCATCGGTCCATGGCGGCTACGGCGGCAATTCAAAATCGTCGGCCGACTGCGGAAGAGGCGGCTGCTCGACCGGCGGCACGGACTCCGAACGGATGCGAAACGTATCGCCGCATTGCTTGCATTTAAACTGCTTCCCTTCAGAGCTGTCCTTGAATTTATACGACGCGCCGCAGTGTGGACATTGTGTTTTCAGCATGGCTTACCTCACTTTCTGAGAACGGAGTAATTCCCGGGTCCACCTGGAAACCCGCGGTACCGACCTTTCTCTGGCCTTTTCGAAAAGCGCCTGGAGCACCCAGCGGTGATCCCGTCCCTCGGCTTTGGCTCG
>JACZXZ010000114.1 GCA_022571365.1 Pseudomonadota bacterium | reverse complement strand
GTATGCCGCGCCATTTGCGGCGTGCGTAACGCCTGTAGGCGTCACGCCCCTGCGGTTGGAGTCCGCCGATAGGTGAGGCGCTTGTCGGTGATGCCTTTGAGAGCAATCACGGCGCACTCGGTGTCGGTGAGCCCGTGGGATGATCTTTCGGGCAATGGCTCCCACGGGACGGAAGGGACGGCGAGCGAGCATTGGTGATGAAGTGGAACGACAGGCAGGTCGGATAGCATGTCTCATCCTAGAGGCGCGCCGAAGACCTCCGGCTCCGGCCGCAAGAAGGGCACGCCGAATAAGGTTACGGGCGCACTCCGCGAGCGCATCGAGCGCGAGGCCGACCCGATCGGGTTCCTGATCGATGTGGTCAAGGGCAAGCGGTTCAAGGCGGCGGTGGCGGCCGGAGGCGGTCGGAAGCAGGCCTATGTCTACCCGAGCATCGCGCAGCGCAAGTGGGCGGCTCATAAGCTCGCGAACAAAATCCTGCCGGACGTGAGGGCGGTTACACTCGGCGATCAGGAGGGCGGCGATATCGTCGTCAGGATCATGCGCTATGGAGACGACGCTTCCTCATAACTGGCAGCCCCGGCCGTACCAGATGCCGCTGTGGCTCGCGCTCGAGGGCGGCTACAAGCGAGCCGTGGCCGTCTGGCACCGCCGTGCCGGCAAGGACTCGGTGGGCTTGAATTGGACGGTCATAGCCGCGCACCAGCGCGTCGGCATGTACTGGCACCTGTTCCCGACCTTGAAGCAGGGCAAGCGTATCTTGTGGGACGGCATGACGCGGGAAGGCAGGGGGTTTCTCGACTACTTCCCGCCCGAGGTTGTCAAGGCCCGCAACAACTCGGAGATGAAAATAACCCTCAAGAACGGGTCGATCTGGCAGATCGTCGGCGCCGACTACGTCGCGGACGCCTTGGTCGGCGCCAATCCGGTAGGTTGCGTGTTCTCCGAGCACGCGCTTCAGGACCCGCGGGCCTGGGACCTGATCCGGCCGATTCTCGCCGAGAACGGCGGCTGGGCGCTGTTTCTCTACACGCCGCGCGGGCGCAACCACGGCTACGATCTCCTGCGTATGGCGGAGCGCAATGACGACTGGTTCGCTGAGGTGCTCACCGTTGACGACACCCACGCCATCCAGCCGGAGGCGATCGAGGCCGAACGCAGGGCGGGCATGCCGGAGGAGCTGATGGCCCAAGAGTTCTATTGCTCGTTCGAGGCCTCGCTCGTGGGCGCCTACTACGGCAAACAGATGGCGGCCGCGCTTGATGGGGACCGTATCGCCTCCGTGCCTTGGGAGCCCAAGCTGCCCGTCCACACCTGGTGGGACCTTGGGATCGGCGACGCAACGGCGATCTGGTTCGTCCAGCTGGCCGGGCTCGAGGTCCGGCTCATCGACTACTATGAGGCCTCAGGCGAGGGCCTGAGCCACTACGCCAAGGTTTTACAGGAACGCGACTACGTCTACGGCGAGCATATCGCGCCCCACGACATCGAGGTCCGGGAGCTCGGCACCGGCAAGAGCCGCAAGGAGACGGCGGCCGGGCTTGGCATCAGGTTTGGCGTGGCCCCGAAGCTGCCGGTGGACGAGGGCATCGACGCGGTGCGCGCGCTCATTCCCCGGTGCTGGTTCGATGAGCAGAAGTGCGAGCGCGGCATCGAGGCCTTGCGCCAGTATCGCAAGGGCTGGGACGACAAGCTCAAGGTGTTCCGCGACCGGCCCCTGCACGACTGGGCATCCCACGCCGCCGACGCCTTCCGCTACGGGGCGCTCACGCTGGACGAGATCAAACCGAAGCGCCGCCGGCCGCTGCCGGAGCAGGCCGAGATGGACTACCGCATGTTCGACTGACGCTTAAGGAGGGTGCTCCTGCGGAGGGCCTTCCTGCGGAGGGCCGCCTGAAGGTCCGGGTCGTTCTCAAGGGCGCATCCGGCGGGGCTATGCCGGAATCGATCCGCTCGATCTGACAAAACGCCCATAGTCAATATTTCCGAGCTGGCCTTCGGGCCGGCTTGAATTTTTGGAGTTCTGCTGGATGCTTAAACTTCCTGGTCCCGAGGATCCTCCGTTGTTTCCTCCGGCGCCCGATCCGCGCGCCGAGCACAGGCGGCGGGTAGGGGAGCGGCTGGCCGAGCTGGCGGCGCGCGATGACGCGAGCTTCGTCTCGACCCGGCTCGCCCGGCTTGCCCGCGGGTTCACCGAGGGTCTCCACGAGGCGCGGAATCAGGCCGGCGGCGTTGCGCCGGCGGGCCGCCTGG
>JACZXZ010000113.1 GCA_022571365.1 Pseudomonadota bacterium | reverse complement strand
TTTAGATCGCTGATCGCGAGCTCTGCTCTGCTCCGTCGTGCTTGGCAGGGCGTCAATATGGCATATTTTTATGGAGTCCGCCCCTTGAGTGTCAATCGGCGTTGAACATTGACCCCCTATCGGCGTCCAATATTGACCCCTCTTGTGGCAGGGAGGAGGTTGTCCCGGTAGTCCATAGGGGGGACCCGCGCGGCTTCGTGTAGCGCTTTAGCGTTACGCGGAGCGAAGACGCGTGGGGGGTACCTGTTGACCCACCGGGGCAACCGGGCCGCGGGAGTGGTGTGGGCTGATTTACGAGCGGTTCTTGAAGCGCCAGCTTTGGTTTCCGGTCTCCAGGATGTCGCAGTGGTGGGTCAGGCGGTCGAGCAGGGCGGTTGTCATTTTCGGGTCTATGAAGATCTGTGGCCATTCCTTGAAGGACAGGTTCGTGGTGACGATCACCGAGGTTCGCTCGTAGAGCCGGCTGATGAGATGGAACAACAATTGTCCGCCGCTTTTGGCGAAGGGCAGGTAGCCGAGTTCGTCGAGCACCAGCAGATCGGTCCGCGAGAGCTGGTCGGCGAGCCGTCCCGCCTTGCCGTCTCGGGCGTCGGCTTCGAGGCGGTTGACCAGATCGACGACGTTGAAGAAACGGGCCCTGGCGCCGTTCCTGATGCAGTTGGCGGTGATGGCGACGGCGAGGTGGGTTTTGCCGGTGCCGGTGCCGCCGACCAGGACGGCGTTGCGCAGGCTGTGCACGAAGCCACCGTCGTGGAGTTCGCGGACCAGGGCTTCGTTGACCGGCGAGGCCTTGAAGTCAAAATCGGACAGATCCCTGGCCATGGGCAGCTTGGCCGTGGAGAGACGGTATCTGATGGACCGCGCCGTCTTGTCGGCCACCTCGGCGGCCAGCAAATCGCCGACGATCCGGCCGATGGAGTGTTTACGCTTCACCCCGGCGCCGACGATCTCGTCATAGGCGGCGCGCATGCCGGCGAGCTTGAGCTGGCCCATCAGGTCAAGCAGGTCATGGCGTTCCATGGATGGCCTCCGCCCCTGTCTCCTTACTCACCAACCCCGGCCGTAAACGGTCGTAGCGGTCGCAATCGGCCGCCGGTTCCAGGCTCAGGCTCAAGGCGGCGGGAACATCGAGGGGCGGCGGCTGGGCCTCCTCGCGCTGGCGCGCCAGGATATTGAGCACCACGGCCCGGCCACACGGCCCCGCATCAAGGGCTTGCCGGCAGGCGGCTTCCACCGCCGCCAGTCCATCGTCCATGACGGCGGCGAGAATAGCGACGAACTGGCGGTCCGCGTCATCGCCGACCCCCAATCGCCGCCGTACCCGAGCCAGGGCGGGCGGCAGCTCCCAGTCCTTGAATGGCGCGCCGTTGCGCAGGGCGCCGGGTTTGCGGGCCAGCACCGGCAGATAATGCCAGGGATCGTAAGCCACCCGATCCCGGTTGAAGATGCGGGCGTGCGTTGCGACGATCTCGCCGTCGAGGCGGATCTCCACCCGCTCGGCATAGGCCCGCAGGCTCACCGGACGGTTCGCCGCCTTGGCCATCACGCTGTAACGATTGCGGTCAAAGCGCACCAGACAGGTTTTCGAGGCCGCCGCCGTGGTCTCGTGAAAACCGTCGAATGGACCCACCCAGGGAACCAGGGACGCCTTCTCCTCCATGAAGACATCCCATACCTTGCGTTCCTTGAACTCCGGATGGGTCATGGTCTTGGCGTAATCGACACAAGCCGCCTCCAGCCATTGGTTCATCTCCTCGAGCGTAGCAAAGCGAAGCCGGGGCGCGAAGAAACGCTTGCGGACCGTGCCGACCTGGTTCTCCACCTGACCTTTCTCCCAGCCCGCGCCCGGCGTACAGGCCACCGGCTCAACCAGGTAATGGGAGCACATCTGCGCGAAACGCCGGTTGAAGCGGCGCTCCTTGCCGGCGAAGATCGCATCCACGGCGGTCTTCATATTGTCGTAGATGCCCCGCGTACAGGCCCCGCCAAAGAAACGGAACGCCCGCTCGTGGGCGTCGAAAACCATCTCCTGGGTCTCGCGCGGATAGGCCCGCACGGACATCATGCGGCTGTGGCAAAGCCGAACATGGGCCACCTTCAGCGTGCTCGTCACGCCGCCAAGGACCACGATCTCGTGAGACCAATCAAACTGATAGGCCTCGCCCGGCGCAAAGCTGAGGGGGATGAAGGCATCGCTCCCGCCCGACGCCCGCGCCGCGCGCCACTGCCGCGCATAACGCCGCACCGCATCGTAGCCGCCGCTG
>JACZXZ010000076.1 GCA_022571365.1 Pseudomonadota bacterium | reverse complement strand
CGACTTCGCGCCTCGGCCGCGCTGGCCGCTCGACCCCGACGCGCCCAAGGCCGCGGCCCCCGGGGTGAAGGCCTGAGCCCGGCCCATTCAACCTCCCCGTGCGACGCCGCCGGCGCATCGGAGCTCCGCCAGGCCGAGGACGGCCAACGGCGAGGCGCCGCGGGGAAGGCGCCCAGGGGCCCGCGACCGCCCCACCCAGGTCCGCGCGCGCTTTCAGGGATGACTTTCGGAGATGAGAAGTGTCGGTGAAAGTGATTCGGCGCAAATACGAGCGCATTGCCCGCCTATACGATATCCTTGAGCTGCCTTCCGAATATGGCCGTTACCGCCCCCTCAGGCGACAGCTCTTCGAAGGCGCCTCCGGGATCGTGCTCGACGCCGGCGTGGGCACCGGCCGCAACATGCCGTACTACCCGGCGGACGCCCGGGTCGTCGGCATCGACCTCAGCCCCGCCATGCTGGCGCGGGCGGCGCGGCGGCGCGCCCGCCTGGGCGTCGCGGTGGAGCTCCTAGAGATGGACGTGCTCCAGACCGCCTTTCCCGACCGCCACTTCGACGCCATCGTCGCAACCTTCCTGTTCTGCGTGCTCGATGAGGCCCAACAGCTTCCCGCCCTCAAGGAGTTGGCGCGCATCTGCAAACCGGCGGGCTCGATCCGGATCCTCGACTACGCTTTCTCGCGGAACCCGCGCAAACGCGCGATCATGCGCCTCTGGGCGCCTTGGGTGCGCTGGGCCTATGGCGCGGCCTTCGACCGCAATGTGGAACGCTACGCGCCGGCCGCCGGACTCGAGATCGTCGAGCGGCGATTCCTGTTCCAAGACATCATCAAGCTGATCGTCGCCCGGCCGTCATCCCCGGCGGGGTGATCCTCCACCACATCGTTATTTGCCGGGCAAGCGGAGCCCCGCCCCTCGCTCCGGGACGGGGTCCTGCCGATTGCCTCTCGGGCATTCCTGGGCCCCGTGGTTCGCATGGCCGACCGGCCGCCCGGCGGCGACCGACCGCGGCGCGGGCCGACCGCGGCGCGGGCGCCAAGCCGCGCGTCGTGCCTACTCTGCGTGCCTACTCTGTGCCTACTCCGACGGTGGGGGGCATTCGGCAACCAGCCAAGCCATGAGCAACGACTCCACGTCGTACATGACACTCTGGTCTTGGAGAAGCCCGTAAAGATCGGGCACGCATGTATCCCTGCAAACGTTTGGGGGGCGGCGGGCGCAGAACCGGAAGTCGGCCATCAAATCGCCGGCGCAAACGCGCACACTTCGTTCACGGCCGGCGGTGAACTCGTAACGGTCGTAACACTGCCCCAGGCCCGTCAAGAACGCATTTTCGCACTGCTCGCAGGAAAGCAGCGATCTCTCATGGCTCATCACGAACAGCAATGTCGGTCCGGCGCCATCCGAGGCCTGAGCGCCGCCGAAGGTAGCCATCATCAGCACGGCCAGCATGACACGGTTCAACACGGGATTTCCTCCGGATGCCTGCCGCTTCACACCCGCTGGCGGCGATAGCGCCCGCAGGGGAGGCGCCCAGGTTACCAGGTGCGGGCGTCAAGGCCTAAGAACGGGGATCAACCGATCGCGCGGATTTGCCGCTAGTGCCATGAATGCGGCATGAGAAGCCGTAAAGCCTTGAGCGCGCCATCAACAGTATCCGGACGAAGGGGATAATAATCTTGTGGATTTAGCAGATTAATGTAAGCCGACGGGTCAGTCCCGAATCGCCCATCATGTTGACGAACATAGGTCTTGTAACAGTACCCATTTGATACAGCGACCCCACGGCAATTTGGAAACTCCTTCGCGTACCGCTTTGCCTGGTCCGGCGCATAGTCAAGGCCAGACTGAAAGCCCTTGCTCTCAAGGATCAAAACGCAATCTTCGTTGTTTGGTCTGCGTTTCCGATCTCGGCGGTAGGGTCGACTGAAACACGCCACATCGATGCGCTGACCCCCTTTAACGGGAAGCTCGATCTTAATTTGTTGTTCGGCCCATCCGAGACCCAACAACAACGGCATAATCAGGAAAGTGCGAGTCTCGTGCTCCCGAATATCGGCCCAGTTGCATTTATCGTAGTAGTAGCGCGCTAATAAGCGAATTCGGCGAAAGGCGGCGGTCAAATCCTCGGCAGCAGCCGGCCGCAATCCCTCGCTAATCAGGAATTCAAGAATTTCTTCATCCCCCACCTTTTTAGTCGGAGTTGGCTCTGGATCGTAGTTCAGCCGTGCTGGCACATCGCGGACAACTTGCTCAGCCAACTCAACCAGGTGAGGTTGGTTAACGGCTTGAATTGTTGCCCGAGTGAGGCCGTGCGTTGCTATCGCGTCTGAGGGTAAATGCCATTCGACGTAGCAATACGCTGGCAAGTCCCAGCCATCAAAATCTCGAAGCCAAGCCTTGTCTCCGCAACCTCGTGCGTATCCGCCTCTTTCAACTATGCAGCCGACCGCGATAATTTGTGACACGCCACGCTTCAGGATGATGCAATCACCTGCTTCGACTTGCTCCATCGTTGCAACCTGAACGTCATCGCCGACAAACGCCATGCCGAAGCGCAAGAAGTCGTTTGCGTAATCTCTACCGAGTGAGCCGGCAGCAACCTGCCATGTTTTCATTGGAAATGCCCTTTGTGCCGTCCCGTGCGCATTATGACGAGAAGTGAGCGCAATGCGGAACGAAATTTGATCGCTTGCGGCCACACGATCACTCAACGCCACCGGCACAGCGGAAGCCCACCATGTCGAGGCCGATGTCGGGCGGGTTGCCGTGGCGGTAGCTCACCCGCAGGCCATAGGGATCGTTGCCCCAGCCGCCGCCCCTGAGCGCGACGTGACCCGGCCGGCCGGGATAGGCGCTCGCCGTCCACTCCCACACGTTGCCCGCCATGTCGTGGATGCCGAACGGCGAGGCGCCGCTCGGGAAGCGCCCGACCGGGCCGATCTTCAAGAAGCCGTCGCTCGCGTCGGGAGCGCAGCAGGAGAGGGTGCCGAAATTGGCCCGCCGCCGGCCCGCTTCCTCCGGCGGGGCGTCGCCCCACGGGTAGCGGCGGCCGTCGGTGCCGCGGGCGGCGAACTCCCATTCCGCCTCGCTCGGCAGGCGCAGGCCATAATGCGCGCAGAAACGGGCGGCGTCGCGGGCCGAGACCTGCACCACCGGGTGGTCGTCCCGGCCGACGACGGAGCTCTCGGGGCCGTGGGGGTGACGCCAATCGGCACCGGCGCCGGTCCGCCAGCGGCCGGTCCAGACATAGCCGGCGCCAACCCGCTCCGCGTCGGTGAGGGTGCCGGTCGAGGCGACGAAATCGGCGAACTCAAGGTTGGTGACCTCGAAGCGCATGAGCCGGAATGGCGCGAGATGGACCGTGCGGGGCGCCTCGTCCGGCTCGCCCGCTGGATCGCCCATGGTGAAGGTGCCGCCGGGGATGCGGACCAGCTCCGCGCCCGAGCCTCCGGCCGCCGCCGCGCCGGCCGAGGCGATCGAGAACAAGAGGACGAGCAAGGGGCCGCGCATCGGATGGCGACGGCGCCGGGAGGTTCGTTCAGGCAAGCGCTTTCGGCCTCGGAAACACGAGCGGATGGCGCCTCGTGTTGGAAAGACGGACGAGGCGCCCAGCCCCGGCGAACCCCGGCGCGGCGCTGCCGCGGACCGACCCGCGGCGGGGGCGCCGGCCGCGGCGAACGGCATGTTGCACATCATTCTTGGGAGAGACGGTCTTGGAGAGACGGCGTTCTCGGCGGATTGCCCGGCTGATCGGCCGCTGCGTCAACGCGCTCGAGGCCTGCCGCGGCGCTGCTTCCCTCAAGGGTCGCGGCTCAAGCCCCGGCCCTCGAGCGCAGCCAGGTAAGCCCGCCACTTCTCCTCCTTCCCCTCGCCCAGCTCGTAGAGATAGTCCCAAGTATAGATGCCGGTGTCGTGCAGGTCGTCGAACTGGATGCGGATGGCGTAATTGCCCACCGGCTCGATACCGATAATGCCGACATGGCGGCGGCCGGCGACAATTTTCTTGCCGGCCGGGTTGTGGCCCTGGACCTCGGCCGAGGGGCTCTCGACGCGCAGGAGCTCGGCCGGGAGAGTGAAGCTCCGGCCGTCGTTGAAGTCGATCTCGAGGGATTTCTCCGCCTTCTTCAGGCGAATCTCCGCCGGCCGGTGCTTGACCTCGAACGAACCGCTCATGGCCCGGCGCCACCGCCTCGGGACGGCGGCGGGCGGTCCTTGTCCAGGGGCCGCGCCTCGTCGACCAGCATGATCGGTATGCCGTCGCGGATCGGGTAGGCGAGACCGGCCTGCTCGCTGATCAGCTCCTGGGCTTCGGGGTCGTATTTGAGCGGACCCTTGGTCAGGGGACAGACCAGGATTTCAAGCAGTTTCGGGTCGACGCCCGTCTTTTGTTCGGTCATGGCATCCCTCTTCTCGAAGATCAGTGCCGCAACTGGCTTTCGCCGCCGCGGTCGAGCGCGGCCATTTCGAAGAGCGTCGTCATCACCCGGCTGCGCTCGATCAGGTTGGGCGATTCGAGCAACACCTGCTTCTCGCTCGGCGCGAACGGACAGGTCATGGCCAGTGCCGTCACCAGGTACTCGTCCGGCGTCTGGTCGATGGCGTCCCAGTCCGCCTGGAAGTCCTTTACCTTCAAATAGGCCTTGAGCGCCGCCAGCAAGCGGTCGCAGTCGATCCCGGCCGCGCTTTCCCCCTCGAGGTCGCCCCGGTACCTGTCATAGCTCGCGACCACCCGTCGGTAGCCGTTCATCACCGGCAATTCGTCCACCACGTCGAAACGGCACACCCCGGTAAGCGTGATGAGATATCGGTCGTCTTTTGTCTCAGTGAACGAGGTGATGCGGCCGGCGCAGCCGGTGGTGTACATCTCGGGCCGGTCGTCCGGGCTGTGCTTTTCGGGAACAGTCGGCTGGATCATGCCGATCATGCGCTCCGCCCCCATCGCGTCCCGGGTCATGTTGAGGTATCTGGGCTCGAAGATGTTGAGCGGCAGCGGCGCGCGCGGCAAGAGCAGCACCCCGCTCAAGGGAAAAACCGGCAACGTCTTCGGCAGCTGCTCGAAGGTCAGGTCAAACCGGCCCTCGGTCATGCGAACAACAGCGACGACAGGCGGCGGCGCCCCGAGATGGTCAGCGGATGGGTCGGGCCTAAGGCCTCGAACAGCTTCAGCAACTGCTTGCGCGCTTCCTCGTCGTTCCATGCCCGGTCCCGCCGCACCAGCTCCAGGAGCTCGTCGATCGCCGGGCCGCGCTCGCCCGCGGCATAGAGCGCCATGGCGAGATCGAACCGCGCCTGATGATCGTTCTCGTCGCGCGCCAGCCTGTCCCTGAGTTCGGGGATTTTCCCGGCGTCCGCCCCCTGCTCGGCCAACTCGATCGCAGCGCGGACGGCGGCGACAGCGGCGTCCGAGGCCGGGCCCTCCGGCAGCTTGTCGATGAGCTCCCTGGCACGCACGAAATCGCCCGCCGCCACATGGCAACGGGCCAGCCCGGCGAGCGCCGTAACATTGTTCGGCTCGGAGGCGAGGGCCTGGGCGAACAGGGCGCTGGCGGTGCCGGCGTCGTTGGCTTCCAGCGCAGTCTTGGCCTGGTCCAACACCTGCTCGACCGGCGACGGACCGCTCTCCGGGGCGGCGGCGAGTTTGGCCACGAACGCCTTGAGCTGGCTTTCCGGAAGCACCCCGACGAATCCATCGACCGGCTGGCCGTCCTTGAAGGCATAGACCGCCGGGATCGACTGGATGCGCATCTGCTGCGCCACCCCAGGGTTCTCGTCGATGTTGATCTTGACCAGGCGGACGGCGCCGCCGGTCTCGCGCACGGCGTTCTCGAGCGCGGGGCCGAGCTGCTTGCACGGACCGCACCACGGCGCCCAGAAATCGACGATCACCGGCACCTGCGATGAGGTCTCGATGACGTCGGCAGCGAATGTGTCATCGCTGCCGTCCTTTACCGCGCCAGCCCCGTCGCCGGTGTTAACGATCGGTTCCATGCCGATTCATCCTACCGCTTTTCCATGCCACCTTTCCCAACCTCCTAACATGGCGGCTCGGCTTGATTCTGACAACCCCGGCGCGCAACACGCTCACGCCGGCGCGTCCAGGTCGACGATCATGGGCTGATGTCCGCAGGCGGCGATGAAGGTCATGAGATCGGCCGGCCTGATCGCCGTCGTCGCGGTATTGACCAGGGGATGGTAATTGAGCGGATCGTGGTCCAGCATCGCCTTGTCCAGCACCACGTTGACCCGGTGTTCGGCGTCGTTGATGAGGGCGAAGGGGGTGACCGCTCCGGGCTCGACTCCCAGCACCTCCTTGAGCACGGCCGGCTTGCCGAAGGAAAGCCGCGCCGCGCCGATCAGCCGCGCGAGCGCCGCCAAATCGAGCCTCCGGTCCTCGAGCGTCACCACCAGCCAAAGCACGCCTTTCCTGTCCTTGAAGAACAGGCTTTTACAGTGGCCGCCGGGAAGCTCCCCGCGCCGCGTCTTGCTTTCCGCGACGGTGAACATCGCCGCGTGGCGGTGGGTGGTGGTGCGGATGCCGAGCGCCTCAAACCGGGCGAAGAGATCTTCGGTGGTGGCCGCCATAGTCTCCCAAGAATAGCGCCGGGCGCCCTCAACTCAACGGCAAAGCGGGAAGTCCGGCGACGGGATGTTTGCAAACGCGCGCGGCTATTCTATATTCCGGCTCTATATTCAGGTCCCCTCGACGCGGGAGTAGCTCAGCGGTAGAGCATCACGTTGCCAACGTGGGGGTCACGGGTTCAAGTCCCGTCTCCCGCTCCAATCTCCGCCGCCGCCTCACGCGGCGGCATTTTTTTTGCCTCCCGCGCCGAGACGGCACGGCGCGCGCCACGGGAGCACGGACTCCCCCATTGAGGTCTTGTCACCGCGCCTCTTTACGTTAGGTTCGATCCCCGATGGCGGACACGGGACAACGGGGCCGGCGGCCGGCGGGCGCCGGGCGGCGCGCGATCATCGCCTGGTGCTTTTACGATTGGGCCAATTCGGCCTTTCCGCAAACCATCACGACCTTCGTCTTCGCCACCTATTTCGCCACGGAGGTGGCGGAAAACCCGACCCTGGGCGCAAGCCAGTGGGCGTGGGCGGTGGCCGTCTCCGGCATTGTCGTGGCGCTGCTCGGCCCGCCGTCTGGCGCCATCGCCGACGTCTCGGGCCGGCGCAAGCCGTGGATTTTCGGACTTACCCTGCTTTGCGTCGCGGCGTGTTACGTACTGTGGTATGTGCGGCCGACCACGGCGGATGTCCTCTTGGCCCTCATCGTCTTCGCCGTCGCCAGCGTGGCGTTCGAGTTGGCCACCATCTTCTACAACGCCATGCTGCCGGAGATCACGCCGTGGGCCCTGATCGGCCGCGTCTCGGGTTGGGGCTGGGGCCTCGGCTATGCCGGCGGCTTGGTCTGCCTGCTCATCATCCTCTTCGGCTTCGTCGATACCGAGAGCCCGCTCTTCGGCCTCGACAAGTCGGAGGCCGAGCACGTTCGCGTCGTCGGGCCGATCGCGGCCATCTGGTACGCGCTATTCGCCCTGCCGTTGTTCCTGTTCACGCCGGACCGCCGCGCCAAGGGGATAGGCCCGGCGCAGGCGGTCCGCGACGGCCTTCAGATGCTCGTGCGAAGCCTCCGGCGGATCCGCGCGTACGCCAACATCGCCCGCTATCTCCTCGCCCGCATGATCTATACCGACGGCCTCAACACGCTGTTCGCCGTCGGCGGGATTTTCGCCGTCGAAGCCTTCGGCCTGGAGTTGGAGGAGGTGCTGAAATTCGGTATCGTCATCGCCGTCACCGCCGGCCTCGGCGCCGCCGCCTTCGCCTGGGTCGACGACTGGATCGGCGCCAAGCGCACCGTGCTCATCGCGCTCGCCGGCCTCATCGTCATCGGCGCGGCGCTCCTCATCGTGCGGACGCAGCTGTGGTTCTGGATACTGGCGCCGATCCTGGGCATTTTCTTCGGCCCCGCCCAGGCGGCGAGCCGCTCGCTCATGGCGCGCCTGGCGCCGCCGGAGCTGCGCACCGAAATGTTCGGCCTTTACGCCTTTTCCGGCAAATCGACCGCCTTCGTCGGGCCATTCATATACGGCGTGTTCACCTATGGATTTGGCAGCAGCCGCGCCGGCATGGCCACGGTCCTCGTGTTCCTGCTGATAGGCGCGGCGCTGCTCTTAACGGTCAGGGAACCGCGCCACTAGGCGCTGGCCTTGACTGGGCCTTGAACAAACTTGACAAACTCGAGCAAAAAAAAGCGGCCCGAAGGCCGCTCCCGCGATCGACGGCGGAGACCCGCGCGCCGCGCTCAATGCGTGATCAATGCCGGAAGTGGCGGATGCCGGTGAACACCATGGCGAGGCCGGCCTCGTCGGCGGCGGCGATGACCTCTTCGTCCCGCTTGGATCCACCCGGCTGAATCACCGCCTTGGCCCCCGCCT
>JACZXZ010000023.1 GCA_022571365.1 Pseudomonadota bacterium | reverse complement strand
GGCCGCCGGCGTCGCGGTCGACGACATCGTCTTTGAGCTCGGCGGAGTCCGCGCCACCGGCACCATCAATGTGAGCCTGGGCGAGCGCGTCCGGGCGGACATCGCCCTGGCCCTCGGGCGTATCGACCTCGATCGGTGGCTGGCCATGGAACCCGGGGCCGCGGAGTCCGACGGCGGCGAGGCGCCGGCCCGACCGACGGCGCAAACACCGGTGCCTGTGGACGGCGAGGCACCCGCCCGCGGCTTCGAAATTCCCGCCGGTATCGCGGGCTCCTTCGACCTCACGGTCGATGCGGTGATCTTCCGGGGCGGCGTCGTTCATCAGGTTCGGCTCAGCGCGGAGCTGGTCGAGGGCGAGGTCACGTTGAGCCAGGCCACGGCCCAGCTGCCGGGCGGCTCCCATGTCTCGGTCTTCGGATTTCTCACCGCCGCCGAGGGTAAGCCACGCTTCGAGGGCAGCGTCGAGGCCGCCGCCGACAATTTTCGCGGCGTGCTCGATTGGCTCCGGATCGACGTCTCTTCGGTGCCGCCCGACCGGCTCAGGAAGTTTTCGTTCACCGGCGAGCTCAGCGCCTCGCCCGAGGCAGTGCACCTCACCGGCATCGACCTTCGCCTCGACACCTCGCGGCTCACCGGCGGCGTGACCATCGCGCTCCGGGAACGGCCGGCCTTCGGCGCCAGCCTGGCGATCGACCGCTTGAACCTCGATGCCTATCTGCCGCGGCCGCCCGCCGGGGGCGGCCAGGGGGATGAAGGCGCCGCCGCCGAGGAGCCGGCCCGGCCAGGAGCACTGCCGCCTTCCGCCCTGGCGCTGCTCGAAACTTTCGACGCCAACCTCGAGGTCCGGATCGACCGCCTGACCTACCGTCGGACCCCGGCCCACGGGGTCGGCTTCGACGGCACGCTCCACGCCGGGACGTTGACGGTGCGCGAGGCCCGCGTCGACGATCTCGCGGGCGCCAGCGCGCGGGCCAGCGGCAGCTTGAGCGGCTTTACGGGGACGCCGCGGGTCGAGGCCGATTTCGAGTTGCGCGCCGACGACCTGACCGGCTTGTTCCGGCTCGCCGGGATCGAGCCGCCGGTGGCGCCGCAAAAGCTTGGCGATTTCGCGCTCGAAGGCAGCGCCGAGACCGATGGCGCGGAGGCGACGTTCGAGCTCCAACTGGCGCTCGCCGGCGGCGGGGCGTCGCTGGGCGGCGAGCTCAAGGGCCTGGACGGGACGCCAAGCTATGACCTGGAGGTAAAGGCCAGCCACCCTGATGCCGCGCGGCTCTTGGAGACGTTCCTCGAGGGCGTTGAGCTGCCCGGCGGCAAGCTCGGCGACGTCGATCAGGCTCGCGGTCCGCCTGAAAGGGGGTGGAAGCACGGGTCAAGAGGTGACCCTCGAGGGCGAGATCGCCCTCCTCGGCGGCACGGTCGGGGCGGCGGGCAGGCTCGCGGTTCTCGGCGGCGCGCCGAGCTATGATCTCGAACTGGACGCGCGTTTCCCGAGCCTCGCCCGGCTGGTCGGCGCTTTCATGCCGGCGTTCCGCGCGGCGGGGGAAGATCTCGGCGGGCTCCAACTGGGCGCGGCCCTCGAAGGCGATGCCTCGGGGCTCAGGCTGTCCGGGATAAAGGGCGCGGTTGGGCCGGTCGCGCTCGCCGGCGACATCGCGGTCCGGCTCGACGGCCCGCGGCCCAAAGTGAGCGCCGAGTTCAACACCGGCGAGATCGTCCTCGACCAACTCCTGCCGGCGCCGGAAGAGGCGGCCGCCACGGGCGGTCAAGGCGCGGCCACGGGCGGCGGCGAAGCTGCCGCGGCGCAGGACCGTCGATGGTCGAGGGAACCGCTGGATTTCACGGCGCTCGAAGGCTTCGATGCCGAGCTGGTGCTGACGGCGCCGGCCCTGAGTTACGGCGCGTACCGGTTGGACAATCCCAGGCTCGCGGCCACGCTCACCGACGGCGTGCTCGAGCTAAGCCGGCTCTCCGGCGTCGTGTTCGGAGGCGCCTTCGAGGCGGACGCGCGGCTCGCCGTCGGCCGGCCCAATCAGATCAACGCCAGCCTCGCGGTGGACGGAATCGAGCTGGAAAAAGCGTTGCCGGCGGTGGCCGGCATCGACCGCGCCGCCGGTCCGGTCTCGCTCACGGCGGTTGTCGCCACGACCGGCGCGAGCCTTCATGACTTCATCGACAGCCTCAACGGCAGCGGTGCGGTCAATGGCACCGTGATCGTCAAGGTCGAGGCGCAGGAGCGCGCAGGCGCCACGGCGCTCGATTTCCTCGGTTCGCTGTTCGAGTTGCCTGAGCTGACGACTCTGGGGGGCGCCCTGAGCGGAGTGATTGCCGCCTTTGCCGAGGCTCCGGCGGCCCTCGACGGCACCTTCACCATTGACCGCGGCGTGATCCGCACCGACGACACCCGGCTCCAGGGCCGCGGCCTCCAGGCCCGTCTGGAGGGCACGGCCGCCCTTGTCCCCTGGCAGATGGACATGGACCTTCGCGTGTTGCGCGAGGCCGATCCGCCGGACAATCCCGTCGTCACCGTCAGGCTGACCGGGCCGCTGGATTCGCCGAACGTCAGGCTCGCGGGCGCGGCGCTCAAGAGCGCCGCGCCGCAGCCGTCGACATTGGGCGACACCCTGGAGCAGTTTCTGCCCGGCGTGTTCGGCGGCGGAGAGCAGCCCCAGCAACCACAGCCGGAACAGCCGGAGCAGCCACAGCCCGAGCAACCGGAGCTGCCGTCGCCGGTGGACATCCTCAAGGGCATCCTCGAGGGCTTTGGAAACTGACCGCGGGAGTGGGCACGGAGCGGTCCCTGCGGGGCAAAGGGGAAGGATCGGCGACCCGCTTTCGGTTTCGGCAACCCCCGGCCGGGACAAACGGGCCGGGACAAACGGGCCGGGACAAACGAGCCGGGACAAACGGGCCGGGACAAACAGGCCGGGACAAACAGGCCGGGACAAACAGGCCGGGACAAACAGGCGGTGTCCGGATTCAGCGGCCCCGCTTGCTCCGGCCGCTCGCGCCGCCGCGCAGGCTCTCCAGCACGAAGACGCGGATCGCGCTGGAGAGATTGCCGTCGCGCCGGCGGTCGAGCTCGGCGATGAGCCGGTTGACCGAGGTCCGGCGGCCGGCGGCGATCTCCTTGAGCGCCTCCCAGAAAGGGGCTTCCAGCGACACGCTCGTCTTATGGCCCGCGATCACCACCGATCGCTTCTTGATTCCGGCCGGCATTGCCTGATCTGACACAGAGACCCGATCCGACACAGAGACCCGAGAGAGATTTGACGGCCGCCAAGACACCAAGGCGCGAAGGTGGGAATTGCCGCCGCTCGATGCCTGCGATGCCCGCTTGAATCCGACTCGATGCGTTGGCGCCTTGGTGGTGAAACCTTTTCGCCGTGGGTTGGCCTCGATGCCTCTCCTGTTCCGTTCCTCCTCCGTCGTCACTCCCGCGGGCCCAGCATGTTCTCCGGCCGCACCCACTCGTCGAACTCCGCTTCCGTCAACAGGCCGAGCGCCACCGCGGCTTCCTTGAGCGTAATTGCCTCTTGATGCGCCTTGTTCGCCACCTTGGCGGCGTTGTCATAGCCGATATGGGGGTTCAAGGCGGTCACCAGCATGAGCGAGTTCTTGACCAGCTGGTCGATCCGATCCCGGTTGGCGGTGATGCCGGCGATGCAGTTGTCGGCGAAGCTCACCGCCGCGTCGGCGATGAGCCGGATCGACTGCAGCAGGCTGAAGATCAGCACCGGCTTGAACACGTTGAGCTCGAGATGGCCCTGGCTGCCGGCGATGGTGACGGTGACGTGGTTGCCCATGACCTGGGCCGCGACCATGGCCATGGCCTCGGTCTGGGTGGGGTTGACCTTGCCCGGCATGATCGAGGAGCCGGGCTCGTTGGCCGGCAGCGTGAGCTCGCCCAGGCCCGAGCGCGGGCCCGAGCCCAACAGACGGATGTCGTTGGCGATCTTCATGAGCGAGGCGGCGAGCACGTTGAGCGTGCCCGAGGCCTCGATGATCGCGTCGTGGGCGGCGAGCGCCTCGAACTTATTCTCCGCGGTCACGAAGGGGTGGCCCGTCAGAAGCGAGACTTCCTCGATGAACCGTTCGGCGAAGCCGGGCCGGGCGTTGAGGCCGGTGCCGACGGCGGTGCCGCCCTGGGCCAGCCGGTGGAGCCGCGGCAGGGCCTCGCCCACCCGCGCGACGCCGTTTTCGATCTGGGTGACGTAGCCGGAGAACTCCTGGCCCAGGGTGAGCGGGGTGGCGTCCTGCATGTGGGTCCGGCCGATCTTGACGATGTCGGCGAATTCATCCGCCTTCGCGGCGAGCGCGGCGCGCAGGCGCTCGAGCGCCGGCAGGAGCGAGCTGTGGATTTCCTCGACCGCGGCGATGTGCATGGCGGTCGGGAAGCTGTCGTTCGTCGACTGGCCCATGTTGACGTGATCGTTGGGGTGGATCGGATTTTTTGAGCCTATTTCGCCGCCCAAAAGTTCGATCGCGCGGTTGGCGATGACCTCGTTGACGTTCATGTTGGTCTGGGTGCCCGAGCCGGTCTGCCACACGACCAGCGGGAAGTGATCGGCGAGCCGCCCGTCGATCACCTCTTCGGCGGCTTTCGCGATGGCTTTCCCCAATTTCTTATCGAGCGCGCCAAGGGCCATGTTGGCGAGCGCCGCCGCCTTCTTCTGGACGCCGAGGGCGCGGATGAGCGCGGGCGGCATGGGTTCGCCGCCGATCCGGAAGTTCTTCAGGCCGCGCTGGGTCTGGGCCCCCCAGTAGCGGCCGGCCGGTACCTGGATCTCACCCAGGGAGTCGGTCTCGGTGCGGGTCTTCCGCGCATAGGCCAAGGGCGCGCCGCCCTCGCCGAAGTCGAGGCTCAACTCCCTGGCTTTATGTTCGGCCATGAACCGGCGCACCCGATCGGCCATGCGCAGCGAACAGGCGCGCCCTCGGCGCAGGTCGAAGACGAACTTGCCGTCATTGACCGCGGCCCTGCCCAACGCCGTGGGTTTCATCCCAGTCTCGGCCAGAAACGCCTCGATCTCGGTAATGAATTCGCCCTGAGAATCGTCCGTGGAATCGTCCATGGAATCGTCCATCGCTCCAGCCCCCTTGCTCCGGTCCCGCTGGCTCGCCTCTAAAAAGGGATATTTCCTATTTAGTGCCTGCGGACCGGAATGGGAATAGGAATTGGCGCCAGGGCGGCGGATTTTTTTTGCGAGCGGCGGCTCGGGGGCCGGGATGTCGCGCTCTTGGCCGCGACGGACATGGGACGGACATGGGGTTGAGCAGGCGGCCCCTGCTTGATCGCCTCGATCGCGGCCTCGATGATGTGCCCGGGCGTGTCGAAGTCCGGCTCGCCGGCGCCGGCCCAGGGCGCTCCCGTGGGAAGGAGACGCACGAACGGGCCTTTGACCGATGCCGTCGCAACATCCCCTTATGGTTGCGGCCGCCACATGTTAAGGGCCTCGATGGCGCGCGCGCGGAGGGTGCGAAGGCGAGGGGGAATCCCTAGTCCGCCACATGTTTAAGGGCCGCGATGGGGGGGCGCGCGGAGGGTGCGAAGGCGAGGGGGAATCCCTAGTCCTCGACCTGGTCCAGCCAGGCGTTCAGACACCGGGCCGTTTGCCGCTCGAGGGTCTGGGACCATCGCGCGGTATCGGCGCGCATCCTCGCGATCGCCGCCCGCCTGGCCTCGGAATCGGCCCTCGCGTGCGCGAGCCAGCGCGCCATCAGGCTCGCGGTGACCTCCGGATGGAACTGGACGGCGAGTGAGCGCCCGCCCCAGGAAAAGGCCTGGTTGGGGCAATCCTCGGTCGAGGCCAGGTGGATTGCGCCTGCGGGCAGCTCGAAGCTGTCATTGTGCCAGTGCACCACCGCCGTCTCTTCGGGGCCGAGGTGGGCGAGGGCGGAGCCGCGCCCCGCTTCGGTGAGGCTGATCGGCCCCCAGGTAAGCTCGGGTGCGCCGCCTGTGTGCACGCGGGCGCCCAGCGCCTTGGCGACGAGCTGGCCGCCGAGGCATATGCCGAGCGTGGGCCGATCCGCCTTGAGCCTTCGCCCGAGCAGGGCGAGCTCGTCCCTGATAAACGGATGTTCCGCCTCATCGTTGGCGCCCAGGAGGCCGCCGAGCACCACCAGCAGATCCGGGGCAAGGGCGTCGAGGGCCGCGACATCCTCCCGGCGGGCCAGGCAGGTGCGCAGCCGATAGCCGCGCCGGCTCAAGGCGCCGGCGAGGCTGCCGACGTCGCGGGCGCCCTC
Source organism: Pseudomonadota bacterium (assembly GCA_022571365.1). Lineage (GTDB taxonomy): Bacteria > Pseudomonadota > Alphaproteobacteria > JACZXZ01. The sequence continues at coordinate 26,852 of JACZXZ010000023.1, read as the reverse complement.
GTGGACGATGAAGAGCGCCTCTTTTATGCGCCTGTCGCCCTTCGCCATTGGCCTGGCCTCCTGGCTCCTCCGAACCGCCGGTCCCGCGCCTTGGTTGGGATATCTTAGCACGGCCGCGCCGCGCATGGCCGGCGCCACTCCGCGCTGCGTCTTGGATCGGCACGGCTTGGGCGATGCCGCGAGGGTGCGAGCGGAGAGGGCGCGGCCGCGGCGCTCCATCCCCTCACCAAGGCTCTGGCAATCGCCGTCCGGGCCTGCATATAAAGGGGCATGGCGAGTCAACTGGCCGCGAGGCCCGCGGCTCACAGGCAAGGCGCCGCTCGCAGGCAAGGCGCCTCGGACCGGGCGTTTAAGCTGGTCTCCGACTTCGAGCCGGCCGGCGACCAGCCCCAGGCGATCACCGAGCTGGTCGCCGGGCTCAGGCGCGGCGAGCGCGACCAGGTGCTCCTGGGCGTCACCGGCTCGGGCAAGACCTTCACCATGGCCCACGTCATCCAGGAGGTCCGGCGCCCGACCCTGATCCTCGCCCCCAACAAGACGCTGGCGGCCCAGCTCTATGGCGAGATGAGGTCCTTCTTCCCGGACAACGCGGTCGAGTACTTCGTCTCCTATTACGACTACTACCAGCCCGAGGCCTACGTCCCGCGCACCGACACCTACATCGAGAAGGAGGCCTCGATCAACGAGCAGATCGACCGCATGCGCCACTCGGCGACCCGGTCCTTGCTCGAGCGCGACGACGTCATCATCGTCGCCAGCGTGTCGTGCATCTACGGGATCGGCGACGTCGAGACCTATTCGGAGATGACGATCCCCTTGAGGGTCGGCCAGGTCATCAACCGCTCGGTGCTCTTGAAGCAGTTGGTCGAGCTCCAGTACCGGCGCAACGACACCGACTTCCACCGCGGCACCTTCCGGGTCCGGGGCGACACCATCGAGCTGTTCCCGGCCCATCTCGAGGATCAGGCTTGGCGCCTGTCGTTGTTCGGCGACGAGGTCGAGTCGATCGTCGCGTTCGACCCCTTGACCGGAGAGAAGGCGGCGAAATTGGACCGGGTCAAGATCTACGCCAACAGCCACTACGTCACGCCGAAACCGACGCTGAGCCAGGCGATCACGGAGATCAAGGCGGAACTCAAGGAGCGCCTGGAGGAGCTCGCCGGCGAGGGCAGGCTCCTGGAGGCCCAGCGGCTCGAGCAGCGTACCAACTTCGACCTGGAGATGATGGAGGCGACCGGGAGCTGCGCCGGGATCGAGAACTACTCGCGGTATCTGACCGGCCGCGCCCCGGGCCAGCCGCCGCCGACGCTGATCGAGTACCTGCCCAAGGGCGCGCTGATGTTCGTCGATGAAAGCCACGTGACCGTGCCCCAGCTGAACGGCATGTTCCGCGGCGACTACTCCCGCAAGTCGACGCTCGCGGAGTACGGCTTCCGGCTGCCGTCCTGCCTCGACAACCGGCCGCTGAAGTTCGAGGAGTGGGAGGCGATGCGGCCCGAGACCATCTTCGTCTCGGCCACGCCGGGGCCGTGGGAGCTCGAGCGCACCGACGGCGTCTTCGTCGATCAGGTGATCCGGCCGACCGGCTTGATCGACCCGATGTGCCTGGTGCGCCCGGCCGAGACCCAGGTCGACGACCTGCTGGCCGAGTGCAAGGACTGCGCGGCCCGGGGCCAGCGGGTGCTGGTCACGACCTTGACCAAGCGCATGGCCGAGGACCTCACCGAATACCTGCACGAGGCGGGCTTGAGGGTGCGCTACATCCACTCCGACATCAACACCATCGAGCGCATCGAGATCATCCGCGACTTGAGGCTCGGCGCCTTCGACGTGCTGGTCGGCATCAACCTCTTGCGCGAGGGCCTGGACATCCCCGAATGCGCGCTCGTCGCGCTTCTAGACGCCGACAAGGAGGGCTATCTCAGGTCCAAGACCTCGCTCATCCAGACCATCGGCCGGGCCGCCCGCAACGTCGACGGCCGGGCGATCCTCTTTGCCGATACCATGACCGGCTCGATGACGGCGGCGATCGCCGAGACCAACCGCCGGCGCGAGAAGCAGCAGGAATTCAACGCCGCCCACGGGATCACGCCCGAGAGCATCAAGAAGCAGATCACGGATATCCTGGACAGCGTCTACGAGCGCGACCACGTCACGGTCGGGACCGGCGACGAGGCGGTCCCGCACTTGGTTGGCAAGGACCTCCAGGACCACATCGCCGGGCTCGAGAAGCGCATGCGCGAGGCGGCCGCGAATTTGGAGTTCGAGGAGGCCGCCAGGCTGCGCGACGAGATCCGCCGGCTGGAGGCCCAGGACCTGGGCCTCTCCCCCGAGGCCGCCTTCGCCGGCAAGGTCCAGCGGGCGAGCGCGCTCAGGGCGAGCGGCAGGAGGGGGAAATACCGGCGGATGAGGAGGGGGGCGTGAGGGCCGAGTCGCCGCGCCCGCTTCGAGCCCGGCGCCGCGGGGACACGGGCGCGGAAGAAGGGCAAGTACCGGCGGACGCGCCGGGGGCTGTGATCTCGAGGTGGGTTGCCAGGCTGCGCGGGCCACGCCGCAACAGGTCGAATTTCTAAGGTTGAATCATGGGGGCGCTGGAGCCATGGGACGGAAAGCCACGCGGGCGATTGTCGAGAAGATATTCATGACGCCGGAGGGCGGCGCGCCGATGCGGACCGTCGATGAGGCGACCGCCGTCGCCGACCGCGGCCTCGAAGGCGACCGTTACTTGAAGCGGGCCGGCTACTGGACCGATATCGACGAATGCCAGGTCACCCTGATCGAGGCCGAGCATCTCGAGGAGATCGAGCGCGAGACCGGCGTGAAGGTCCAGGGCGGCGAGCACCGCCGCAACATCGTCACCCGCAACCTCGATTTGATGGGGCTTGCCGGGCGCCGCTTCAAAATCGGCGCGGCGACCTTCGTCTTCGACCGCCCGCGCCCGCCCTGCGCCTACATCGCGTCGATAACCGAACGGCTGATGACCAAGGCGCTATGGAACCGCGGCGGCATCTGCGCCCGGGTGGTCAAAGGCGGGACGATCAAGCCGGGCGACCGCATCACCGTGCTGTAGCCTAAGGCGGGCGAGCGCGGCGGCGCCCCCGGCGCGGCGCGGCCTCAGGCCTCCGTCCGCTGGACCTTCAACATGACGTTCCCGTCGCGCCACGCGACCCTTCCGGGATCGTCGAAGTCCCGCCGGATGTTGTCCTCGAAACCCTCGAGGGCGGTTTCGAACTCCCGGGGCGAGTACAGGCAGAAAGTCGAGTAGTGCTTGCCCTGGGCCTGGGCGAGAAGCCGGTCCAGGGAGGCGACCCGCGGATAGCGGAAGCGTTTGGCCGTGGCGAGCCGGACTCCGTCGGTCGCCTCCACCCACCTCTTCATGTCGGCCAGATGGTAGAGCCGCGTTTCCTTGTCGAGGAAGCCGGGAAAATACCGGCCCCAGATGGTCTCGGCGTTCTGGCTGGGCGTGCGGGTGTAGATAAAGATGCCGCCGCCTTGCCGCGTGGCGTCTCGGGCCTTGCCGATGAAGGCGGGGAAATCGAAGTGGTGCACGGCGTTGAAGGTAAAGACACAGTCGAGCGATCCGTCCTCGAACTCCAACTCCTCGACGCCCGAGGCGGCCGTCTCGAAGTCCCGGATTCCGTTGGCGGCGAGGTAGGCGGAGAGCTGTTCCAGCATCTCCGGGTTCACGTCGATACAGGTCAGGTGCAGATTGGGCAGATGGCGGAACAGCAGAAGGTCGTAGCGTCCCTCCCCGCAGCCAACATCGGCCGCCCTGATCGACGCGAGGCCCGCGAGCTGGTCGCGGATGAACCGGATGGGCGCCGCATCGGTGTTTCTGAGATCGCGATAGACCTTGGCGACGGTGGAGAAATGCTCGTGTAGGTTCGCCATGTGCCCCCCTTTGCTCACCGACGTTCCTCGAACCGTATTGTGGCTCAATGTCTCGTGCGCGACAACCGATCTCGCGGGCGGCGTTGGTCAGCGCCGGCCACGCCAGCCGACTGGCCAAAGCTCGGCGGCGCTCACCACGCGCGATTCGAGCCCCGATGACCTCCGCCCCGATGACCTCCACGATCGGACACGGCAATAGCCCCCTGACGCGCCCGCTCCAACCCGAGCGACCCCAGCTCTCAAGATTTGTCCGGCATTTCGGCTAATCTCGTCCCGTTCTATCGTCCCGTTCTACACGGACGTGGGGGGCCGCCGCGGCGGCCTGTCGCACGCCTTCCGACACCTATCGGCCCGCCGGTTACTCCCGGCCGCCAATGACCCCGCGGAACCCAGAGTCGTTTCTTCACTTGGCGTCCGCGCGGCGGCAAACGACGATTCGCCGGACCACCTCCACATTCATCACCAGGGCGACAACACCCAGGGTGACCAAAGCCTGGTTCAGGATGGCGCCGAGGAAGATGACGAATACCCGCACGTCCCGGCCCAGCCGAAAATACGGGGCGCCTTGCAGCCTTTGGGCCATCAGCCCGTCGTACTTGTCCGCCGTGTAGCTGTTCAGGAAGGATCCCACAATCGCCGCGAACCCAAGCAGGAGAGGCAGATATGCGCCGGTCGAGGCGAATTCGTGCCACATCAGGCCGAACAACAGGAAGGCGTCGGCATAGCGGTCGAGGACGGCGTCGAACCAGCCGCCGAACTTGCTCTGGGAATATTTCAGCCGGGCGATCTCGCCATCGCAACCGTCGATGATCGAGGCCAGTTGCGCCAGCACACCGCCGGCGGCCAGGGCAGGATAGCCGCCCAATGCCATCAGTCCCGCGGCGACGCACGACAGTATCCACGAGGCCAGGGAGACTTGGTTGGGCGTCACCGTCGTGCGTACCAGATAGCGGCTGAGCCATCGGGAAACCGGCCGGTTGAGATGGCGCGCCACCGGCCCGTCCCGGGTCTTGCGACCCTGGTCGCGCATCAGCCGCCGCTCGGCCTCGCGCAGGGCCTCGGGCGTGTCCACGTCGAGCCACGGCATTCCAGTCACATCGACGGTCCTCGCCCGCCCTTCGCCCGCCAGTTCCCTGAGCCCGTCGGAAAGCCCGTGCATGTTCCTTGCCGCCGCCCGCTCGAGCCCCTCGAACAGCCCGGACGTGCAAAGCATGATCCCGGTGTCGCCGGCATCCCAGTCGTCGAGGCTCTTCTCGATCGCTTGAATGCGTCCGCCGTCGATCCTGACCCGGGTGACGTCGTCGAGATCGAAGATGCCGTCCTTGCCGCGGTCCACGGCCAGGCATATTTCACCTGGCGCAGGCGGATCGTCGGCCAGCGCCCGCGCGATCCCGGGGTCGAAAAGATGGTCGCTCATGACCAGGAAGAAAGGCGCGTCGCCGGTACGCCCCTTGGCCGCAAGGGTGCTGGCGCCGTTGCCCCGCTCCCAGTCCTCGGCCTCGACGAAGTCGACCGCGACGCCGCGCCGCCGGGCGATGTCGGAGAAATGCGCCCTGACCGTTTCGGCCTCATGGCCAAGGGTGACGAAGAACCGCCGAACGCCGGCGGCCTCCAATATGCAGACGACCCGTTCGGCGAGGGTCAGTCCGAGCACCCTGACCAAGGGCTTCGGGATGTTGTTTTCCAGACGAAGCCGCAAACCCAGGCCGGCGGCCAGGACCAGCGCCACCTCCGGCGCCGCGTTTGCCAAGTCAGTGTCCTTCATCGCCCAAGAGTTCCACGATTTCATCGCACAGCTCCCGGCTCGCCGCCGCAATCAGGCCGATGCGGTCGGTCAACCCTTTCGCTGCCGCCAGCGGCGTGCCGTCGGGGCCGGCAACCCATCCCCCTGCCTCGATCACCAGGCGCGCGGCGGCGAGGTAGCTTTCCACCGTCAGACGGCCGCGCACGTCCACATGGGCGTCGGTGGCGCCGGTGGCGACCAGGGAGAGGGCTCGGGACGCGCAGCCGTAGCACCGCACCCCCCTGGCAGCGGCCATGAGGCGGGCGAGGCCCGGGGGCGGGGAAAAATGGTTGAGATCGACCGAGACCATGGCCTCGGCGATGCCGCGAACGTCCGAGGCTTCGAGCCGGTCGCTCCCGCGCCAGGCGCCGGAGCCTTTGAGCGCGATCAGGGGTGTCTCCTGCTCGAGCGGCCCGACCAGGGCGGCCTCGACCCAATCGGGGTGCAGGGGGGCGTCGATCGGCAACACGGCGCAGGACAAGGCCGACAAGGGCAGCCCGCGCGCCCAGTTGTCCGACCCGTCGACGGGATCGAGGACGAGGCGATACCGGGGCGCGCCGGAACCGATTTCCAGGCGCCCACACTCTTCGGAATCGACGACGACCGGCAGCGGGAGTTCCCTGAAAACGGCCAAAGCCGCGTCGTTGGCGGCAAGGTCGAACAGCTTGACGTCATCGCCCTTCGCGTTCTTGGAACCGGCGCCCGCGCGACCGGCCTTGGCGGCCGCCCGCCGCACCTGGCGGTGGAGTGTGAGCAGCCGCTCCACCCAGGGCGAGTCCACCTTCCGTAGGGCGTTTCCTCCGGCCTGATCATTGCCGGCCGGCGGACTGGCGAAGCTATTCACCGGCGGTCATTTGAGAGGCCCTCACACCAGCGTCTCCGCCAGCGTCCTCCCCTCTGGTAGAAGGAGTCGGACAGCTCGCGGACAACCGAATCGCGCACCTGCTTCGGCGGGATTTTCATGTCATTGCCGATAGCTCCAGGCCGCGCGCGGTGATGGACGCCGCCGCCCGCTGGGGTTTCTGGCATATGGGCCGATTCGGCGCCGACTACCGACGAAAATATGGCGAGACGGTATGTTCGGCGCCGACTACCGACGAAAGGCTGGCGAGACGGCATGGCAGATCCTAGTACGCGCCCGCGCGGCGCGGTTAAGTGCGGTTAAACGGTCAAGCGGTTAAGCGGTCAAGCGGTTAAGCGGGCCCGGCGCCTGAGGCCGCGACCTGCCGGCGGTTCTGGACGGCACGGCTTTGTGCCGCCCGAGGCCGCCTGCCTAGGGCTGGTTCGCGGTCCCTGGCGACGGGGTTATCAGTCGCTCGTGGTGCTTCCGACCGGTCGCGTCGAGCTCGAAGTCGGTGACCTCGCGGCCCTCGATAAAGGCCTCGCACAGGTCGCGCGCGACCGAGTCGCGCATTTGCTTGGGAGGCGACTTCATGTAGTAAGCGGAAGCCGCTTCCAGGGGGCCGCCGAGTCCCCGTTCCAATCCGAGCTTGGCGCAACGAATGGCGTCGATGACCACGCCGGCGCTGTTGGGCGAATCCTGGACGGAGAGCCTGAGTTCAAGCTCGATCAGGGCGCCGCCAAAACCGCGGCCTTCCATACGTATGAAGCAAACCTTGTTGTCCTTTTGCCAGGGGACGTAATCCGACGGCCCGATATGAATGTCCCCGTTCTCCATGCGCTCATCGAGCTGCGACTGGACGGATTCCGTCTTCGAGATCTTCTTGGACTTGAGGCGGTCTCGGGCGAGCATGTTGAGGAAGTCGGTGTTGCCGCCCGTGTTCAACTGGTAGGTCCGGTCGAGCCGTATGCCCCGGTCCCCGAACAGACGGACAAGCCCGCGGTGAACGATGGTCGCGCCGAGCTGGCTTTTGATGTCGTCGCCGACCAGCGGCAGATTGCGCTCGCGGAACTTACGCGCCCACTCGGGAACGGAGGCGATGAAGGCGGGCACGCAGTTGACCATGGCCACCCCTGCATCGAGGCAGGCCTGGGCATAATGGCGAACGCCTTCCTCGGCCCCGACGGGCAAGTAGCAGACCAGAATTTCCGCATCCGTATCGCGAAGGGTTTGCGCCACGTCGACCGGCTCGGCGTCGGCCACTCGGAAGGCATGGTCGTCGGGATAATCCGCCATGTGCGGCGCCACGCCATCCAGCACCGGTCCCATCTGGACGATGACGTCACTGACCGGCAGGGCGGTTTGGAACAACATGGTGCAGTTTGGCTTGGAGAATATGGCTTCCTCGATCCGAGCGCCTACCTTGCGCCGGTCGATGTCGAAGGCCGCGGCCACTTCAATGTCGCCGCAACCCCACTCGCCGATCCGGGGGTGCATGAGGCCGGTGCATTTCGCGGCACGGCCATCCTTGTAGTAATGCAGCCCTTGTATAAGAGAGCTTGCGCAATTTCCAACACCGGCAATTGCGACTCTGATTTTCTCCATATTTTCACTCCTCCCCCTCCTAACCAAGATTTTCCAGACGGACTGGTTCCAGATTCTCCAGACAGACTGGCTCCGGATTCTCCAGACAGACTGGTTTATGCATATAAGGTTTTCTAAGGTTATCACGGAACGGCGGCTGAGGCTACCGGACGACGGCCCTTGACCATACGACACCCGGTATGGCCCGGCCCGCCTTTGTGACCAGGGTTTGATCCGGCTTCGGGCAATTTGCCCCGCCCGCCCGCGGCCGAATGGCGCCCGCCGCCGGGGAGCGACCCGCCCCGCCGTCCGCCGCGGATGGCCGCGCGGACAAATTAAATCTGCGATATACATCAATGACTTCCGGTACAACGGGGGCGGCGATTTCCGCCTCTTTGGTCCCGGCATTTTTGGTTCCGTCACCACCCTTCCGCCACCACCCCCGCCCGGTGCTCCAAGCTCTCGTCTCTCGCGCCCGCCTGATCCTCAGCCTCTCTCCTCGAGCAGCCGGGCAATAAATTGCGTGAAGAGACCTACATCATCGATACCCTTCATGCTTCGAGACGCCGCCGCGAGGGGCGCCCTTCGGGCCTCCGTCCCCGGCCGTGAAGCCGGTATCATGAATTTGCGCGACCGTGTATTAGAGCCGGGGGACGGCCCGTCCCCGCCACCGGCAGCCGAGGGGTGATATGAATTATCTTTTAGTCGCGGCCGGGCTGATCCTGCTGTTGGCGGGCGCCGAGTTCATGGTGCGCGGGGCGGTCGCTCTGGCCCGCCGGCTCGGCGTTTCGCCCATGGTGATCGGACTCACGATCGTCGCCTACGGCACGACCGCTCCGGAGTTCATGGTCAGCCTCGAGGCGGCGCTCGCCGGCCTCCCCGCCATCGCCGTCGGCAACGTGGTCGGCAGCAACATCGCCAACATCCTGCTCATCCTCGGCACCGCCGGGCTGATCGCCCCGATCCTGTGCCGGCCCGGCGCGCTCCATCGCGACGGCGCCATCGTCGTCGGCGTCAGCCTGCTGTTCGTCGGCTTTGCCCGGTACGGCACCATCGCCGCCTGGCAGGGCGCCCTCATGGTCGCCATACTTTTTGCCGTGACCGGCATCTACTACTGGACCGAACGGCGCGAGGGCGCCGCCGCGGCCCATGCCCGTGAGACCGAGGAGGTTCATCATCTGCCCCGGACGTACGGGCTGACGCTGGTCTTCCTGGTCGGTGGGCTGGCCGGCGTGATCCTTGGCTCCCACCTTCTGCTCGAAGGCGCAGTCAGCGTGGCCCGCGCCCTAGGCGTGTCGGAGGCGGTGATCGGGCTCACCCTGGTCGCCATCGGCACCTCGCTGCCGGAGCTCGCCACCGCCGTCGTCGCCGCCTACCGCCGCCATCCCGAGCTCGCCCTCGGCAATGTGCTCGGCGCCAACATGTTCAACATTCTCGGCGTCATGGGCACGGTGTCCCTGGTCACGCGGCTTGAGGTGCCCACCAAGATCATCGACTTCGATCTTTGGGTGATGCTTGGCGTGACGATGTTCTTCGTGGCCTGGATGATCTTCACCCGTCGCCTCGGCCGGCCCATGGCGGTGGCGTTCCTCGCCGTCTATGGCGCCTATGTTGCTGTTCAATACCTCGCCATGCCGGGCGCGGCCGTGTCTTGAAGCGGCGTCATAAATCGCCCACACTCCCGCCATGACCGAGACGTCCCCGAAGACCGCGCTCGTCACCGGGGCAGGGATCAGGGTCGGCCGGGCCATCGCGCTCGATCTCGCCCGCCACGGCTGGCAGATCGCGGTCCATTACAACCGCTCGCGAGCGCCCGCCGAGGAAGTGGTCGACGAAATCCGGGCGTACGGGAGCCGGGCCGTGGCGCTGCGCGCCGACCTCTCGCACGAAAAGGAGGCCAACCGCCTGGTGCCGCGAGCGGCCGAGGCGCTTGGCCCGCTCACCTGTCTCGTCAACAACGCCGCGCGGTTTAAAACCGACACGGTGAATAGCGCGACCTGGGAGAGCTGGGACACCCATATGAAGGTCAATTTGAGGGCCCCCTTCGTGCTCATCCAGGCCTTCGCCGCGCAACTTCCGGACGGAGCCGCGGGCAATGTAATCAACCTCATAGACCAGCGGGTTTGGAACCTGACGCCGGATTTTACCTCCTACACGGTGAGCAAGGCCGGACTTTGGACCTTGACGCGCACCCTGGCGCTGGCGCTGGCGCCGCGCATCCGCGTCAACGCCGTCGGCCCCGGCCCCACCCTGCCGAGCAGACGCCAAACCCAAGCCCAGTTCGACGCCCAGTGCGTCCAAACGCCCCTCGGCCGCAGCACCACGCCCGAGGAGATCACCGACGCCGTGCGCTTTATCCTCGGCGCGCCGGCCCTGACGGGACAAATGATCGCGCTCGACGGCGGCCAGCACCTGGGGAAGGTTCCACGCGATCCGAAGCCGCCGAAGTAGCGGTGGCTCCGGGGAGCAGAGATCCCTTGAGGCCGGTGCGGGAGGTGATATGGCTCCCGTCGAGACGCCTGCCGGATCCGCTGTTGTGGCGTGTGTTGTGGCGTGCTTGGCCGGGGGCGCGCCCGCCCCGCTCCCATGGCGCCTCGTGGCGCCGGGCGTCGTCTCCGCCGCGAGCGATGCCGGCGTTGACCGAAGGTCCCGACCGGTCATGCCACCCGACCGGTCACGCCACCCGAAAGAGTCCCGGAACGCGGCGGAAATCCTACCCTCCGGGCCATAGTTTTGCACAGCATGAGGCCTGGCCGCCGCCGCGCGGCCGATGTGAGACGAGAAACTTTTTTATGGGTGCTTCTTCCCTTTTGATTTTCAATTTTCTATTATATTTCAATTAGTTATAGAAATTGCCTATTTTTTAGGCAAAACGGTCAAAGCCTTGGGCTGGCTGGGATGATCGACCATCGCGCCGCGCTTATCAACAAAGTTATCCTCAGCTTTCGTGGATATGAATTTTGCTGAGCGGGAAACTGCTACCGCGTCAGCGCGTTAGTGGAGATTATTGACGTAGCAGGACTGATTCCTGAGATAAACGCCATGGCTGGACGGAACGACATGTCCCACGGATCCGGAAACGCCGCCGGGGAGGATAGCCAGGCCGCCGATCGGGAAGCGGCCGGCGCCGCGGTCCTGAAAGGTGTTCGGGTTATCCGGTCCCAACTGAAGACCCTGCCGGGTGGTCCAGGCGTCTACCGCATGGTCGATGCCAAGGGGGAGGCGCTCTACGTCGGCAAGGCGAAGAATTTGAGGAAGCGGGTCCAGAGCTACACCAACATGGCCAGGCTGTCCCACCGTCTTGGCCGCATGGTCGCCGAGACCGCGACCCTCGAGGTCGTCACCACCCATACCGAGGTCGAGGCGCTGTTGCTCGAGAGCAACCTGATCAAGCGCCTGATGCCGCGCTACAACGTCCTGCTCCGCGACGACAAGTCCTTTCCCTACATCCTGATCACCGGCGACCATGCGTGGCAGCAGGTCACCAAGTATCGCGGCGCCCGCACCCGTCCCGGCGAGTATTTCGGACCTTTCGCGTCGGCCACGGCGGTCAACCAGACCCTGACCGCGCTCCAGCGCGCCTTTCTTCTGCGCTCGTGTTCGGACAGCGTGTTTTCGAGCCGCACGCGACCGTGTCTCCTATACCAGATCAAGCGCTGCAGCGCGCCCTGCGTCGGCCGCATCAGCCGTGAGGACTACGACGCCCTGGTGCGCGAGGCGCGCATGTTCCTTTCCGGCAAGAGCCAGGAGATCCAGCGCGCGCTTGCCCAGCGCATGCAGGCCGCCAGCGACGGGCTCGCGTTCGAGACGGCGGCGATCTACCGCGATCGCATCCGCGCCTTGACCCAGGTCCAGGCCCACCAGGACATCAACGTCGCCGGCGTCGAGCATGCCGATGTCATCGCCGCCCACCAGGCGGGCGGACAGACCTGTATCCAGGTGTTCTTCTTTCGCGCCGGCCGCAACTACGGCAACCGCGCCTACTTCCCGCGCCACGACCGCCACCTCCCGGTCGAGGAGGTGTTGGCCGCCTTCGTCGGCCAGTTCTATGACAACAAACCGCCACCGCCACTGATGCTCATAAGTCACCACGTGGCCGACCAGGCGCTGATCGCCGAGGCCATGTCGGTCAAGTCCGGCCGCCGGGTGCGTCTCGTCCGGCCGGTGCGCGGCGCCAAACGCAAGCTGATCGAGCACGCGCTCGCCAACGCCCAGGTGGCGCTCGGCCGGCGGCTTTCGGAAAGCATCTCTCAGCGGCGCTTGCTCGAGGGGGTGGCCGAGGCGTTCGGCCTCGAGGCGATGCCCGAGCGCATCGAAGTCTACGACAACAGCCACATCTTCGGGGCCAGCGCCTACGGCGCCATGATCGTCGCCGGTCCGGGCGGGCTGATGAAGAACGCCTATCGCAAGTTCACCATCAAGAGCGCAGGGCCCGGTGGGATTACCCCGGGTGACGACTATGGCATGATGCGCGAGGTTTTGGGCCGGCGCTTCTCCCGCGCGCTTAAGGAGGATCCGGAGCGCGACCGCGGATTGTGGCCCGACCTGATCATCATCGACGGCGGCGTCGGACAGCTTAACGCGGCGCTTACGGTGCTCGCCGACCTGGGCGTCGAGGACTTGGCGGTCGTCGCCATGGCCAAGGGCGCCGCGCGCCGCGCCGGGCGCGAACGGTTCTTCTTGCCCGCCCGCCCACCGGTCACCCTGGATGCCCGGGACCCGGTGCTTTATTTCCTGCAACGGCTCAGGGACGAGGCGCACCGCTTCGCCATCGGTGCCCATCGGGCGAAACGCTCAAAGGCGCTCAGCCGCTCCATGCTCGACGAGATCTCCGGCATCGGAGCGCACCGCAAGCGCGCGCTTCTTCACCACTTCGGGTCGGCGCGCAACGTCTCGAAAGCCGGCCTCGAGGACCTCGAGCTGGTCGACGGGATCAGCAAGGCGGTGGCGAAAAAAATTTATGATCATTTCCACGCAGAGGGCTAAAATCCGGAGGTCTTTGCCCACGTTTGAGCGAGCGGCGGTATGATTACCAGCCTGCCCAACCTCTTGAGCCTGTCGCGGATCGCGGCGATACCGGTGCTCCTCGGACTGTTCTTCCTCGACGGGGAGCTCGCCAGGTGGGTGGCCGGCGCCATTTTCTTCGTCGCTTGTCTCACCGACTTCCTCGACGGATATTTTGCGCGCGTCCGGCGCCAGCAGACGGATCTGGGCCGCTTGCTCGACCCGATCGCCGACAAGCTGTTGGTGGCGGCGACAATTTTCATGCTCGTCGCGTTCGACCGGGTGACCGGGCTCGCCATATTGCCGGCTATGGTCATCCTGTGCCGGGAGATTGTGGTCTCGGGCTTGCGCGAGTTTCTGGCCGGGCTCAGCATCAGCATGCCGGTCACCCGGCTGACCAAGTGGAAGACCGCGATCCAGATGGCGGCCATCGGCGTCCTGCTGATCGGCGATGCCGGCCCCGTCTTCATCCCGATGGTTGAGATCGGCGAGGTCGGCCTTTGGATCGCGGCGGCGCTGACGTTCATTACCGGCTATAACTATTTGCGCGCCAGCGCAAAGCATCTGACCGGCGCTGGGGTCGCGCCCAAATCACGCGCGGTGAAAGAGGCGAAACCGGCCAATCCGCTTGGTTGACATCCTGGGAATAGAGCCGAATTACGGTCAAGCAGGCGGCGGGTGGAGAGGCGCACGGTCCCACGGTCAAAGGCCATGGAGATATTCGGTCTCGCAGGGAGCGAGGGCAGAAGGATGCTCATGGTGCGTCTGGTGCCGGAGCTGATCGGGCGGGGATTGGCCGTGTCGGCCATGCAACAGGCAGGCCGTGATTTCGACATCGACAGGCCCGGCAAGGACAGCTACCTCCATCGCGCCGCCGGGGCGCGTGAGGTGATGGCGACCTCGGCCCGGCGCTGGACCCTCATGCATGAACACCACGGCGGGTCGGCGCTCACCATCGACGACCTGATCCCCCATTTGACCCCGGTTGACCTCTTGCTGGTCGAGGGGTTCGACGACCATCCGCACGACAAGCTGGTGGTTCATCGCGCCGCCGGCGGCGGGCCTCCGCCCCGCGGGGACGATCCCTTTATCGTGGCGGTGGCGAGCGACGAACCGCTACCCAAGGCGCGTCTCCCCGTCTTCGACCTCGAAGATGTGCCGGCCATCGCCGAGTTCATCATCGGCCATTGCCGGCTGAAGGCGGCGGGACAAGGGGCGGAGTGAATCGTGGTCCAGCTATCCGGCGATTGCTTCGCTTCCGGCTCCCGGCTGATGACCACGGCCGAGGCGCTCGATCTGCTTGAAGCCCGGGTGGTGGCGGTGACCGAGGCCGAGACGGTGCCGCTCGGCGACGCGTTCCGCCGCATCCTCGCCGAGTCGGTGGTGGCGTCGTGCGAGGTGCCGCCCCACGACAATTCCGCGGTCGACGGCTACGCCGTATTCCTCGACGATCTGGACGCGGAACGGGAGACCCGGCTGCCGGTCACCGGGAGCGTCGCCGCCGGCCACCCGCTGGGCCGCCCGGCGCGGCCGGGCGAGGCGATCCGGATCTTCACCGGCGCGCCCATGCCGGAGGGTCCCGACACGGTGATGATGCAGGAGGACTGCGCCCTCGACGGCGACCACGTCATCCTCCGCCCCGGCATCAAGCGCGGCGCCAACCGGGGACTCGCCGGCGAGGATGTGAAGGCGGGGACCACCATCCTCAAGGCGGGCCAGCGTCTTCGGCCGCAGGACATCGGCTTGGCCGCCTCGGTCGGGCGCACCGAGCTCCAGGTCCGCCGGCGGCTTCGGGTGGGGCTGTTCTCGACCGGCGACGAACTGTGCGATCCGGGGAGCGAGGCGCCGCCGGGCTGTATCTACGACTCGAACCGCCACACGCTGGCCGCGCTCTTGGATGGCCTCGGCTGCGCCGTGACCGACCTGGGCATCCTGCCCGACCGTTTGGAGCCCATCCGGGAGACGCTCGAGGAGGCCGCCGCCGGCAACGATCTGGTGATCTCCTCGGGCGGCATGTCGGTGGGCGAGGAGGATCACGTCAAGGCGGCGGTCGAGGCGCTTGGCAGCCTGCATTTCTGGCAACTGGCGATCAAGCCCGGCCGGCCCATTGCCTTCGGCCAGATCGGCCGTGTGCCGTTCATCGGCCTGCCCGGGAACCCGGCGGCGGTGATGGTGGCGTTCCTGCGCCTCGCGCGGCCCGTGGTGCTCAAGCTTGCGGGCTGCACCGAGGTGACGCCGACGCTGTTTCGGGTGCGCGCCGACTTCGATCACAAGAAGAAACTCAACCGGCGCGAATGGGTGCGCGCCCGCCTGGTGACGGACGGCGCCGGCGGGCTCAAGGCGCGCAAATTTCCGCGCGAGGGCGCCGGCATCCTGACGTCCATGGTCGAGGCGGATGGCCTGGTCGAGCTGCCCGAGGACATGACCCAGCTCAAGGCCGGCATGATGGTGGACTTCTTGCCGTTCAGCGAGGTGAGCTGATGAAGATTCTTTACTTCGCATGGCTCAAGGCGAAGACCGGGGCCGGTGAGGAGGAGGTGAATCCGCCCGATCACGTCACCGACGTCCAGGGGCTCATCGACTGGCTCAAGGAGCGGAGCCCCGGCCACGCCCAGGCGCTGGCGGACCTCTCGGCGATCCGCGTGGCGGTGAACCAGAACTATGCCGGGCTCGACCATCCCGTGAAGGCGGGCGACGAGATCGCCCTGTTCCCGCCGGTGACCGGGGGCTAGGACGGGAGGATAAGCGCCGTGATCCGGGTCCAGAGAGAGGAATTCGACGTCGGCGCCGAGGTCGCCCGGCTCACCCGAGGCAACCATCTGATCGGCGGGGTGGCGTGCTTCGTCGGCATCGTCCGCGAGACCGCCGGCGGGGAGGCGATCAACGCCATGACGCTCGAGCACTACCCCGGCATGACCGAGGCCAAGCTCGCCGAGATCGAGGCCGAGGCGGGCCGGCGCTGGCCGCTGGAGGCGAGCCTCATCATCCACCGCCACGGCCGGCTCGAGCCGGGAGAGCAGATCGTGCTCGTCATCACCGCCTCGGCCCACCGCCAGGCGGCGTTCGAGGCCTGCGAGTTCCTGGTCGACTGGCTCAAGACCAAGGCGCCGTTCTGGAAGCTGGAGGAAACGGCATCAGGCCCCAGGTGGGTGGAGGCGGAGAGGCAAGACGACAAGGCCGCGGCCAAGTGGGCGGGCCAAGGGCGGGACAAGGCGGCGGAGTGAAGGCCGCTTATTACGGAGGCGCTCCGTCGCGGGCCGCCGATCGTCGATGACGGATTCCGGCGGTCCGAAAAGCCCAGAGTCGATTGGCGGCGGCAAACGACGGGGCCGGAATCGCGCGATTCCGGCCCCGTCGTATTGACCTTCGGATTAGGCCGCCGAGGCGGCCTTGGCCGGCTCGGACCTGACCAGGGCCTCGTAGTCGGCCAAGAGCTGACGGGTGATCGGGCCGACCTCGAAGCTGTACTGATCGATCTCGCGAATCGGGGTGACCTCCACCGCGGTGCCGGTGATGAACACCTCCTCCGCCTCGGCCAGCTCCTCGGGCATGATGACGCGCTCATGGGTCTTGATGCCGCGGGCGCGGGCCAGCTCGATCACCGTGCGGCGGGTGATGCCGTCGAGGAAACAGTCGGGAATCGGCGTGTGCAGCTCGCCGTCCCGCACGAGGAAGATATTGGCGCCCGTAGCCTCGGCGACGCGGCCGCGCCAGTCGAGCATGAGGGCGTCGTTGTAACCTTTGGCCTCGGCGGCATGCTTGCTCAGGGTGCAGATCATGTAGAGGCCGACCGCCTTGCTCTTGACCGGCGCGGTGTCCGGCCCGGGCCGCCGCCAGTTCGCGATCGTCATGCGGATACCCCGGAGGCGCGCCTCGGCGGTGAAGTAGGACGGCCACTCCCAGGCGGCGATGGCGATGTGAATCTTACACTGCTGTGCCGAAACCGCCATCATCTCGCTGCCGCGCCAGACGATCGGGCGGACATAGCCGTCGACGATCTTCTGGGTCTGGACGATCTCGCGGCAGACCTGGTTGATTGCCTCGACCGTATAGGGGATTTCGAGATCGAGCTGTCGGGTCGAGTCGAACAGGCGCTCGGTGTGCTCGTTCAGCTTGAAGATGCGCCCCTGGTAGACTCGCTCGCCCTCGAAAGCGCCGCTCGCATAGTGCAGGCCGTGGGTGCAGACGTGGAGCGTGGCCTCGCGCCAGGGGACCATTTTGCCGTCGTACCAGATGAAACCGTCGCGGTCGTCATAGGGAATGAGGGTCATCCGCTTGCCCGCGTTAAGCCTGTCGCGTTAAGTCTGTTAAGCAAAAGGGTTGCCCTGAGTAACAGTTGAAGTCATATATGTCAACGCGGCTGACATAGCGTATTTATCAACGTGGCTGGCATGGCCTATCTATCAACATGGCCGAGATAAAATCAGGCGCCAATCCTCTCTTCCTGCGTGAAGAGGAACTGCGGCAGGGCCTGGAGCTGTTGTTTTACGCCTACCGCGATTTCAACGCCGAGCCGGACGCCATTCTTGCCCGGCACAAGTTCGGCCGCGCCCACCACCGGGTGATTTACTTCGTCGGACGCCATCCATCGATCACCGTCGGCCGGCTCCTTTCCATCCTGGGCATCACCAAGCAAAGCCTGTCGCGCGTGCTCCGCCAGCTGATCGACCAAGGACTCATCACCCAACGTCCGGGCCCGACCGACCGGCGCCAACGGCTCCTTGAGCTCACCTCCAAGGGGATAGAGATGGAACGCCAGCTCTCGGAAAAGCAGCGTGTCCGCATCGCTCGCGCCTACCGGGAGGCCGGCGCCGAGGCGGTCGAGGGTTTCCGCAAGGTGCTGCTCGGGCTCACCCGTCAAGAGATGCCCAGCAAGTTCCAACCCCCGGGTCGGCTTGACCGTTAGCCATCGTCGGGCAAGGCTCTGTATAATGGCGCAATGACCGTCGAACTGCCGCACATCCTGGTTATCGACGACGACAAGCGGCTCAGGGAACTCCTACAGAGATACCTGTCCGAGAACGGCTTTCGCGTGACCACCGCCGGCGACGCCGCCGAGGCCCGGGCGAAGCTTCAGTCTCTCGCCTTCGATCTCCTCGTGCTCGACGTTATGATGCCGGGCGAGAGCGGTCTCCAGATGATGGAAGAGCTGCGTCGGACGAGCTTGATACCAGTGCTGATGCTGACCGCCATGGGCGCGCCCGAGGATCGCATCGCCGGACTCGAAAGCGGCGCCGACGATTACCTGGCGAAGCCATTCGAGCCGCGCGAGCTGGACTTAAGAATCCGCACCATCCTGCGCCGCGTTCCGCCGCCGCCGCCGGTGTCCACCGAGGTGCGGCTCGGCGAATACTGTTTCGACCTTAGGCGCGAGGAGCTTCGGCGCGGGGACTCGCTGGTCCGCCTAACCGCGGCCGAAACCCGCCTGCTCAAGCTCCTGGCGGTCAACGCCGGCGTAGCGCTGTCGCGTGAAGAGTTGACAGGGCAGGGTGGAACCAACGGCGGCGCCCGTACCGTCGACGTCCAGGTGATGCGGCTCAGACGGAAGATCGAAACCGACCCCAAGCTGCCCCGCTATTTGCAGACGGTGCGCGGCCGGGGCTACATGCTACGGCCCGATTGACGTGACGCGACCAGGCGCCTTCCTGAAACGCTTTTTGCCGCACAGCCTGTTAGGCCGCTCGCTTTTGATCATCGTCACGCCGCTGATCCTGTTGCAGGTCGTGATCGCCTTGGTCTTTTACGAGCGCCACTGGGACACGATCACCCGGCATCGCGCCGGCTCGCTCGCCGGCGAGATCGCCATGGTCATCGACCTGATGCGCACGATGCCAGGGCCCGAGAACGAGGCGTGGATCCTGGAGATGGCGCGCCACAAAATGGGCATCCGGGCGACGGTAAGGAAGGGTGAAATCCTGCCTAACACGTCGCCGACGCCACGCGCCGGCACCCTCGACCGCATGCTCGCCCACGCGCTCGCCGAGCGCGTGCGCCGGCCGTTTGCGATCGACACCCGATCCTTCGGGCGGGAGGTGGAAATCAACATCCAGCTTCCGGACGGCGTGCTTCAGGTGTTCGCGCCGCGCAAGCGGCTGTTCAGCTCGACCACCTACATCTTCGTCATGTGGATGACGGGAACCTCGCTTATCCTGTTTGCGGTCGCCACCATGTTCATGCGCAACCAGGTCCGTCCCATCCGCCGACTGGCGGCCGCCGCGGACAGCTTCGGCAAGGGTCGTGACGTGCCCGACTTCAAGCCCTCCGGCGCCACCGAGGTACGCCAGGCGGCTGCGGCCTTCCTGCTCATGCGCGAGCGCATCAAGCGGCAGATCGTCCAGCGCACGGAAATGCTGGCCGGGGTGTCTCATGATCTGCGCACGCCGCTCACCAGAATGAAACTGCAGCACGCCATGCTGGGGGACAGTCCCGAAGTCGCCGAACTCAAATCCGACGTCGCCGAGATGGACAAAATGCTCGATGAATATCTCGCCTTTGCCCAGGGCGAGGGCACTGAAAAACCGGTGCCAATCGACGTCTCGGCGCTGCTCGATCAGATTGTCAGTGAAGCGCAGCGCGAGGGTAAGGAGATCGAGTTTCAAGCCGAAAGCGACATGACGTTGACGGTCCGGCCCAACGCATTCAAACGCTGTGTCACCAACTTGGTGCGCAACGCCACCCTCTATGGCGATCACGTCTCGGTCCGTGCCGGGCGCCGCGACGACGCCATCGAGATCACCATAGACGACGACGGCCCGGGCATTCCCGAGGATCAGCGCGAGGAGGTATTCCGGCCGTTCTACCGGCTGGACCCGTCGCGCAACCCGGACACGGGCGGCGTCGGCCTCGGGCTTGCCATCGCCCGCGACGTCGCGCACAGCCACGGCGGCGACATCGTCCTGGGCGACTCCCCGCGCGGCGGCCTGCGCGTGCAGTTGCGTCTGCCGGTGTGACTCCCCGCCGGGCGGGGCCGCCTGGGAGCAGGGAGGCACGAGGCGGGCGCCGGGGCTTGGCTTCCCGCGCGCCAAGACACAAGACACCAGGGTCCACCCGGAGATCGGGTTATTGCCTTCGGATCGCGGGCTCGCGGTGCATGGCCCGCGGTGCATGGACAGCGCCTTACAGCGCGCCGGCTCAGGCCCGGATGTCAATCAGAGGCCAGGAGAACGTGCCCCGGATCGGTGCGCGGCCCGGGGAGGGGGAGTTCCGCGTCATCCCGGCGATCAACCGGTCGCGGAAGCCGTCTCCCCTGGAGCGGCGCGTGGCCCGGGCCAGAACAGCTCGGCCAGCCGCTCCGCGTAGCGCAACCGCTTATCCAGCGCGGCCATGGTCCTGGCCATGTCCGGGGTTTCGTCGTTGAGCCACACCCGCAGCGTCGAAAGATAGACGTAGGCCAAGCCTTTGGCCTGAAGCGCGCCGGCGTAGCCGGAGGAGTTGATTCCGGCCGCCTCGAGCATCCGCGCCATCGACTGCATGAGCCTGGGCAGGTCGCGCAGCGTCGCGAGCGGATCGCGGCCGGCATCGGCCAAGATGGCCTCGACCGTCGCTTTGTGGGGCTTGAGCGCGTCGAAGCGCTGCATCAGCACATCGAACAACCGGTCGCGGGGCGAGCCTTCAGCTTCCTCCTCCTCCGCCACCGCGGCGAGCACCTGCTCGTCGATCTGCTTCGAGAAGGCCGCCACGATCGCCCCCTTCGACGGATAGATGGCATGGAGTTGGGCCAGGGGCACCTTGGCCGCCGCCGCGATATCGGCAAGCGAGGTGTTGTACCATCCGCGGCTGACCGCCAGATCGAGCGCTGTGTGAACGATGTGCTTTGGAAGATCGGCCTTGCGCACCATGGCTGCCTCCCCGTTCCCGGCGGCTCCGGCTTTTTCCATACCCTAGCATCGTCAGGCAAGAAACCAAACCGCGCGGGCGCGCCGGTTCGGCGGGGCCGCGGGCCAGCGGATGCGCCGCGCCTCGAGCTCGAATTCACTCGAACTCAAATTCATTTGACTCTAACTCTCGCCGTGCGATGCTGCGCCTTTGGAGGGTGGCGATGACTTCTGGCGAGGCAATGCCGCCGCGCAAGGCAGCGGGCTATTTCGGCGAGTTCCGGCGCCAGCCGATGTTGAACCGCAGGGAGGAGATGGACCTCGCCCGCCGTTCGATGACCGGCGACCCGGCCGCCGCCGCGCGCCTGATCACCAGCCATCTCAGGTTCGTCCTCAAGGTCGCTCGCGCCTATCGCAACTCCGGCCTGCCGATGAACGATCTGGTTCAGGAAGGCACCATCGGCCTGATCCATGCGGTGCGGCGTTTCAACCCCGACCGTGACGTGCGGCTTGCGACCTATGCCAGGTGGTGGATCCGGGCGGCGATCCAGGAATACGTGGTCCGGTCGTGGTCTCTGGTGAGGGTCAGTACGACGGCGGCCCAAAAGGCGCTGTTCCTACGCCTCAGGCGCATGACGAGTGAGATCAAGGACGGCACCGAGGCTCTTAACGAAGACCTCCTCGCCAGCCTCGCCAAGCGCTTCGGTGTGCCGGTCCGCGACGTCGCCACCCTGGCGCAGCGGGCGTCGGGGCTCGATTACTCCCTCAATGCGCCGGTCGCAAACGGGGCGAGGGAGGACTGGATCGACCGTCTGCCGGACGACCGTTCCAACCCCGAGGAGAGAGTGACCGCCGCCAGCCAGTCCCGCTTCTGGAGACGGCTCTTGGGGCGGGCCCTCGGCATGCTGCCACCGCGCGAGCAGGTCATCATCCAGAAACGCTACCTGGCCGAGGCGAGCTTGACCCTGGAGGCGCTGGGCCGCGAGCTCGGCATCTCCAAGGAGCGGGTGCGCCAGCTCGAAGCGCGCGCCCTCGACAAGCTGAGAGACGTCCTTGTGCCTGCGCGCAGCGGCGAGGACCTGACCGTTTGAACGCGCCGGCGCGGGCTTCCTGAACCCCGAATCCTGTCTAGCCTGCGAGTTCCCGCGAGCGTGCCGTGGCGGCGGCGATGGCGCGGGTCACGAGCGGCTGCCAGCCATCGTCCGCCATCAGAACTTTAAGCGCCTCCGCCGTGGTCCCGCCGGGGTTGGCCACGGCCTCACGCAGCGCCTCCGGTGGCTCCGACGACTGGCTGAGCAGCTCGCCGCTGCCGCTGACGGTGGCGCGGGCTATCCGCTGGGCCAGGTCTTCAGGCAGGCCGGCCGCGATCCCCGCCTCGGCCAAGCACTCCACCAGGAGAAAAACGTAGGCCGGGCCACCACCGGAGACCGCCGTCACCGGATCCAGGAGCGCCTCGTCCTCGATCCAGGCGACCTCGCCGATGGCCGAGAGCAGGTTGTCGCACAACGTGCGTTGGGTCGCGGTCACGGCCGGGCTCGGGCAGGCGACCGTCATGCCGCGGCCGACGGCGGCCGGGGCGTTGGGCATGGCGCGGACGATGGCGGCGCCGGCCCCAAGGCGGCGCTCGAAATAGGCGATGGTCTTGCCGGCGGCGATCGACAGGAACACGGTCCCGGGGCCGGCATGGCGCCGGCAGAGCGGCGCCACTTCATCCATGTTCTGAGGCTTGACGGCAAAGGCCACCACATCGGGGCGGAACGCCGGGTCGATGGCTTCCGCCGAGGCATGAACGGTGACGCCGCGCTCCCGCCTGACGGACTCGGCCCTCGCTGGGGCGGGCTCGACCACTAGGACTTGGGAGGCCGCCACGCCGCGATCGAGCCAGCCGGAAAGCATCGCCCCGCCCATCCTGCCGCAGCCGACGAGCAGTATCCGGGCGCGCATGGGACTCAAGCTTCGCCCACCGTGTCGAACAACGCAGCCGCCACCGCGTCCACCGGGCTGCGGCCGTCCCACAGCACGAACTGGAAGGCCGGATAAAACCGTTCGCATTGGCTCACCGCGATGTCGACCAGGTCCTCCAACTGCTCGACGCTGGCGCCGCGCGCCCCGCGCAGCAGAACGGTGTGGCGAAATGTCGGCAGGTCGCCCTCTGGCGACAGGTCGAAATGACCCAGCCACATCTGCGCATTGATTATGGCCAACAGCTCGTGACAGGCCGCGCGCCGCCTTTTCGACAGCTTGAGGTTGAAGGCGCAGACGAAGTGCATGGCGCTCGCCTCCTGGCACCAGGTAAAACAAAGGCAGTAGTCGCACCAATGTCCGGAAATGTTGACCAGTATTTCGTCATCGCTCACGCGCTGAAAGGTCCATTCATTGGCGCTGACGATCTCCTCGACGAGGTCAAGGGGATTGGTTTGGGGGTAATCGCCTTCGAGGGAAACTGCAGGCATCTTCGCTCCTTTAGCCTTTAGGGGCCGGTGCCGCGGTGGCTCGAGGGGTGGGGGCCGGGTCCGCCATCAATGCAACATCTTGTGTGGCCGGGCTCCTCGACACACCATAACAAGTAGGGTGCCAAATTAACCGGCCGGTCGCAACAACAGATTCACGAAGCGCCGAAAAAAGCTGTGGGTAACTTTGAGGGCGGCCTTACAACCGGCCGCTGGCGAGGCATTTAGCCTCACCGGCGCAGGGGTCATGGTTGACCCTATCGCCTCGGCGGCGGGGGCATCCGCCGTCGATCCCCCCACGGCAGGGATGAGAGAATATGAGCGATTTCATAAGGATAGCCCCGACGAAAGGTGTCTGGGGATGATGCGCGAACCCGTGAAAGGGAGGATGAGGCGCCTCTGGGCGGGGCCTGCGTTTGTGAAGCAGCCAGCCGCCGTCCCGTCCCGCAGGCGAACCTGATGTCCTATCAGCCGCCCTTGGTCTTGCCTTTGGGCCGGCGGCGGGGGCTCGAGGCCCGGCCACGGGGCTTGGTCGAACGCTTGGCCGCGCTCGTCTTCCGCGCCGGGGCTTTGGCCGCGCTCGCCTTCCGCGCCGGGGCTTTGGCCGCGCTCGCCTTCCGCGCCGGGGCTTTGGCCGCGGCTCTCTTGCGGCCGGCGAGCTCGGCCTCCAACTTCCGGATGCGGGCGACAAGCGCTTCCTGCTCGGCGCGGGCCTTGGCGGCCATGGCCTTGACGGCCTCGAACTCCTCGCGGTTCACGAGCTCCATATCGCCGAGCAGGCGTTCGACCTGCTGGCGCAAAAGCGCCTCGATCTCGTCCTTGATCCCGGCGAGCGTGCTCAGCGCGCCGCCCGCGACGCGGGCCAGGTCATCGAGCAGTCGATTCTGGGTTTGCATGTTTCCACCTTCCGTCCAGCGGCATTATGGTGTCGCGCCCGGCTGCGCGCAACCACCCGCGCTTGCCGCGGCCCGGAGCGAGACCTATAACGGGCGCGGCCCATGGCGGGCGGGGCCTATGGTTGGGACGGCGCCGGGACGGAGGCGGGCCATGACGAGGATCCATGTGCGCGTGGTGATGGCATGATCGTTGTTACCGGCGGGGCCGGTTTTATCGGGTCCAATCTCTTGGCCGGACTGGGCGCGCGCGGCCACTCGGAGCTGGTGGTCGCAGACCGGCTGGGCACGGATGAGAAATGGCGCAACATCGCCAAGCGCGAGATTGCGGATTTCGTTTCTCCGGAGCGCCTCTTGGACTATCTCGACACCCACGCGGGCGAGGTCGAACTCATCTTTCACATGGGCGCCGTGTCCTCGACCACCGAGACCGACGCCGATCTGATGGTGGCGACGAACTTCCATTTTTCGCTGAGCCTGTGGGACTGGTGCGCCCGCCACGGCGCCCGCCTCATCTATGCGTCCTCGGCGGCCACCTACGGCGACGGCGCCCAGGGATTCGACGATGATCCTTCGGTCGAGGCGCTGGCTCGGCTGAGACCCTTGAACCGCTACGGGTGGAGCAAGCACCTGTTCGATCGCCGCGTCGCCCGGCTGGCGAGCGCCGGCGCGCCGACGCCGCCCCAGTGGGTCGGCCTCAAGTTCTTCAACATCTACGGTCCCAACGAGTACCACAAAGGTTCCATGAAGAGCATGGTCGCCCAGATCTATCCCAACGCCGCGGAGGACAAACCGGCGAGACTTTTCAAATCCCACAACCCGGACTACCCCGACGGCGGCCAGATGCGCGATTTCACCTGGGTCGGCGACTGCGTCGACGTCATGATGTGGCTCTGCGACACCCCGGATAAGAGCGGCCTTTTCAACTTGGGGACCGGCAAAGCGCGCTCCTTCGCCGACCTTGTCGCCGCCGCCTTCCGGGCCCTCGGCAAAGAGCCGCAGATCAAATATATCGACACCCCGCCAGAGATCCGCGACACCTACCAGTATTTCACCCAGGCCAACACCTCTCGCCTGCGCGCCGCCGGGTACGACAAGCCTTTCACCTCGCTCGAGGACGGCGTCACCCGGTACGTGCGGGACTACCTGAGCGCGCCGGACCCGTACCTTTAGGGGGTAGGATGTGGTACATGGCCCGGACGCGCGGCCGGCCTATTCGGCATAACCCTTATAGCCCTTAATAATGTTCGCCATCGCCTTTCCAGCCATCGACCCGGTCGCCATCGAGATCGGCCCGTTTGCGGTCCGCTGGTACGCGCTCGCCTATCTCGCAAGTTTTCTCATCGCCTGGTGGTATGTCCGTCGCCTGGTCGTACGCCCGCCCCAGGCCATGACGGCGCGCGAGGTGGACGACCTTATGGTGTGGGCGATCCTCGGCGTGCTCCTCGGCGGCCGGCTCGGCTATGTGCTGTTCTACAATCCGGGTTACTACCTGGACCATCCGCTGGAGATCGCCTTCCTGTGGCGCGGCGGCATGTCGTTCCACGGCGGCCTCCTCGGCGTCGCGCTTGCGCTTGTGCTGTTCGTCCGCCGGCGCAAGCTGGTCCTGCTCCAGGTCGGCGACGTCGTCGCCTGCGCCGCCCCGATCGGCCTGTTCCTCGGGAGGATCGCCAATTTTGTCAATGGCGAGCTGTTCGGCCGCGCGAGCGAGGCGCCCTGGGCCATGGTGTTCCCGGCCGGCGGTCCAATGCCCCGGCATCCCAGCCAGCTCTACGAGGCCGCGCTCGAGGGCATGGTGCTGTTCGCTGTTCTCCTGGCCATGGAGCGCTGGGGCGGAGCCCGGGCCGCGCCGGGCCGGCTTACCGGGGCGTTCCTTGTGGGCTACGCCGTCGCGCGCGCCATCGGCGAGCTGTTCCGGGAGCCCGACGCCCACATCGGCTACCTTGTCGCCGGCACCACCATGGGCCAGTTGTTGTCGCTGCCCATGCTGGGGTTCGGCCTCTTTCTGATTCTGCGCTCCAGACGGCGGACGTGAGCGATCTCGCAAGCCACCTGCGCCAGCTCATCGAACGCGACGGTCCCATCTCGGCTGCCCGGTACATGGCCGAAGCCCTCACCCACCCCAAGCACGGCTATTACATGCGGGGCGATCCCTTTGGCGCCGCCGGCGATTTCACCACCGCCCCGGAAATCAGCCAGATGTTCGGCGAGCTCGTCGGGTTATGGTGCGTCCAGTGGTGGAACCAGATGGGCCGGCCCGCGTCCGTCAACCTGGTCGAACTCGGTCCCGGGCGCGGCACGCTGATGGCCGACGCGCTGCGCGCGGCACGGGCCGTGCCGGCGTTTCGAGCCGCGATAGAGGTGCATCTGGTCGAAATCAGCCCCGCGCTCCGCGCCCATCAAAGGGCGGCGCTCAAGGGCCTCCGGCCGCGCTGGCATGACCGGCTCGCTTCGGTGCCGGACGGCCCGTTGATCCTGGTCGCCAACGAGTTCTTCGACTCCCTGCCGATCTGCCAGTTTCAGCGCACGCAAGACGGCTGGCGCGAGCGGCTGGTTGGTCTCGAGCCGGAAACCGGAGCGTTCCGTTTCGTG
>JACZXZ010000022.1:6665-33535 GCA_022571365.1 Pseudomonadota bacterium | reverse complement strand
CCTGGCCGCGGAGCCACGCGCCGACGGCAAGGGCGACGGGCGTCTTGCCGGCGCCGCCGGCCACCAGATTGCCGATGCATACCACCGGCACCGGCGCGCGCCAGGGCCGGGCGAGCGCGCGGCGGGCAAGACGCGCGGCCTCCCAGGCGTAGCTCAAGGGCGCCAGAAGCACCGGCGCCGGGCCGCGGCCGTGGGCCCAGAACTCAGGCGCGCGCACGGGCAACCTCGACCTCGGGCAGGGCCTCGAGGAACGGTTTGAGCTCGGCCAGCACGGCGTCCAGCACGCCGCCCGTCCTGGACGCCACGGCCGCGGCGGCGGCGGCGCGCTCGGCCCTGAATTGGGGGTCGCCGAGCAGACGGTCGACGGCATCCGCCAGGCCGTCCCCGTCGGCCACCTCGATGCTCGCGCCCCGCATCTCATCGACGATCTGCTGGAAGTTGGCCATGTGCGGCCCGTGGATCACCGCCGAGCCGAGCTGGGCCGGCTCCAGCAGGTTCTGCCCGCCGTGGCGCACCAGCGAGCCGCCCACGAACACCACGTCGGCGAGCCGGAAAAACAGACCGAGCTCGCCCATGGTGTCGGCCAGATAGAGCCCGGTCGCGGGCGTGATGGCCTCGCCGGCCGAGCGCCGCGCCACGTTGAGGCCGAGGCCGCCGAGCTCCCGGGCCACCTCGGCGCCGCGGGTGGCATGGCGCGGCACGACCAGGGTCAACAGGCCGGCGTGCTTCGGGGCGAGCCGCCGATGGACCTGGCCGGCGACGCGCTCCTCGCCGGGATGGGTGCTGGCCGCAAGCCACAGGGGCCGGTCCGCGGTCATCGCCCGCAGCCGGCTCAGCTCCTCCGGCTCGGCCGCAAGCGGCGCCGCGGCGTATTTGAGATTGCCCGGGCTCTTGACCCGGGCCGCGCCCAAGGCGGAAAAGCGCCTGGCATCCTCCTCACTCTGGGTCAGGCACAGGGCGAATCCGGAGAGCAGCGGGCGAACCAAGCCCGGCATGCGCTGCCAGCCGGCGGTGGATCGCGCGGACATCCGGCCGTTTACGAGCACCATGGGCACGCCCCGCCGCTGGCTCTCGCCCACCAGGTTGGGCCACAGCTCCGACTCAACCCAGAGCGCCAGATCGGGCCGCCAATGGTCCAGAAACCGTCTGACCCAGAGTGCGCGGTCGACCGGCACGTATTGGTGGAAGGCTCGGGGCGGCAGTCTTTCCGCCACCAAGCGGGCCGAGGTCACGGTCCCGGTGGTGACCAGGATATGGAGGCCGGGGCGCTCGTCCAGCAGTCGCCCGATCAGGCTCAATATCGACAGGGCCTCGCCGATGCTGGCGGCATGGAGCCAGATCAGCGGGCCGGGCGGCCGCGCGAGGCTGGCCCGGCCGAGACGCTCGCCAAAACGCGCCGGGTCCTCCTTGCCGACGGCCTTGCGCCGCGCGAGATAGAGGTGGATCAGCGGCCACGCGGCGGTGGTCAGGCCGCGGTAAACCGCCGGGATCATTGGCCTCCGCTTACGGCTTTGAACCTGCGCGCCCCGATCTCCTGGCCGGCGGCGGCTTCGGCCGGGCCGGGCGCGGGTTCGGCGGCGCCGTGGCCGCACAGACGGTCGGCCTCGCCGGTGATGGCGTTGAGGCGGTCCTCGAGCGCAAGCCGGGCGTCCTCAAGGACCGCCCCCCCGGCATCCTCGGCGACCCAGATCGGCTCGCCCCAGATAATGACCCCGCGGCTGAAAGGCAGGGCCAGGATGAACCGGTCCCAACTGTCGATCACGCGCCGCCGCGTGACCGAGAAGGTAAGCGGGACGATGGGCACGCCGGCCTTGCGCGCGATGTTGACGATGCCGAGGCTGGCACGCATGCGCGGGCCGCGCGGGCCATCGGGCGTGAAGCCGATGCAGTGGCCCGCGGCCAGCGTCTTGAGGATCGCGCGCAGCGCGGCGGTGCCACCGCGCGAGGTCGAGCCTTCGATGGTGCCTATGCCGAAATGGCCGATGGTGCGGGAGATCAGCCGGCCATCCGAGTGACCGGAGATCAGCGTGCGGATCTTGACTTTCGGATCCCAGATGTAGGGCGTCATCAACATCCGGCTGTGCCAGAAGGCGGCGATAAACGGTCTGCCCTCCGGCCAGAAGCGCCGCGGGATGGCCTCGCCGTACACGGTCCAGCGGCTGGTGGCGTGGACGAAGCGGATGTAGTGGGCGCCCAGCCAGCCGAGCCCGCGCTGCACCGAATCGTTCCGCGATATGCGTTTGCTGAGCCGCACCGCCTCAGGCCCGGGCGCGCGTGCCCTCGGCCTCCTGCCCTTCCTCGGTCTCCTGCCCTCCCTCGACCTTCCGCCTTTCCTCGGCGACATGGGTGGCGTAAAGCCGGGCGTAGACCCGGTCGCGCGCGAGCAGTTCGTCGTGGCTCCCCGACTCGACGACGCGGCCGCGTTCGATGACGTGGATGAGATCGGCGGCGACGATCGTCGACAGCCGGTGGGCGATGACGAGCGTGGTCCGCCCGCGCATGAGGCTCGCGAGCGCCCTCTGGACCTGCCGCTCGGTCTCGGCGTCGAGGGCGGAGGTGGCCTCGTCGAGCAACAGGATAGGGGCGTTCTTCAGCATGGCGCGCGCGATCGCCAAGCGCTGGCGCTGGCCGCCCGACAGCTTGACCCCGTGGCCCCCGACCCCGGTGTCGTAGCCGTCGGGAAGGGCCATGATGAAGTCGTGGGCCCCGGCGTGGCGGGCCGCCTCGATGATCTTATCCTCGCCGGCCTCGAGCTTGCCGTAAGCGATGTTGGCGCGGATGGTGTCGTCGAACAGGCTGATTTCCTGGCTGACCAGCCCAATACCGGCGCGCAGCGAGGCCAGCGTAACTTCGCGCAAGTCGGTGCCGTCTATGGTAACCCGGCCGCCGCCGACGTCATAGAACCGGGGAATCAAGTTGAGGATGGTTGATTTCCCCGCGCCCGTCGGCCCCACCAGGGCCACGGTCTTGCCCGCCGGCACTTCGAGCGAAACCCCATTCAAGGCCGGCCTGCCGGGCGCATATGAAAAGTGGACGTCCTCGAAACGGATGGCGCCGCCCCGGACCACGAGCGGCGCGGCGCCCGGTCGGTCCTGGATCTCGGGCTCGACATCCAGCATGGCGAAGACGCGCTGCGCCGCCGCCAGGCCCTCCTGCAGGTTGGCGTTCAGGTTGGCGAGCCGCTTCATCGGCTCGTAGGCCAACAGCAACGCGGTGATAAAGGAAAACAAGGCGCCGGGCGTCTTCGCCTCGCCGATCACCTGGTAGCCGCCGTAGACGATCACGGCGACGATGGCCACGCCGCCCAGGGTTTCCATGATCGGGTGCGAGGCCAAGCGCGTCCGGGCGGCCTTGTAGACCAGCCGGAAAATGGCGTTCACCACACCGGCGGCCCGGCTCGTCTCATACGCCTCCATGCCATAGGCCTTAACGTGGCGCGCCCCCTGGAAGCTCTCGTCGAGCAAGGTGGTGAAGCGGCCCATCTCGATCTGGGTGCTGGCCGAGACCCTTCTCATGCGCTGGCCGATCTTGACCACCGGCACGACGGCGGTGGGGAAGGCGAAAAGCGCCACCAGCGCCAGGGCCCAGTCCTGGTAGAACATCACCCCGACCAGAAAGGCGAGCGTGAGGCTGTCCTTGCCGATGCCGGTGAGCGCGGTGGATACCGTGCCGCGCAGCAGGTTGACGTCATTGATAAAGCGCGAGACCAGACTGCCGGCCGAGGTGTCATGGAAGAAGGCCAGATCGGCGCGCATCAAATGGGCAAACATGCGGATCTGGAGGTCGGCGAGGATGCGCTGGCCGACATAGTTCATGATGACCGCCTGGCCGTAAGTGGCGAACCCCTTGACCACGAAGACGATGAACACGAGGATCGCCACCCAATAGAGCGTATCCTCGTCCTTCCGGATGAACACATCGTCCAGCACCGGCTCCATGAGCCTGGCCAGCGCGGCGACCGCCGCGCTGGCCAGCACCATGCATACCAGCGCAATGGCGATGCGGCCGAAATGGGGACGGACGTGGTCGCGCAGCAGACGGCGCACCAGCGCGAGGGTCGCGTGATCGAGGGGAACTTTTGTCTCTGGGACCGCGCTCAAAGCCTTACTCAACCCCTGTGCCAGCCCGCAGACCATAGCACGAGCGGGCCGATCGGGCCAGACGCCACAAGCGCGGCGGAGTCGGTGAGGAGCGGCGTCTCTCGGGCGCGGAGGCGGCCTCCGGCCGGCCGCCGCTCAGGCCCCGAAGCCGAGTTGCATGGAGAGCGTCACCGCATGGGCCTGATCAGTCGCGCCCAGCTTGCGAAAGACGCCCTTGAGGTGGCTGGCCACGGCCATCGGCTGCAGGTTCAGGCGATGGCCGATCTCCTTGGTCGAATATCCCTTGTTTAGGAGCGCGAGCACGTCGCGTTCGCGCGGCGTCAGCTTGCTCAACGGGCCCCCGGCCGCGCCCGCCGTCGGGCAAACCGTTGGGCCCGTCGGCGCGCTTGGCGTCGGCTTCGGACACGGCGAGCGAGGGGATGAACTTCTCCCCGGCCAGAACCAACTGCAAGGCGCCGAGCAAGGCCCTGCCGTTGAGCGTCTTCGGGATGAAGCCGGCGGCACCATGGCCGAGCGCCTCCAGGACTTCCTCGCGGCGAACCTTTCCCGATATGAGCACCACGGGGACCCGCGGAAATCGTTCCCGCATGATGTCAAACCCGGCCAAGCCGTTTGCGCCCGGCATGTGGAGGTCGAGGATGATCAGATCCACGGACTCAGCGCTTGCCGCCAGATCCAGCGCCTCGTGGAAGGCCTCCGCCTGGCTCACCTTGATGTCGGATTGGAGCTGCTCGAGATAGAGCTTGAGGGCGCCTCGAACCAGATTGGACTCGTCGGCAAGCAGGATATGCACCGCCTAGATTCTCCCCTCTAGACTCTTAGACTCTAGACTCTCCACCTCCGTGGGCGCACGTGATTCCGCGCCTGCGGGCGCGCCTGCGGGCATGAATGACGTCCCCTGTATTCGATATGGTCGACTGAATAATCCTGCATTCGGTACGGCCACTGAATAACAATATAATTTCAGATAGATCAAGTCCTAAACTTGACGATGTGGATGGGACTACAATCCTAGATAGATTAAATTCAAAATTTTCTCTTTGTAAGATTGATTAGACGCTCGAATGGCGACTCAATTTATCACCGGTTCAAGACCCTGCACGCAAAGGCAGAAACTCGATGTCCGGGCACACGCGACCCGTGCGCGCGCGACCCTCGGGCGGAGCCCCGGTGGGAGCCTGCCCGATCGGATCGCTTGCTGACAGTGGGAACTTGGCCGCCGCGGCCGGGATGCCCGGGCCTCGGGGCGCCCGCTCCGGCGGGGTCGGCCGGGCGCCGAGTCGGTTGGCTTCAGGCAGAGTTTTTGGACCCCCGGTATCGGGGGGTATCAGCGGCCGGCGACGGTCATGCCGTCGACGCGCACCGTCGGCGCGTCGGTGCCGTAGCGGAACTCGAGATCATTCGCGGCGCTCAAGCCTTGGAACATATCGACCAGATTGCCGGCGATCGTGACCTCGCTCACCGGGTAGGCGGGTACGCCGCCCTCGATCCAGAAGCCGACCGCGCCGCGGCTGTAGTCGCCGGTCACCAGGTGGACTCCGGAGCCGATCAGCTCGGTGACATAGAAGCCCTGCCCAATGTCAGCCATGAGTTCGGCCGGGCTCACCGGGCCGGGCTCCAGATAGAGGTTGGTCGCCGCGGGCGAAGGGGGCGAGGACGTGCCGCGCGCGGCGTGGCCGGTTGTCTTGAGACCGAGCTGGTTGGCCGAGCGCACGTCCAACAACCAGGTGGTCAGCACCCCGGCCTCGACGATGTTGCGCCTCTGCCCCGCCACACCCTCGCCGTCGAACGGCTTTGAGCTGAGCCCGCGCGACCGGTGCGGGTCGTCGACGATGGTGACGGCCGGGGCGAAGATTCGCTCGCCCAGCCGGTCCTTGAGGAAGCTGGTGCCGCGGGCGATGGCGGTGCCGCTGATGGCGCCGGCGAGATGGCGCAGGAGCCCGCGCGCGACGCGCGGATCGTAGACCACCGGCACCTGCCCGGTCTCGGCCTTGCGGGGACCCAGGCGCTTGACCGCCCGCTCGCCGGCCCGCAGGCCCACGACCTCGGGCTCTTCCAGGTCGGCGGCATACACCGCGTTTGAGAAGGCGTAGTCCCGTTCCATGCCCAGCCCCTCGCCGGCCAGCACCGAGACGGCGAGGGCGTGGCGCGAGGTCGCGTAGGTCCCGGCGAAGCCGTTGGAGGCGGCGAGCGCCACCCGGCTTCGGCCCCAGCTCGCCTCCGCCCCTTCGGAGTTGGTGACGCCCGCGACGGCGCGGGCGGCGTCCTCGGCCCGACTCGCCCGCTCGACCAATATCTCCGGCTGGGGCTCGTCCGCCTCACAGATGTCCAGATCCGCGACCTCCCGGGCGAGCTGATCCGCCTCGGCCAGGCCGCAATGGGGATCCTCCGGCACCGCCTTCGCCATGGCCAGCGCGCGCGCGACCAGCTCCTTGAGGGCCGCCTTCGAGCGGTCGGTCGAGGACACCACGGCCTGGCGCCGGCCGACGAAGACGCGCAAGCCCAGATCCTCGCTCTCGGCCCGCTCGAGCCGCTCGGGCCGGCCCAAGCGCTGGGCGTGGGTGAGGGACGTGCTCTCGACCAGCACCGCGTCGGCCTGGTCGGCCCCGGCGCCTCGGGCCCTGGCGATCAGGTCGGCGAGCAGGTCGAGGGCTTGGCTGTCGGCGGACATGGCTGTCGGCGATCCGTCTACCCCGGTGGAATCCTACCACCGGTGGAATCCCACCAATAGAGGCTCGAGGGCCGGCTGGCAATCGCTCGGGCGCACCCACGGTCAACAACCGAACGCCGGACGGCAAGGTTGGACCGAGCGCCGGTTGGTATCCCGGACATGGACCTGCTCGCCCATGCACCGCGCCGCTGAAGGGCCGTGTTCATACAATAAGCATGGGGGTAAATAAAATCTTCATGGCAGAAGGGCCTTAAGTCAATCGCGCACCTGAGGGGGCATTAACGCGCGCCTGAAGGAGCATTAAACACGCGCCGCTGAGGAGGCATTAAACGCGCGCCGGCGCGCAGTTTAGGGGGGTTAAGGCCCGCCCCTCACTTCCACACCGAGCTTGCCCGGGCCCGGCGCCGCAGGCCCAGGCTCGGCCATTTGCGCGCAACCTGCTAGTCGATCAGCCCGACCTCGCGGTAGTAACGCGCCGCGCCCGGGTGGAGCGGGATCGCGACGCCGTCGAGGGCGGTTTCCAGCCTGATCAGCCGGCCCTCGGGATGGCCGTTGTCGAGCACCGGCCGGGCGCTCTCGTGCCACAGGGCCCGGGTTATCCCGTAGACCAGATCCTCATCGACATCGGCGGAGACGACCCATTGGGCGCCGACGCTCAGCGTCGTGGTCGCCGCCACGCCCGGATAGGCGCCCTCGGGAACGACGGTGGTGGTAAAGGACGGATGGGCAAGGCGAATCCGGGCCGCCTCGGCCCCGTCGACGGCAAGCAGACGAATGCCGAGGGTCTCGGCGAGCTCGGTGATGGTGTCGGCCGGATAGCCCGCCACCAGGAAGATCGCCTCGAGCCTGCCCGCGCGCATCAGGTCGCTGGCCGGACCGGGTTTGAAGTGGTAGTGCTCGATATCCGTCCGCGAGAGCCCGTAGGCTCCGAGGACGATCTGGGCATCGACCAGCGTGCCCGAGCCCTCTTCGCCAATCGACACGGCCCTGCCCCTGAGGTCGGCGACATTGTGGATGTCGGAATCGGCGCGGACGACGATCTGGAGACTCTCGGGATAAAGATTGGCGATCGCCCTCAGATTCGCCACCTTGCCCTTGGCGCGATAGATGCCCTCACCGTGATAGCCCCAATAGGCGATGTCGGCCTGGGTGAGACCCGACTCGAGCGCGCCTTCGGCGATGGCGTCGATGTTGTCCACCGAGCCGCGGGTCGACTGGGCGATGGCGATCAGGCCGGGAACGCCGCAGCTGCCGCCGCTCTCGCAGGAAAGCGAGCCGGGGGGATTGCTGATGACGCTGGCGATGAGACCGCCGATGGGGAAATAGATGCCCCCGGTGGAGCTGGTGCCGATGCGGAAGAAGGTCGGCTCTTGCGTCCCGCCCAGGCTCGCGCTCAAGCACAGCGCCATGAGCGCCGCGCCGGCGCGCCGTATCGCTTTTACGAACCAAGAGTGGTGGCGAAGATGGGGCACCGCAGGCCCGCAACATCCGGTCTGGTTACGCCGTCAATCCGGCGACTCTCCACCGAGAACCGCCTGGGTGAAATGTAGTGCGGCCGGGCGCGATTGCGAAATGGTTTCGAGTCGGCCGTAGGCGCGGGCGCCCCGGAACCTAGAGGGCCAGCAGCCCAAGGGCCTCAGGCTCGCCGCCTTGCTCGGCGGCATCCCGCTCGCCCGGGAAGAGCCGGGAAGAGCAGCGGCGAGCCTTTGGCTTCTCTAACGGAGCGTAACGGCCGCCCGGGCGGCCGACCTTACGGGGCGGGATTGATAATCTGATCGAGTTCCTGGGTAAGCCTGTTGATCTCGAATTCGGCCCAAAGAGGCAGGTGATCGCTGATCTCCTTCTTGCCGCCTTTCGGGGCTCTGTCCCGAAACAGGACCCGACCGAAGGGAACCACGTTGATCTTTTTCGTGAAGGAAAATGACCGACGGTCAGCCCATACGATCTTGTCGAAAGTCTTGGTTTGCGCGAAGTTCGTCTTAAGGGTCTTTAGCTTCGCGGGCATGACGAACCCCTTGGAGGTCAGAGCATTGAAGAAGTGATCGCCCTCTTTCTCGATATTGAAATCGCCGACAATAAAGAAATCTCTGTCGAAAACCTTGTTTCTCTCCGTCTTCGATCGACGATGAATGAATTTGACCAGCTGGTTTATCTCTTCCTCGCGTTGAGTCCTTTCCTTCTTGGTCTTGCCGAAATAGATATGCGCATTTACGACAACGAAATCGAACCGTCCGGCTCTGAACGACGCACAATAGGGCATCCTGTGGAGCTGATATCCCCGATGCGTCTTCGCCGGAACGTTGAAGCCGATCTCGCACACCAGGCCCGTGGGAATAACGGTCCTCTTGTCGTAGAGGAAAGCGAACCGTTCGGAGTTTCCAGTCGGATCGCACACGAGGATGCGATAATTCCCGGGCAGAAGCGCCTGCAGCCTACTGAGCCCGCGCAAGTCCGTCTTGATTTCCTGCAATGCGATCAAATCGAACCGCTCGCAGATATCGGCCATGTATTGAAGCGCCCGGCGTGATTTGTTGTTTGTGAATTGCTGGATGTTCCACGTCGCGATGATGATGTTGCCGTCTACCCGACGACTCGGAATCTTAAACGGACCTTCGTCCATTAGTTTCATCAGCGCCTTGCGTTCCTTGGCGATGATCATCTCGGAGTTCGGCATCGCATTCCCGTTCGTCGCCTTTGGATCGTTCGAAAAGAAGCGCCAGCGCCCGTTTCCACGGGGGAGGACCCTCGCAGTCCAGGCGAATTACCCTACGGATATACTACCACAAAGTGTCTCGGCTCGGAATGTATTTCGACGTTGCTCTATACCGCTTGCGGCAAACGCCGTTCCCGGGTTGAAGTCCCGGACGCGGAGGTGCGCCACCGGCATCGCAACCGGTGATTCCAGTCACGAACAGAGAAGGCTTGCTCTTAAGTGTCCTTCGGATGGTTGGCGACGCGGGCGGGATTGGCTCGCTTCGCTCGCCTTAGTCTGCGGCCCGCCACCATTTACCGGCGGTGGGGGACCTTGCCGTCGAACCCCGGGTCCGTCCACCGCGCCTCCGTCCAACTTCTCTGGGCTATGGCTCCAGTCCTGGATTTCGCAGTATAGCCCACCAAGCCGCTAAAGCTGAAAGAACAGCAAAAATCATAGATATCAGAGCGACCTTCCAAAGACGGTGCTCGCGTCTATGCCTCTCTTCATTCTTGATTCTTCTATAAAGTTCCCAGTCGCTAATTTCTAATTCAGACCACACCTGATCTTTAGGTTTATATATGCCAGAATTTGTCGGCAACCCAAGCTCTTTTGCTTTCTGGACAAGGGCTTCGTGTGTGTTCGCCATGGCTCGTTCTCCCTCTTCGTCCGACGATGAAAAGGTAACACAGCGGACGGTCTTTGGGCTCACCAAAGCATTTCAAGTCGGCGCAGACGGGGCGAGTTCGACCCCGGTTCCTTTTGGAAGGGTTGGCGGAGGGGGTGGGATTCGAACCCACGATACGGGAAACCCGTATACACGCTCTCCAGGCGTGCGCCTTCGACCGCTCGGCCACCCCTCCTCGGACCCATGATATGGCGCAGGCGCCAAACATAGCAGCCCGGCCGCCCCCCTGCCAAGGCGACCCGGGGTCCCGGCTTGAGGCCTTGGGCAAATCGGCGAGACGGGCCTCGCCCTTCGACAAGCCCAGCATGAGGGCCGGATTTCCGGATCCGCGAATCGGCGCAACCGATCAATAGCGGCCCGGCCGGCCCCCAAGTCGGGGCAGCCCATTTTGCCAAACCGAACGCTTGCGCCTAAGCTGGCCTCAGCCTCCCCCAAAGCCTGCGCGCGGCCCGCCGCCACCATTATTCAGCTATTGGCCCGCGTGTCGTTTGCCAGGATCGTTTGCACGACCGCCAATGCGCCAACCCTGGCGGATGACGGTCAGGAAACCGGAAGGTAGGAAGGCTGGCGCTGAACCGATAACATGGATCGCCGCAAACGGCCGCCGGAGCGGCGGATGGCGACCCGTGGCGACGCCTCGAGGACACCCGCGCCCGGCGTAGGCACCCGTCGCCACGGGCTTCCTGGAGGGCCTAAGACTGGAGGGCTTTAAGAAATGGGATCGAAGTTCACCGATTTCTTGCGCCGTCTCGTGGCGCCTAAACAGAAAGAAGCGACCGATCAGGAACCCGAGGCGCCGGTCACCTACAAAGGATACGCGATCCGCCCCGCTGCCCGCCGGCAGGGATCGCAGTGGCTAACGGTGGGCGTGATCACGAAGCAATTTCCGGACGGGGTGAAAGAGCACTGCCTCATCCGGGCGGAGACGCACGGCACCAAGGACGCCGCCGACGCCTTTGCCATTTTGAAAGCCAAGCAGATCATCGACGAGGTGGGGGACAGGCTGTTCGAGGACGGCTAGCTGTGATGATCGTCGGGCGCATCTTCGGTTGGCTCTTGATTGCCGCTTCGCTCGCCGCCGCCGGCCGGGAGCTGGTGTCCTGGCTCGAGACCGGCGCCTACCGGACCGTGGCCGCCGGCGAGCTCTGGTACGATCTCGACCCGGCCAGCCTGAACCTTGTCCAGGCGGTGGTTCAGCGGTATCTCCTGCCGGAGCTGTGGGACCCTGTAATCGCGACGGCCCTGCTGGCGCCGGCCTGGGCCTTGCTCTCCATCCCCGGCCTCGCCCTCGCCGTGCTGTTTCGCAGACGCAGGAGACGCCGGTGGTGAAGAGGACTCCGGCAGGCCGGCATCCCCATGGCCGCTGTCGGGCGACACGACAAACCGACCCCCTGGCGACATGAAGGACTGACCCCGCCTCGGCCGCTAGTCCTCCTCGAGCGGATAGATCTCCTCGGCCCGGTAGACGGCCCCGCTCCTGGAAAGAAAGCTCGAGAACAGGACAAACCGGGTGACCGGGACCGGGCCGGCCCGGAACGGCCCGTTCGCCCTGAGAAAGTCGGCCACCCGTTGGACCGGCGCCGCCTTGAGGCGGGCCAGGGTGATGTGGGGAAAGAATTTCCGCTCCTCGGGCTCGAGCCCGGCCCGGATGAGGGCCGACTCTATCCGGCCGTAGAGGTGGAAAAGCCGCTCGTTCCGCTCCACACCGGCCCACAGCACCCGCACCTTGCCGGCGCTCTCGAAATGGCCGAGGCCGGTGATCTCAAGGGCAAAGGGAGAGCCCTGGACCGCGGCCAGCGCATCCGAGATGTCGGTCATCCCCGGCTCCTCGACCTCGCCGATGAACCGGAGCGAGAGGTGGAGGTTCTCCGGGCGCACCCACCTGGCGCCGGGCACGCCGGTGCTCAGGGCGGCGAGCCTGAGGCGCAGCTCTTGCGGAAGCTCCAGGCCGACGAACAGACGGATCATGGGCACAGACCTCCGGTGCCGGAACCCGCGCCTCTAAGGACTTAGGCTCGGGTTCATGGCGGGGACGGCCCCGATGGCCCGAGCAGCTCCGGCGGCAGCTCGACATCGACGCCCGCCAGATCGTCCCGAAGCCGCGCCCGCGCGGTGACGCCGGTCTCGACGGATGCATCGAGCCGGCCGTGGGCTTCCGATGCGCCGTTCCGCCGAGCCCCAGGTCATGGTTGCGAGGCAGACCTGGCTGGCCTCGAGCCCGGCGCGGCCGAGACGGCGATAGTCCATAACGACGCCTCCTGGACTCTACCTAGGAAGGACTCTCTTAAAGCTCTCTTACAAGCGCCGGGGAATCGGGACTCAAAGGAACAGGGCAAGGACCCCCGTATAGCCGTACAGCCGGTTGTGGGAAATCTCCCCGTTGCAGAAAAACCCGACGATGGGAAACTCGCCGAGCTCGCGGCGGATGGCCCCGAGCTCCTCCGAGTTCTCGCCGAACAGGTTGGGACCCCGGGCCACGCAGCTGTAGTAGACGCCGCCCCTGGGCGCGCCACCGACGCGGCGTTTCAGACCGCGCAGCATGCGCGCCAAATCGTCCTCGGCGCCCTGGACGTCGCGGCGGACGAACATCACCGTCTGGCCCGGATCGACATCGGCGCCGATGGCAAGCCAGCCGCTCTCGGGGTCGATGCCGATGAGATTGCGGACGAGATAGTCGCCGGTATCCGAGCCGACGACGGGGAGCGCGGCGTGGATGGTGCCGGCGGCCCGGCCCAGATCGCGGGCCAAGACCTCGCCCATATCCTCCTTCAACACCTCCAGCGCCGGCCGGCCGTCGATCGTGAACAGGACGTTCTCTCGGGCCTCGGTGATGGTGCGGGGCGGCCCGATCGGCGAACAGCCCTGGGTCAGACCGGTCGCCACCGCCACATCCGGAGAGAACAGGACTCCGGACAATCCGCCGTCGGTGACGCGACCGGCGATCTGGACGCAGTGGTCGGAGGCCTCGCGCGAGGAGGTCAGTCCGCCGACCAGGAAACACCGGGTCTCATCGGCCAGCGCGTCCAGGATTTGTGGCGTCCTGGGATTGCGCGGATCGCCGTGGACGATGCCGAAGGCCGGCTGCTTTTGCCTGATCCATTCCCCATTGTCGCTGGTGAATTGATCAAGGCTGTCCGAGATGGCGGGGAACACGCGGAACGACCCGCGCGGCAGCGCCGCCGCGAGCACGGCGAGCGCCGGCTCGTCGAAATACTCCTTCCCGGTGGCGCACACGCCCAAGCCGACGGTGCCAACCCAGTCCTCGATCCCGCTCGCCTCGCGCAGAAAGGCGAGGACGGCTGACAGGTCGCCGGCCAGGGAGTCGGTGACGTAGAGAAAGCCCAGATTGGCCTCTTTGCCGGCATCGCCAAGCTGGTCGACGCAGGCCTTGGCGGCGCGCCTCCAATCGGAGGCGCGGGCGTGAGCCATCGTGAAGCCGGCCATGGCGGTCCTTATCCTCCCCTGATCGGTGTCGCCTGCCGTCGACCTCGCCCGGGATGTCGAGGTTCGCTTCATCCTACACTGGCGAGCGCGGCCGGCGACGTCAACATCCCGCGTGGGGTGAGTCCGGCCGTGGCCGAGGGGGAGACGGTCGGGGCGGGCGAACCCGGGCAAGGGGGACGACGCCGTCGATCGTCACCTCTCTGGTGCAGCCCGAGCGCTGGCCGCGCACGGGGCGCCCGGGGGCGACCTTGCCGGCCGTTGCGGACCGCACCCGCCGCCTTGAAGGCCCGTATTGATTCGCCGCCGTCCTGTGCCAATATAGGCGCCCAAGAATCAAGACGGGCGCGCTCAGGCTCTATCTCGACTTCATCAACCTGTTCGTCATGCTGCTGGCTCTCCTGGGCCAGCGCCGCTAGAGACGCGCCTCGCGCGCGACATCGTTCGCGCCCCGGGCCGTCACGGCCCCGGGCGTTTTATTCGGCGGGTGCGCAAGGCGCCGGAAGGGGCCCCCACGCGAGACGTGCCACTGAGGCGGGATTACCAGCTCGTCTATGAGCTTTACGGCCTCACCGACGCCGAGATAAACATTATCGAGGAAACCGTGTAACGATTCGCAGCAAGGCCCGATTTCCACCGCGGATGACATTGTGAATCGTTGTCCCGTAGGGTAGCATTTATGGTGCCTGAAACCGGCGCCAACGACCGGCAACCAAATTTGGGCCGCGGGCTAGGAGACACCATGCCGAACCGAACGTTTACGGCCGTGCTTCATCGTGAGGGCGAGTGGTATGTCGCCGAATGTCCCGAGGTGGGCACGGTCAGCCAAGGCAAAAACATCGACGAGGCGCTCGCCAACCTCAAAGAGGCCACAGAGCTTTATCTCGAGGAGTTCCCGATTCCTGAATGTGAGCGCCCGCTCTTGACCACATTCGAAGCGGCGTGTGGTTAGGCTGCCTCGGGTTTCCGGCGAGGAAACCGTCGGCGTGTTGCTCCGGCTCGGGTTTCGGAAAGTACGGCAACGCGGGAGTCACGTCATATTGAAAAAATCAGGTCCCGATAAGGAGATCGGCTGCGTCGTTCCACTCCATGCCGAGCTCGCGGCGGGCACCCTGCGCGGCATTCTGCGTCAGGCGGACGTGACGCCGGAACGGTTTCGCGAGAAACTTTAAGGCACGGTGTGGACGCAGTCGTGCCGCGCGAACGAGAAGGCGAACGAATTAGCTTTTCGCGGCAACCCATGAAGGACTACCACATCAACATCTTCTACAGCGAGGAAGACGGCGGCTACGTCGCCGACATTCCTGATCTTGAAGCGTGCTCCGCCTTCGGCAAAACACCCGCCGAGACCCTGCGCCAGGTCGAGATCGCCAAAAGCGCCCGGCTGGAAGCGACCCGCGCCGAGAACAAGCCGATCCCCGAGCCCAAATACCGGCCCGCGATCTACATGGTGGGGACCTAGGGCTGGTTAGACCATTCGTCCTGCCGCTGTCCGAGGATGCGGCATGGACCGTTTGGCCCGGCCGGCCGGCGCGCACCTCAAGCCTTGCCCGCCCCCGGCATCGCCCGTAAAACTCGGACATGAGGCGCGCGTTGAACCAGCCACGACAACCCGCCGATCATAGCTGCGGGCCCCGCCGGGACCGGCCATGAGCGCCGGCGCGAGGAAAGACCCCTATCTCCTGACCCCGGGGCCGCTGACCACCTCGCCCGAGACCAAGCAGGCGATGCTCCGCGACCTGGGCGCGCGCGACCGCCCGTTCATCGAGATGACCGCCCGCATCCGCGCCCGCCTCACCGAGATCGCCGGGGCGGCGGACGGCCACGACTGCGTGCTCGTCCAGGGCAGCGGCACGTTTGCGGTCGAGGCGGCGGTCGGCACGCTGGTGCCGCGCACCGGCAAGCTCATGGTGCTGGCCAATGGCACCTATGGCCGGCGCATCGCGAAGATCGCCCAAGCGATCGGCCGCGCCTTCACCGTCATCGAGACGCCGGAGGACGCGCCGCTAGCCACCGGCCAGGTGGACCGGGCGCTGGCCGCCGACCCGAAGATCAGCCACGTCGCCGCGGTCCACTTGGAGACCTCCTCGGGCCTGATGAATCCGATCGAGGACATTGCGGCGACGGTGGCGCGCCACGGCCGCCGTCTCTTGATCGACGCCATGAGCACCTTCGGGGGCATCGAACTCGACGCGCGGGTGTTGCCCTTCGAGGCGATCATCGCCTCGGCCAACAAGTGCCTCGAAGGGGTGCCGGGCGCGGCCTTCGTCATCGCCCGCAGAGAGGCCCTGGCCGAGGCGGCCGGCAACGCCCCGTCGCTCAGCCTCGATCTCCACGACCAGTGGCGCCACATGGCGGAGACCGGCCAGTTCCGCTTCACCCCGCCGACCCACGTGCTTGCCGCCCTCGACCGGGCGCTCGAGGAACACGCGGCGGAAGGCGGGGTCCGGGCCCGCGGCGCCCGTTACCGGCGCAATCGGGAGGTCCTGGTCGAGGGCATGCGGGCGTTGGGCTTCGAGACCTACCTCGAGGACGCGCTCCTCTCGCCGATCATCGTGGCCTTCCACATGCCGGGCGATCCCCGCTTCGACTTCACCACCTTCTACGAGGCATTGAGCCGCCGCGGCTTCGTCATCTATCCCGGCAAGCTCGCCCAGGCCGAGACCTTCCGCATCGGCTGCATCGGCCGGATCGGCGAGCGGGAGATCCGCGCGGCGCTTGCCGCCGTGGCCGAGGCGGTGGAGGAGTTGGGCATCGAGGAGCGCGGCCGCAGGAGCAGCGCTACCCGCCCGCGCCGGACACCACGATGTCCCGCTTGACGCTGTCGGCGACCGCCAAGGCCTCGGCCGGA
Source organism: Pseudomonadota bacterium (assembly GCA_022571365.1). GTDB lineage: Bacteria > Pseudomonadota > Alphaproteobacteria > JACZXZ01. The sequence continues at coordinate 17,092 of JACZXZ010000022.1, read as the reverse complement.
TTCGACTCCTGCGAATGCATTCGCGACATTGACGTATGCCGGTGGTTCGATGATGATGCGCCCACCCCAGTTGGATAGGCGACCGCCATCAGCGCCGCGAGCGGTTTGCGCTCCCAGGTCCCTTTGGCGGTGCTGCGGAAGGCGATGAGTCCTTGATCTGGATGAAATTTCGAAGGCGGATCGATGCCCCCTGACAAGCTCATCATGACATCCTCGCAAGTCGGACGCGGCACCGAGACGGACACGATCCGCCCCCCTCGTCCGCGCAATCCCTGCCACGCCTGCGACGTGCGCGAGATGAGCGTGTGCAGCTCGCTTGAGCCGGCCGAGCTCGACAGGCTGAGCGCCATCGCCTCCAAGGTCACGGTCGACGCCCGAGCGACCATAATCTACGAAGGCGAGGAGGCGGACAACGTCTTCAACCTCACCCTCGGTACAGTGCGGCTCTCCAAGATGCTGCCCGATGGAAGACGCCAGATCACCGGGTTTCTGTTTCCCGGCGATTTTCTCGGCCTCGTCTTCACCGAGACGTACGGGTACACGGCCGAGGCGGTGACGGCGGTGAGTCTCTGCCGTTTCCCGCGGTGGAAGTTCGAGGCCCTTCTCAGCAAGTTTCCCCACCTCGAGAAGCGATTGCTCAGCATCGCCTCCAACGAGTTGATGGCGGCGCAGGACCAGATGCTGCTTCTCGGGCGCAAGTCGAGCCAGGAAAAGGTCGCTTCGTTTCTGCTCATGCTTTCCCGTCGCGCGGCCCGGCACGGGCTGCCGGACAACCCGATCGATCTGCCGATGAACCGGGCCGATATCGCCGACTATCTGGGCCTCACCACCGAGACCGTGAGCCGAGCCCTCAAGCGCCTGCACAAGAACGGTCTTTTGACCTTGCCGTCGCCGAGCCAGGTGGCTCTCCTGCAACCGGAGGCGCTAGAGGAGTTGACGGGGGATGACCTGCCCTGAGGATTCGAAACACGGGCTCGGCAGGAGCCGAGTCCCACCCAGGACATTCCCTTGCGGTCCGCCTCTCGGTCCAGAGAGGGCCGCCCCGCCTCCAGCGAGTCGATAGGGTGGTCGATAGGGTGGTGGGAAAGGCCGTTTTCGACGTTTACCGACAAACCGCCAGGAAGCCTAGACAACGGCATTAGGGAGCCGTCGGTCATCAACAAGCGGATGCCGCCGGCGATCTGTAGTCACAAATACGATCCCAAATCATATCCGGTCCCTTCCCACCCCTCCCGTGGCCAAGACGAGGCATATGGATGTCAATAAGCGTCGCAATCCTTGGATCCGGCCCCGGTGGATTCTACGCGGCCGACGCCCTGCTTAAATCGGGCGTGGACTGTCGCATCGACATTATCGAGCGCCTGCCCACGCCATTCGGGCTGATCCGCGGCGGCGTGGCGCCCGACAATCAGACAACCAAGCGGGTTGCAAAATCCTTCGAACGGACGGCGCTCAAAGACGAGGTGCGCTATTTCGGGAACGTGGAGGTCGGACGAGATGTCAGCATAGACGAGCTCCGCGCCCTCTATGACGCCGTGGTGCTGGCCGTCGGTGCGCCACTGGACCGGCCCCTGGGCATTCCGGGGGAAGACAAGGCGGGGGTCTTCGGCTCCGCCGCGTTCGTCGGCTGGTACAACGCCCACCCGGACTTCCGGGACCTCAACCCGGACTTGAACACCCGCGCCGTGGCCGTCATCGGCAACGGCAACGTCGCCATCGACATCACCAGGGTCCTGGTCAAAACAAGGTCGGAAATGATGGCCGCCGACCTGGCGGATTACGCCGCCGAGGCGATCCACGACGCGCCGATTGCCGATGTCTACATGTTCGGCCGCCGCGGTCCGGTGGAGGCCAAGTTCACCAATGTGGAGCTCAGGGAAATGGGGCGGCTCGAGGACTGCGTGTCCGTGGTCGATCCGGCGCAGCTGCCGGATGCGGTCACCGGCGATTGGTCGGATCGGGACCGCCGGCTCAGGGAGAAGAACCTGGCGACGCTCAGGGAATTCGCCGCCATGACGCCGGACGGCAAGAGCAAGCGCGCGCACTTCGTGTTCCACGCCGCGCCGGTCGAGGTGCTGGGCGGTGACAAGGTGGAGGGCCTGCGCCTCGAGCGCACCCGGGTCGAGGGCGGCCGCGCGGTCGGCACCGGAGAGTTCTTCGAGGTCAAGTGCGGCCTCGTCATCGCCGCCATCGGCTACACATCGGAGCCCATCGACGGCATAGCCTTCGATGACAAGCGCGGGATCGTGGCGAATTCCAACGGGCGCGTGGGGGACGGCGTCTACGCGGTCGGCTGGGTCAAGCGGGGCCCGACCGGCGTGATCGGCACCAACAAGCCCGACGGGCAGAGCGTGGCGGCAGACATCCGCGCGGACTTCCCCCAAGGCAAAAAACCCGGCCGGGAGGCGTTTGAAAAGCTGCTCAAGGAAAAGGGCGTCAGGTGGGTCACCTACTCCGAGTGGCAAACCATCGACCTGAGGGAAATCGAGAATGCCCCGCCCGGCGCGCCCCGGCGTAAGTTCACCACCATCGAGGAGATGCTGGCGGCGCTCGAGTAAAGCCGCCCGCCGCTCGAAAGCGACACCGCGAAACATCCGGATAACCAGCGGCCGAATCGCCGCCGGCCGGCTATCGCTTGGGCGCGCCAGCGCCGCCGGCCGTGAGCTCCAAGGCCGGCGGATGCGACAGGCGGGTTGCGGCGGACGGCGGGTATCACAAAGCCTGCTTGAGGATTGATGCGCGCAGATCACGCCCGCCGCCACGCCTTCCTTCGCGGCGCCCGCCGGCCGAAGGGCCACTCGCGTCTCCAAAAAACCCGGGCGGATCGGAAGGCTCAGTCCACCGAGCGGGCGAGGATCATGCTGAGATGCGAGAGCGGCCGGCCGGTCTCCTCGGCCCAGGCGTTGAAGGCGTCCTGGGCCTTCAGGAGGTCCGCCTTCGACGTCGGCCTGGCGCCGACGACGCCGGCGCCGACAAGCCCCCGGACCACGTCGCCGCTAAACAAGAACGTGTCCCTGCCGGCCATGCGCAGGAAGCTCGGCCCCGAGTTGCCGCCCAAATGGGCGAAGCGCCTGACGAGGTCGGTCCAAAGGCCGGTGATGTCGGTCGCGGGCCAGCCGGCGAGGTAGGCGCCGAAGCTCCCGTGGGCTTCGCTCACGCGGGTCATGGCGGCGGCGTTGTGACGCACCGACTTGAGCTTGGCCCAGTGGCGGATCAAGCGCCGGTTACCCATCAGCTTTTCCACGTCCTCGTCGTTCATGGCGGTGACGCGGCGCGGCTCGAACCCGAAAAACACCTCTTCGAACGCCGGCCACCTGGCATCCACAAGCGCGTGCTTGAGCCCGGCGCGGAAGACCCGCCGGCTCATCAACGACAGATAGCGGTCGTCGGGGACGGCGCGGAGCTCGTCATCGCTTTTGGGTTGGGGCAGGGCTTCCTCCAGGGCGGCCGCCCCGCCGCTCCGTGCGCGCGCGCGATCGAGGATGGGCTGGAACGGCGTGATCACGAGGGCCCATGGTAGTTCCGGGCAGCCGCCCGCTCAAGCCTACCCACGCGGCCCCTTCCGCTCCGAGACGGGCGGCGGAGGGCCTTCGCCCCGTCCCGCCTCTCCCGGAGCGGCGCAGGCCTCGCGCCACGTCTTGCGCACCGCCTCGATCGCAGCCCGCGCCGGCGCCGGGTCATCGGGGAGAAAGGCCAGGGGATCCTCGATCCGGGGCGCGGCCCCCAACACCCCTTCCAGCGTCGCGTGCATGCAGAGGGCCGTATAAGTCAGCTCGTACCCGCCTTCCTGAATCAGGAGCAGGCGTCCATCCGAGTGTCTGTCGGCCAGGACCCGGGCGTGCCGCCCCAGGCGCCGGAACCCCGCCATCGTCAGGAGCTGCCGGCCGTTGGGGTCGAACTGGCTGGCGTCCTGGCCCGCCGCGACGATCAGCATCCCGGGCCGGAACGCGTCGACGGCGGGGACCACCAGCTCGCCCATCGCCAGGTCGTATCCTTCGTCCCCGGTGCCCATCGGCAGGGGGACGTTCAGGTTGAAGCCCTTCCCGCGCCCCCGCCCGACCTCGTCGGCCCCGCCCGTCTGCGGGTGCGAGGGACCCCAGGGGCCGTGGTCCATGTGGAGGGAGACGGTCAGCACATCATCGCGCTGGTAGAACCCCTCCTGGGTGCCGTTGCCATGGTGGACGTCCCAGTCGATCACCGCCACCCGGTGGACGCCGCGGTCGAGCGCCAGCTGGGCCGCGAGCGCCGTGTTGTTGAAGAAGCAGTAGCCGTCGGCGACCTCGGGCGCGGCGTGGTGGCCCGGCGGCCGGACCAGGGCGTAGGCGATCCTTCCCTTGCCGTCCATGAGATGGGCCATCGCGGCGAGCGCCGTGCCGGCGGCGGCCAGGCCCGCCCGAAACGAGCCGGGAGCGACGACGGTCGTGGCGGTCACGCGTCGGCCACCGGACTCGTCCGCCTCACGGATCGCTTCGATATAGGCCTTCTTGTGGAAGCCCATGAGCTCCGCGATCGTGGCACGGCGGCCCTCGTGCCAGCGAATCCGGTCCTTGAGCGGCCCGCGATCGAGGACCGCGTGGATGTTGCGCACCCGGTCGGCATTTTCCGGGTGGGGCTCATTGACCGCCATCAGCGGCGAGGGCGGCGCATCGAACACGCCGCTGCCGGTGTCGTGCTCGAGCACGCCCGGATGCCAGAAAACATCGATGGAGTCCGCGGCCACGCGTACGCTCCCGCCAATTGCGACGGCCGATCCTACACGATCTTTGGCCCACCGATCATCCGTTGATGGCGGACGGGTTGCGCGCGTAAACTGCGCGCCGCGGCGACTCGGAGCGCGGCCTTGCTCCGGGGACAGTTTCCGCAACCGGAAGGAGGATGGAACGATGCAAAACCCTGTGAGAACGGAGCGGCGCGGGCCGGTCCTGGAGATCACGCTCGACCGCCCCAAGGTCAACGCGATCGATGCGGCAACCAGCCGCGCCCTGGGCGAGGCGTTCGCCAGGTTGCGCGACGACGATACGCTGCGCGCAGGAATCGTCACCGGAGCGGGCGAGAAGATATTCTCGGCGGGCTGGGACCTGAAGGCCGCGGACCGGGGCGAGGAGGACGACGCCGACCACGGTCCCGGAGGGTTCGCCGGGCTCACCGAACTCTGGGACCTCAACAAGCCGGTGATCGCGGCGGTCAACGGCCTCGCCGTGGGCGGCGGCTTGGAGCTGGCGCTGGCCTGCGACCTCATCGTGGCGGCGGAGCACGCCGAGTTCTTCCTGCCGGAGACGGCCCTGGGGCTGCTTGCCGACGGCGGCGCCGTCCAGCGGCTTCCCCGGCGGATCCCCTACAACATCGCGATGGAGCTCCTGCTCTTAGGCCGGCGCATGGACGCGGCGGAGGCGGCGCATTACGGCCTCGTCAACACGGTCGTCCCCGGACCCCAGGTCATGGGCAAGGCCCGGGAGTGGGCCCGGACCCTTGCCGAAGCCGCGCCGCTGGCGGTCCAGGCGGTCAAGGAGGTGCTGCGCGCATTCGAATCCTTGAGCACAGAGAAGTGCTTTGCCCTCATGCACAGCGGCAAACTTCCCGTCTACAAGCGCATGGCGGGCTCCGAGGACAAGATCGAGGGCGTGCGCGCGTTCGTGGAAAAACGCAAACCGGTGTTCCGAGGCAGGTAGAAGCGCGCCGTCAGGCATTGGCCGCGCACCTCGGCGGTGGCGCCTTGGCGCCCAGAACACATCGCCGCCACGATATGCGAGGCGCCGGCGCTAGAGGCTGGCGAACTGCTCCTCGGTCGGCTCGGCGCAACAATACCAGGGCTCGCTGAGCCGGGGCACGCGCGCCTCACCGTCGGTATCCGGAGTCCGAGCCAGAGGCGCGACCGGCAGGCCCAAGGCCTCATGGGCGAGCCGCCAGATCCCGGCGAAGATTTCCCGCCGGCCGGCGCCACCGGCCTCCCCCTCCTCGACGATCCGGCGGACGCCGTCCTGGAGGCGATCGACCCTGGGATCGGGATGGGGCCACCGGTAACTCAGCGCGCTCTGGTCGAAGCCCCCCAGATGCTCCCGCATCTCCGGCAGCTCGAGAAGCCGCGACCCCTTGGGGAGGAGCAGCCGGATGGCGAGCTGGATCGGCGCCACGTAGGCGACGAGATCCAGCTCCGCGAGGAGCCGAAGCAAGTCGAGATAGCCCTCCAGCGAGGTCCACGGCATGAACGGGATGAAGGTCGGCGACAGGGTCAGGTCCGCCCGCCTGGCGAGCCCGACGACGCGGATGAAGTCGCGCCTTGTATGCCCTTTGTCGAGCAACTCGAGGACGCGGTCGTCGACCGACTCCACCGCCGTGGTGACGAACAGGCAGCCGGTGGCGGCCAGCGTCGGCAGGTGGCGGGCCTGGTCCAGCAAGTGCTCGACCTTTACGGTCACGTCGTAGGTGAGGGTGGGGAATTCCGCGGCGAGCCTCTCAACCAGGCGCAAGGCATGGCCCACGCCGTTGAAGAAATCCGGATCCCCGAAGGTGATGTGCCGCGCCCCCGCGGCGACCTGCCCGCGGATGTCCTCCATCACCACATCCGGCTGGACGACGCGGAAGCGTCCGCCATAGACCGGCACCACCGGGCAGTGCCGGCACAAATGCTTGCACCCGCGGCTGGCCTCGGTGTAGCCGACCGTCCGGCGCTCGTCCTCCCCCAGCTGCAAATAGGCATAGCGGGAGAGCGCGGGCAGGTCTCCCCGGTCGGGAACGCGGAAGCTTTGCTTGGCCAGCGAGATCACCGGCTCGCTCTGGCGCATGGGCGCGGAATCGGCACCCCGCGCCGCCAGCCGTTGGTACAGGCTGACCAGCCCGCTCTCGAACTCGCCGCCGAGAATGGTCTCGCCCCCGAGCCCGCGCAGGAAGTCCTCGTTCATCGGCGCGTAGAGGCCGTAGAAGCACAGATGGACGCCCGGGTTCAGGGCTTTCAGGCGGGGCACGACGGCCGCCGCCAGCCGCGTGGCCGTATGCATCGGCAGGTACAGGGCGACAAGCCCGGCCGCGCTCACCGCCGGCTCGTCCAGGCGCTCGACCGCAAGATCGATGCACCTGACACGGGCCCCCGCCGCGCGCAGCCACGCCGCCGGCGAGGCCAGGCCGAACGGCTGATGGCCCAGCTCGTAGGTCGAGAGAAGGACGACCTTCATGCCCGCCCAGCCGGGCCAAGCAACGGAATCACGACCCCTCCCCGATTGCGTTGGGACGACCCCGCCTCCGGCGGCTGATCCTGGACGACCCGGATGAGGACAAGCGAACCTCGCGTTACAAAGATGCGCGTTACAAAGATACGCGTTACAAAGATACGCCGCCGTTTCCGGATGTCCAGCCGCGGCCGAAGCGGGTCGCGCTGGAAGCGGGCCGCGCTGACGGCATCCATGCGCTATCCATGCACCGTGGCCCGGCGTTGCGATCCCGTCAATGGCGGCGGCCCGCGGACGGCTTCGAGTCGGACTCTTAAGCAGGTCCTCGCCGCAAGACTGACAGCGCACGCTTGCTCCGAAAGGCACCGGGGTCGTCATAGGGGAGCCATGAACAGCCGCGAGCCCGGGAGTTCATCATCACCGGCACTTGCCGGATCGCCGCCTGCGTCCACGGATTCCCTACAACATCGCGATGGAGCTCCTGCCCTCAGGCCGGCGCATGGACGCGGCGGAGACGGACCGGGGCGCCGTGCTACACTCGGCACCGGTCCGGTTAGAGCGGCGGTAACGTGCCATGCGTATCCCTGGGCTGGGAATTCGGGTCATCCCCGCCTTCCTGTGCCTGCTCGCCTTTGGCGCGGCGGCGGACGCCGCCTGCCGGCCGCCTTCGGGGCGGCTGGACTACAACGTGCTGAACGAGGGAAGCTCGATCGGCTGGCTCCGGATGGACTTCCGGGGGGACGGCATCCGGACGGAAATCCACACCACGATCGACGTCAGGGTAAACTTCTTTTTCCTGATCCCAATCCTCGTCTACCGGCATGACTCGAAGGAGGTTTGGGTGAACGGCGAGTTCCGGCGTTACTCCGGCGTTACGGTGGACAACGGACGCGAGCATGTCGTCACCGTCGATGCCGGGGGCCGGGCGCTTCGGGTCGTCAAGAACGGCCTGGCCGAGGAGGTCGAGGCGGCGATGCTTTCGCGCGCCGTCTGGTGCCAGGAGACGCTGCAATACGGCCGTCTCCTGAGCCCGCTCAAAGGCCGGCTCAAGGAGATAGTGGCCGAGTATCTGGGCGAGGAATGGATCGAGGTCGGCGGAAAGCGGCTTCTCACCCGCCATTACGCGGTCACGGAGGATGGACGGCAGGGCGCCGTTTGGTATGGGGAGGATGGGATCGTCGTCAAGGCCCGCTTCCCGACCAAGCACGGAACCCAGATGACGTTATTGCTGGACTAGGCGATCCGATTGGAAGGCCGAGCCGCCAAGGCGCTTATTAATCAGCCCGCCGAAGGCGCTCATTAAGCAGCCCGGCGGCGAGGCTGCCGATCCACGCCGCCATACATATGGACAAGCTGCTACAGATCCGACTCCTTAGAAGCCTTGTAACCCGCGAACGGACGCGGTTCGGTAGCAACACACAGTGATTCCTGTTATGCTCTCGTCGCTTCCTAGAGCCAACATTGAAGGCTGGCGTAGTAGCCATGGTTGAGCTGCCGAAATTCATAGAGCGGGGGGAGATCGCTCGTTTGATCCCGGTCGTTGCAGATACAAGCAAGGAGAACCGGGCAGCCTCGATCCTTTTGGCAACGCTGATGTCCGTTGAGAATTTCAGGCAAGCGCTATTGGAGTCCGTCGGACAGCGAGTTGGCAGCCGGGCGAAAATCGACTGCTTCACGGAAGTCGTGTTTAAGGGGTGCCTTGCCGATATTAAGAGCCGCCCGGACGGCCTTATTTGGCTCAGGGTCGGCAAGCGCTCTTGGAGCGCGCTGGTCGAGGCGAAGATTGGCCGGGCGCAGATGGACGAAGAACAGCTGAAGGGTTACGTACAGCTCGCTAAGAGGAATGGCGTTAATGCTGTCATCACGGTTTCCAACCAATTCGCCGCGTTGCCGACCCACCATCCGGTTCTTCTGCCCAAGAAGAGCCGGCCAGCCGTTGAACTCTATCACTGGTCTTGGATGTACGTCCTGACACAGGCCACGCTGCTACAAGCCGAGGACGAATTCGACTCACCTGATCAGCGCTACATCCTCTCAGAGATGGTGCGGTACTTTAAGCATAACAGTGCCGGGGTCTCGAGCTTTGACCGCATGAATCCAGAGTGGAGGGATCTCGTAGTCAAGGTCCAGAGCGGCGGTAGCCTGAACAAAACCTTACCGGAGGTCGAGAACACGGTCGCCAGCTGGTATCAGGAACAGCGCGACCTCTGCCTGATTATGAGCCGTGAGCTCGGTCGCTACGTCAAGCTTAAGCTCAAGAAAGCGCACAAGGACAATCCGCTCCGCCGCCTTAGGGACGGTTGCGAGGAGCTGGTCAAAACGGCACAGCTTACTTGCGAAATGGACGTGCCCGATGCGGCCGCTACGATAGAGGTTACCGCCGATTTGAGGACCCGCCACATCTCCTGCGCTATGCGGCTTGCTTCGCCCAGGGACAGGAAGAAGACCTCAGCTCGTGTCAATTGGCTGCTCCGCCAGATCGAAAAGACCGAACCAGAGAACATTTTTGTCAAAGCTATCTGGCCCACGAAGGCCCAGGACACCATGGCATCGCTCGCAGAGTTGCGGGAGGACCCCGCCATCCTGCAGACTGATAATCAGTCCCTTGCTCCGAAGCACCTCGAAGTCATCATGGTCCGCGACCTGGCGGGCAAGTTCTCTGGCATCAAGACCTTCATCGAGGGAGTTGAGGCAGTGGTTCCCCGCTTCTACGAGCAGGTTGGCCAGCATCTACGCGCATGGGTGCCCCCGCCTCCAAAACCCAGGGAGGGTGTTAGCGCTGAACTACAAGCGGAGTCGGCTGAAACGCCGGAAACGCAGATTCCCTAGCCTTGTTGCCTCCGCAGGGCGAAAATGGCCGACACCGATTTGGCGCCGCGTTACACCGTCGACCAGGTGGCCGAGGCCCCCAGATCAGTCGGCGTCACTTGCAAGCCCTGATTAAACACCTGGAACACGAAACAGGCTTGGCGTACTGCATTCGGCTCGGCAGGTGTGTTCGGTTCACAGCGGAAGATGTGGCTCGATTGGAGGAGGCATGTCGATCAGGCTCACCCCGTCGGGGAAGCGGAAGGGGGCTAGGCGCTTCGGGTCGTCAAGAACGGCCTGGCCGAGGAGGTCGAGGCGGCGATGCTTTCGCGCGCCGTCTGGTGCCAGGAGACGCTGCAATACGGCCGTCTCCTGAGCCCGCTCAAAGGCCGGCTCAAGGAGATAGTGGCCGAGTATCTGGGCGAGGAATGGATCGAGGTCGGCGGAAAGCGGCTT
>JACZXZ010000022.1:0-6567 GCA_022571365.1 Pseudomonadota bacterium | reverse complement strand
CGCTTCCCGACCAAGCACGGAACCCAGATGACGTTATTGCTGGACTAGGCGATCCGATTGGAAGGCTGAGCCGCCAAGGCGCTTATTAATCAGCCCGCCGAAGGCGCTCATTAAGCAGCCCGGCGACCGCTCTCAGGACCCTAAGCCACACCGCCCGGCCTTCTATGTCGCTCTTGTCCAGCATGGCATCCGCCCGCATAGCGGCATGGATCGGCGTTTCGTCGCCGTGCTGGTCGATCAGGAGCTTGGCGGAGCGGTAGATGTCGAGGTCGCTCGCACAACGCGGTCAAGTTCCGCTTCGGACGGCAAATGTCTGGCATGCCTGGCGGCGTGGGGGTCAAGGGACAGCCGGGGGCACTAGGTGCGGGGGCGTATAAATCCGCTCAAAGAAAACTCGGTGGCCGCCGGAAGGCCCCTCGTAAACCTCAAGCGAGAAAACATAGGAGCCTACCGTCGCCGCCACCAGAAAGGCCGCACTCGGGGCTATGTATTTCGACGCCACCCGTCGATCGCCGGCAAAGGAGCGCAACAGCTTCCGGCGCCAGAACATGAGCTGCGCGAACAGGATAATGGCGAGGATGAAGAACGAGTATCCGAACGCAGAGGCCAGGGCACCGATGGCGATGCCTGCCGCGATCATCACCGCGAACCTCGCGCGGTAGCCGTGCACAAGGGCCTCAATCGCGGTCATTGCAGCCGTGCAGATTGCCCAAAGCACGCCCGTCGAAATCAGCCAGACGACGCCCGCGCTCATCGTCCCCTCATAGCGATCACCTCGCCGCTCCAACCCTACCCCGCGCGACAGCCTGTGCCTATACTATAGTCACATCATGGTCTGCAGGGCGAAACTCCGCGTGAAAGTTCCGGGCGACCGAGCTGCGACCGACAAGCGTCGGGACATGGTTCTCAAGCTGGTCGAGGAGCACGGCGGCAAGAGCGGCACGCCGAATCCACGGCGACACGTCGTCGGCATCTTCACCGACAAGGCCGCCATGAAGGCGTTCAGGACCGAGGCGAGGGCCGCGCTGAGCCCATGAGGGCGGTTGCCCGCCATCGCGTTCACTGTCGCGCTCGTGGCGCCCACACTGACCCTCGCCGGCATCGCGGGCAAGCCGCGCGTCATCGACGGCGACACCCTCGAGATACACGGGCAGCGCATCCAAGCTTATGGGATTGACACCCCAGAGAGCGGGCAGACGTGCGTGGCCGACGTGGAGCGGTGGCTCTGTGGCGAGCAAAAGGCGTAGGCTACGGGGTGGTGGAGGGTGAGGAGATGACGGACAATACTCTTGCGCAACTCACTGGGAACCTCTTGTCTGACGCACTGACACTTTTAGGCATCCCAACCAATACGGCTATCGAGGTTTTTCGCCGACACCTCAAAGCTAAGATCGACGAGGCCCGCGACATCCTCCTTGAAGAACTGAGGAGCGGCAACGTCGATAGCCTGCACGTCGCCAGTGAGGACGAGGCAATTTCTATCGTCTACCGGTATGCGCTTGCAGCTCGCGATGGCGCCGCCCGGCGCAACCTTCGACTGCTAGGCAAGACAATCGTGAGTTTGGCGGTACGGGATAGGCTGTACTCCGACGAGTTCAACAAATTCGCGGATATCCTCGCACACCTTACGCGCGACCAAATCCTCGTGTTAGGGCGTCTCTACGCACTATTCAGAGAGGAGGAGCAAACGTCCCAGGACAATCCGCAGGTTAAGGCGAATGTCTGGAAGCGGTTGCAGGATGAGCTTGTCCCTAGCCAATTTCCTACTGCGGATCACATCACGGTTATATGTTCTCAGGCTACGGGGAGTGGTTTAATGATAGCTGCAAGCGCATACGGTGGTCTCGCCTATCGGTTGTCCCCGCTGATGGACGAAATCGCAGAACTGGCCGACTTTCAGGATACTTTGAGGGCTGAGGGAGAGATGCCAGAGGGATGATCGCCGGCGTAATTTCCGACCACGACATCCACCGCGCCACCCACCCGCTCATTAAGCAGCCCGGCGGCTATCTTTAGCTAGGACGCGCCCATCCACGCCTTGATGCGGGCGGATGAATTGCTCGATGCAGGCGATCTCGGCGGCCGGGCGGTGTGGCTGAGGGTGCTAAAGGCGATCGAGGTGTTGCTGGACAGGGGGCCGCCGGGCAAGCACGACAGGGTTCACTGAGCGCGCCGCATGAGGCGTGGCCAGCTTGCGGCTCGCGTAACAGCGGCGTAGCCTTAGCCGCAGCGCACGGACTTTCGCCCGTGTCGACCTGGGGAGGTTTCAAATGTCCATCGGCCGTCTGATCCTGCCGCTCGTGGCAGCCCTGTGGCTGTGGCCGGCCGCGGCTCAAGCCCAGTCCGCCGCGCTGATGGAGGCGTTCAACCAAGCCACCGCGCTATACGACCAAGGCCGATACGAGGAAGCCATTCCTTTCGCCGAAGAAGCGCTGAAGCTGGGCGAGCGCGAGTTCGGTCCCGACCATCCGAACACCGCCTCTCTGCTTAACAACCTCGCCGAAATGTACCGTGGACAGGGCCGGTATGCGGAGGCGGAGCCGCTCTTCAAGCGGGCGCTGGCGATTCGAGAGGAGGCCCTGGAGCCGGAACATCCGGACGTGGGCCAGAGCCTCAACAACCTGGGGGAGCTCTACTACAACCAGGGCCGCTACACCAAGGCCGAGCCGATCCTCAGGCGGGCGCTGGCGATCTTCGAGAAGGCCCTGGGGCCGGAGCACCCCGACGTGGCCATAAACCTCAACAACCTGGCGGCGCTTTACGACGACCAGGGCAAGTACGCCGAGGCCGAGCCGCTTTACGAGCGCGCGCTGGCGATCTTGGAGAAGGCCCTGGGGCCGGACCATCCCGACGTGGCCATGAGCCTCAACAACCTGGCGGGGCTTTACGAGACCCAGTGGCGCTACGCCGAGGCCGAGCCGCTGTACAAGCGCTCGCTGGCGATATGGGAGAAGGCTTTGGGGCCGGACCATCCCGACGTGGCCACGAGCCTGGAGAACTACGCGGCCCTGCTACGCAAGACCGGACGCGGCACCGAGGCGACAGAGATGAAGGCCCGGGCCAAGGCGATCCGCGCCAAGCACGCCTTGGATAACCCGTAGCGTCGCAGCTTCCTCGACTGGCTTCTCAGAGATTAATCAGCACGGCGACGAGGCGCCGATATTCGCCGCGATGCGGGCTGACGAGCTGCTGGAGGCGGGCGATCTGGACGGCCGGGCGGTGTGGCGGAGGGTGCCAAGGGCGATCGAGCTGTTGCTGGAACAAAGCCCGCCAGGCCAGGGCGACGAGATGCACTGAGACCAAGGAAAGGCCCCCGCCCCGCGGGTAAGGTTGACGGAGGCGGCAAGGCGACGCAGTAATGCTCGTGACAGCGGGCTGCGCGTGGCATTGGTGACGGCGATCGCCAGAGAGGCGCTTCGATCCAGACAGGATGAAGATGTTGGAGCCACGGCCATATGGCTAACTCTCCGCGGGTAGAGATCGAGTACTGCACTCAGTGCCGTTGGCTATTGCGCGCGGCATGGACGGCGCAGGAACTGCTGACCACGTTCGAGGAGGAGCTTGGAGAGGTCGCGCTGATCCCCGGAGTTGGCGGGATATTCGAGGTCCGCATAGATGGCAGGGCGGTCTGGTCTCATAAGGAAAAGGGGCGGTTTCCCGAATTGAAGGAATTGAAACAACTGGTCCGGGACCGCGTGGCTCCGGACAAAGCCCTGGGGCACTCGGATTCGCCTAGCCAGTGACAGGCTAATAGTCAGTGACAGGCCAATAGTCAGTGAGGCCGACATGCACCGCCTCCCTCTCGCCATCCTGGCCCTCGCCCTACTACTACCGACCGCCGCCCTCGCCGCCATCACTGGCGCCGCCACGGTGATCGATGGCAACACCCTCGAGATCCACGGCCAGCGCATCCACCTGCACGGGATCGACGCGCCGGAATTAGGGCAGATGTGCGTTGCGGAGGGTCAGCGATACCGCTGTGGCCAGGAGGCGGCTTTCGCACTTGCCGACAAGATCGGCAGGAAGCCCGTCTTCTGTAGGGAGCTGGACGTCGACCGCCAGGGACAGATTGTCGCGGTGTGCTACCTGGTAGTCTCTATGTGCTCAATGCGTGAAAACCTCAACGCTTGGCTTGTCTCGGAGGGCTGGGCGCTGGCCTATCGGCGGTACTCCGTGGACTATATTGACGAGGAAGAAGCCGCGCGTTCGGCTCGCCGGGGCATATGGCGCGGTGAATTTGTGCCGCCGTGGGAATGGCGGCGCGGGGAACGATGAGCCTTGCGGAAATCGACATCCGGCGCCCGGCAAGGCTCCTCATCGGCCAGCACCCGAGACCGGGGAAAGACCTAACGCGTCGTGGCGACCGTGATGATGCCGTGCGGGTGCGCTCCCACCGGTAACCGGCCAACCTCGCGCCGGGCCGCCACATCGATGACGGATACATCGTTTGACCCACTGTTGGCGACGTAGGCCCAGCGACCGTCATGGGAGAAGGCCACGTGATGCGGAGAATCCCCTACGCGGATGCGGGTACGTTCACGTCGTGCCGCTACGTCGATGACACTAATGTCCTCGGACCCGTGATTGGTGATCCACACCTCTCTCCCATCCGGCGTGAGGACAATATGATGCGGCTCGCGGCCGGTAATCTTTACCGTCTCCAGCCGGGGCGGCTGCTCGTGGACAAGGTAGACATCCTCACTTCCCCAGTTCGCCACCCAAAGGGCGTTCTCCTGACGGGAGAAAGCGAGGTCGTGGGGCATGGCCGAGGTCTGGAGGCGCTGAATCAATGTGCCGTCCTCGAGGTCGACTAACCAGAGGAACCGTGCCCCCCGGGCGGTTATCCACGCCTGGCCGGCCGCCGTGACAATCAGGTTATGCGGGGCGGGCTCGAGGTCGAACGCTTCGCCAATTTGCAATTCGCGGAGATCCACCAGGTACAGCTTCCGGCCCGTTTCGGCACCGACGAAGGCCCAACGATCATCCGGGCCGATCGCCACCCCGTGAGGGCGGCCCGGAATCGTCAGACGCTTCAACACCGTCGGCGCTCGCGGGTCGACCACGCTCACCATTCCAGCGGACGGATGGGTCACCACGACCCGCCGCCCGTCAGCGGTCGCCGCCAGATTGTGGGGGTCGCCGCCGACCTGGAGGGTGTGCGTGACGCCGCTTTCGTGATCGATGATCGACAGGGTTCCGGCCTGTTCATTGGCGACCACGATCAGGTCGGCCCAGACCGCCGCCAGCGGGACGATCGACAACAGCCCGCCCCACAGGAGAATTCCTACCCGATATTTCCCGAACAGCCGCATCTGGGCATCGAGTGAATCAGAGATCGGCGGTGGGCGCAATCCAGTTTGGCGGGATCCCCCGCCGGGAGCGGAGCTTTTCCCCCGCCCCTGACCGCGCGCATACCGCCATGGACCTCGAGGTCGAGAACATCATCCGACCGGCCCTCGCTCGAGGCCAAGGCCGCGGGCCGGGGATCGGGTGGGGCGCGGCCCCCTACCCATCCCGGCCTTGAAGCGCGCGCCGGTGTGGCGGTGTGGCGGAGGATAGTTCGGGCCATAGAGGAGCTACAGAGGAAGGAGGCGGCGGGTGGCGAGGCGGTTCACTGAGCGCCCGGCGTCGGGTGCACCGATTGCCCGGAGGTATGAGGACGAACCGAGGCAGTAGGCTATAATCGGATGGCATCGGCCGCCGGCTGGTGCTAAATTTTCGGGCAACCATCAGCTAGGCGGGGAGATGTCAGCTTGAACGGCGATTCCAGACGGAGCCCACATGCGCTGTCTTATGGGGCGGCTCGAGCCAGGACCCGAAATTCTTTCATCCTTGGAACTTGCGTCGGTGTCATCGTCGGTCTCCTCGGCGTTGCGGCCGCGGGGCCCGTGTCGAGCAATAGGTCCGTTGAGGAGACCCTCGAATCGGCCAAGGGAGTTCGACTCGACCTCGGCGAACTGACGAAAACCTACGGGGAAATCGAGGTACGGAGCGTTAGCAAGCGTGATGGCTTCCCCTACACCGGGAAATTGTATGCGGACGGCACAATTTCCGGGCAGACGGGATCACGTGGAGCCAAAGACACGGGAACATGGTGGGTGGAAGCCGACACATTCTGTAGTCAGTGGAACAAATGGGAAAACAGCAAGAAGCATTGCGTCATCGTTGTTCGAGACGGCGATATCCTCAAGATGTTCTACCCAAATGGCAAGTATTCCCATAAGACTGTAATTACGAAGTTAGGGCCCTGATTCCCGGGCGGTCCCTCGATCCGATGCGGGGGCTTTGATCCCCGGGCAGTGGGGTCGCGCGGTGGGGTCGCAGGCGTCTACCGCATACGGCCGCTATACATTCCGGATCGTCGTTTGCCGGACTGCCGACCCGCTTGTTTATGTTTCTCCATTGAGCGGGTAGGCGGCCATCGCTTCCGCGGGGAACGGCTTGAGCAGGAACCCAACGCCGACGCCGCTCTCCGGCTCTTCCCCGAGCCACGGCGCGTAGTCCGCCGGATCGAGGATCACCGGCATCCGGTCGTGCGATCGGACACTTCTTCGTCGAGAAGACCGC
>JACZXZ010000021.1 GCA_022571365.1 Pseudomonadota bacterium | reverse complement strand
CTACAGAGCGCTCCTCGTCGGCGAGCTACGAAGGCCGGTTGGAAAGTGGCGCGGAATGCAGCCTGCTCGTAACGCCCGACGGACGCCGCTTGGCCGTCGATCTCGCGGAAGACACCTTCGGCCCCGGTGATTATGTCAGGATCACGGGCGAACTGGCGGATGCATGCTTCTGTATGGCGGGCGAGAAGACGCTCGTGGCGAACACCATCGAAGCTGCCGAACCTCCCGCCCGCGATCGCGATCCGGCGCGTTCCGGGGGAGTAGCGCTGACAGCGCGCTATCTTGTCGGAGATTGGGTAGCCAAGGGTGCGTCGGCGGGTTGCGCAGAACCCGATTTCTCGATCGGCGAGACTCCCGGCGCCTTGGTACTCGAAGGTGCTATATCGGCCCATGACGACGATGCTCGCCTAGTACTGGGCGATTATCCGCGCCTCGATCTCGATGCGCCAAGGGCCGATCTGCCTCTCGAGAGCCGCGGCCCGGAGGGGTTGGCAATCCTGCGCCCCGCTACCGACGCAGCCTACGAGCCGGTGACGATCGGTTCGGCCACCATCGCCGGCGACGGAGCGGTGTTCGTCAAATGCGGGTAACGGCGCGACCTAGCGCCGCAGCGGGCGTTCCTCGGCCAGGTGGTTGCGGATCGTCGTCGCCGCAACGCCGGCTTGGCCCATCGCGTGGCTGATCTGGTCGAGGCCGATCACCACGTCTCCTGCGGCAAACAGGCCGGGCACGCTGGTTTCCATGTGATCGCCGACGAGAATGCAGTCCCCTTCGCTGACATCTGCGCCACAGGATCGGGCGAGACCCGAGCGAACGACCGAACCGAGTGCCGGATAGACGGAATCGAATTCCAGCCATCCTTGGGCGGTTTCGACTGCCAGCTTGTCACCCCTGATTTCAAAGGCACCGCAAGGCCCTGCCACCCGGACGATGCCGGCATCCTCCAGCGCCCACCGTATCGCGCGTGCGGCGCCCGCCCCATCGTCGTCCGGCTGGAACTGGTGGACGCCCGCCGGAAGCCCCTCCAGGTCCCCGCAGACGATGTACACCTCAACGTGGTAGAGGGCCCCAGTGCAGGAAGCGCCCCGATACAGGACCTCGCCGCCCGGATACAATCGCCGCTTGGTGATGCCCACCGCGGAGAGGAGCTGGGCGAGGTCCTCTAGGCTCGGGACCCTTTCGCCGACGGCGGGCGCCCCCGGGTCCGCCACTGCGGAGAGCGCGGGCATGTTCGTCCCGCTCCGCCTCTTCGGGAGCGGCCGCCGGTCCAGATCCGAGTAGATCTTGAAGGGGGACGGCATGTTCTCGAAGTCGAGATAGTGGGGCTCCGCCCGGATCCTGGCCCATGAGTGCTTCGTGGCTTCGTGGTAGTCCAGTGCCTTCATGATGGGGTCAAGCTGTGCGCGGCGCGGCCAGGTATGTCAGCGCACGGCCGGCGTTTGAAGGGCGGCTCCGCCGTTTGGAGCCGATGCATGTATGGCCGCTGGCGTCGCGGCCCGCCTCCCCGGGCAACCCGCCGCCCCGGGCAACCCGCCGCCCCGGGCAACCCGCGTCCCCGGGACCGGGGGGAGCAAAAGGGCGGTGGACGAACCGCGCCCGCCGCCCCCCGCGAGGCTCCGATTCAGCCCAGATGTATCCACACCGACTTGGTCTGGGTGTGGGCCAGCATCGTCTCGAAGCACTTGTCCCGGCCGAAGCCGGACTGCTTGTAGCCGCCCCACGGCTGGGTCATGTCGCCGTGATCGAAGCAGTTCACCCAGATGACGCCGGCCTCGATATCGCGGGCCATCTTGTGGGCGGTGTTCAGATCCGTGGTCCAAATGGCCGCGGTCAGCCCGTAGATCGAGTCGTTGGCGATGGCGACGGCCTCGCCCGCGTCCGTGAAGGGTATGACGGCGCCCACGGGGCCGAAGATCTCCTCCTGGGCGATCTTCATCTTGTTCTCAACGCCGGTGAACAACGTGGGCGAGACATAGCAACCGGCCTCGAGCCCCTCGGGCACGCCGCCGCCGAACGCGATCTTCGCCCCCTCCTGCTTGCCGGCCTCGATGTAGCCCAGCACGCGCTCCTGTTGGTCGCGGGTGACGAGGGGGCCCATCGTTGTCTTCGGATCGAGGGGGTCGCCCGGGATATAGGCCGTCTTGCTCAGCTCCTTGAATTTTTCGACGAATTCGTCGTGGATGCTGGCGTGGACGAGGAGTCGTGAGCCGGCGTTGCACACCTCGCCCTGATTGCTGAAGATACCGCCGACAGCGTATTGTACGGCCGTGTCGAGGTTCTCGACGTCGGCCATGATGATCTGCGGGGTCTTGCCGCCACACTCGGTGGTCACGCGCTTCTTGTTCGACTGGCCGGCGTAGACCATCATGAGCTTGCCGACTTCGATCGACCCGGTGAACGCGATCTTGTCGACATCCATGTGCAGGCCCAGGGCTTTTCCAGCCTCTTCGCCAAGGCCGTTGACCACGTTGAACACCCCCGGCGGCCCGCCGGCCTCCGTGAACAGCTTGGCCATGAGCAGGGCGCTCAGCGGGGACTGCTCGGCGGGCTTGAGCACCACTGTATTGCCGGCGGCCAGTGCCGGCGCCACCTTCCAGGCCGCCATCATCAGCGGGTAGTTCCACGGCACGACGCACCCGACCACGCCGAGCGGCTCACGCAGGATATAGTGGAACGCCGCCGCCTCCGTGTTGGTGACCTGGCCGTCGATCTTGTCGATGGTCTCGGCGAAATACTGGAAGGTAATGACCGCGCCCGGGACGTCGATGTTGAGCATGTCCGAAACCGGCTTGCCCATATCGAGCGAATCGAGGAGCGCGAACTCGCTGGCGTGCGCTTCGATGAGCCCGGCGTATTTGTAGAGCACTTCCATGCGGTCGCGCGGCGCCATCCTTGACCAGACACCGCTCTTGAAGGCCTTCCTGGCCGCGGCCACGGCGGCGTCGATATCCTCTCCCGTGCCGCGCGACACCTCCGCCAGCACTTCTCCGGTGGCGGGATTTGTCGACTCAAAACGGCCGCCGGCCTTGGCGTCGACAAACTCACCGTCGATGAAAAGCCGGGTTTCCGGCTTGAGTCCGGAGGCCCGATCGTGCCAAGCCGTGGTATCGAACGCGCTTGCTACACCGACGTTCATGTTCCTCCTCCCATGGGATTCTGACCTTGATGGTTTGCGAACTCAGGGCAGGCGTTCACAATAAACGATGCCTGTGCGAGCGTCACCAAGGCAACTCGGAATCCGACCAACCCAGCCGGACGCAACCGGCTTGAGTTGGCCGGAGGCGCCTTGACCTTGAAGCGCGCTTGTCCGCTCGGGTCTCCCGGAGCTCGCCGATGGTCCGTGTCCGTCCGAAGAACACCGGCGCCGTCGGCGGGGATCGACCTCGGCCATCGCCGTCACGACGCGGCACGGCTCATCCCTTCCACAGTCCTTCCTCGCCGAGCTCCGTGATCGTCGCCTCGATGCTGTCGCGGATGATACCGACCATGGTATCGATCTGTTCCTCGCGGATGACCAGAGGCGGCGAGAGGATGCACATGTGATCCAGGGGTCTTAAGATCAGCCCGCGCGCCTGGCAATGTCGGTCGATCCGGTCCGCGACCTGGATGTCGGCGGGCAAGGGTTCCTTGCTTGCCTTGTCTGTAACGCATTCGAAGGCGCCCATGAGGTGGCTGCCGCGCACGTCGCCGACGATCGGCAGCTCCGCCAGCGCCTTGAGCCGCTCCATGAAATAGGGACCGACCTCGCGCACGTGGCCGCAGATGTCTTCGCGCTCGATGATCTCGATGTTCTTGAGCGCCGCGGCGCAGGCCACCGGGTGCCCGGAATAGGTGAAGCCGTTGCTGAAGATCACGCCCCTGGCCGCGGATCCGCTCACCTTTTCGAACAGCTTGTCGGAGATGATCACGGCTCCGAGCGGCTGGTAGCCCGAGGTTAGCCCCTTGGCGCAGATGAGGATGTCGGGGACGATGTCGAACACGGGCTCCGAGGCGAAGAAATGGCCGAGCCGGCCAAAGCCGGTCACCACCTCGTCGGAGATGTAGATCACCCCGTATTTGCGGCACACCTCCAGCGTCCGCTTCTGGTAGCCGGGCGGGGGCACGATCACGCCGCCCGAGGCGAGCACCGGCTCGGCGATGAAGCAGGCGACCTTTTCCGGGCCGATCTCCAGGATCTTGTTCTCGAGATCGGCCACCTTTTCGTCGCAGAACGCTTCCAGGCTCATGCCCTCGGGCCGGCGGTAGGGGAGGGGGACCGGCAGGTGGTGGATGGTGTCGGTTATCAAGTCGAAATTCTTCCGGTCGCGCATCTTCCCGGAAATCGAGGCGGCGAGCAGCGTGCTGCCGTGATAGGCTTCCTCACGGGTGATGATGTGCTTCTTTTCCGGCTGGCCGGTGTAGTTGAAATAAAACTGCACGAAGCGCAGCGCCGAGTCGTTCGCGGTCGATCCGCCGGTGGTGAAAAACACGCGGTTGAGGTCGCCGGGCGCGAGTTCGGCGAGTTTGGCGGCAAGCTCGGCGGCCGGCGGCGATGTCAGCTCGCCGAACGGCGAATAGTAGGGCATGGACAAGACCTGGTCGGCGATGGCTTCGGCCATCTCCCGGCGGCCATAGCCGATCTGGGTGCACCACATGCCGCCGGGGCCGTCGATGTATTTCTTGCCGTCGGAGTCGTAAACGTAGATGCCTTCAGACTTGGCGATGATGAGCGAGCCTTTCTCGCGGGCCGTTCCTAAATCGGCCCAAGGATGCA
Source organism: Pseudomonadota bacterium (assembly GCA_022571365.1). GTDB lineage: Bacteria > Pseudomonadota > Alphaproteobacteria > JACZXZ01. Next base: position 29,155 of record JACZXZ010000021.1, on the reverse strand, counting down.
GCACGTGGTCCTTGTCCTTGGTCCAAAGATTCTTGGTGTCGAAAGGCGAGTTTTCTTTCACGGCTTTCCTCTTCGTTTTCACGTGTGAATCCGGCGTCTCGCCGGTTCGAGCGACTCGCTCCACCCCGCCCGGATCGCCCGTCGGCCGGGATGGCGTCCATTCCTCAGGGGGGTCGAGCCCGTGGCTCGGACGATACTAGTTCTTGGCTCGCGCGGTGCTCATGGATACTAGGTTAGGTTGTGTAATATATAGCGATCGAGTCGGACGGGCAAATGCTCCCTTGCCGGTTGAATAGGGTCAATGGGAGGTCCTCCCTGATCTGTGACCGTCCTGTATCGACCGGCCACTCCTTAGAAGATGTTTCTTTCCGGATGGGGAAGGAATCCAGGTTAGGGCGCGACCTGCCGGCGGGGGCCGTTGACAGGGATGATGGCGCTCAGTATTGTCCGGCGCCCGCCGATCGGGGTGGAAGAAGGCTTGAGCCATGAAGGTCGTCCATTCCCTCAAAACCATCAGGAAGCGTCACAGGGCGTCCCGCATCGTGCGCCGCCGCGGCCGGGTCTATGTCATCAACAAGCGCAACCCGCGTTTCAAAGCGCGTCAGCGCTGATCCCGCCCATCGCCGTTGGCTCGAGACCGCGCCCTTAGGCGCGGTTTTTCATTCCCGGCCTGACCCTTCGTGCCAAGCCCCCGTCCGTTCCAGGCTGGCCGTCCGGCGCCTTAGGGCAGAGGCAATGGCGGGCGCTGGTTGAAGCGATGGAGCTCGCCCGTGGCGCCGTGTGCCTGCCCCGAGGCCGAGTCCCGCATCGTGCCCGCCGCCGGGCGTTCGGCCACGAGCCCGGCATCCTCGAGGCGCTCGTCATCGCCGTCGCCGCGCCCCATGGGCGGAGGAGGAGCTCCCGGGAGCGCCGGCGGGGGTGTCGTCGCACGGCATCCCGCGCTTGCCGGGGTTGCGCGAGCGATCCATATTGAAAACCATGAGACGGCTGTTCACCGCCCTTGCCCTCGTCGCCTCCCTTGGATTCGCCGTGTCTGGATCCGCCGCTCAGGAGGATGCGCGTTTGGACGAGCTGTTCGAGCGCCTGAAGATCACCGGCGACCCGGTCGAGGGGCGCGGGCTCACCAGCGAGATTTGGTCGATCTGGCTCTGGTCCGACGACGAGTCGGTCGATCGGCTGATGCGCAAGGGTATCGTGGCGATGGCCGAGCGAGACTTCGAGACGGCGCTCATCCTGTTCAACGCGATCGTCGAGGAAGCACCCGACTTCGCCGAGGGCTGGAACAAGCGGGCGACGGTCCATTATCTCATGGGCAATTACCCCGCCTCGGTGAGCGACGTCGAGCGCACCCTGGCGCTCGAGCCGCGTCATTTCGGCGCGCTTTCCGGCCTCGGTCTCATCAACATGGCCCTCGGCAGGGACGAGGTAGCGCTCAAGGCCTTCGAGGCGGCGCTCGAGGTCAATCCCCACCTGCCCGGCCCCAAGGCCAATATCGAGGACATCAAGAGGCGGCTCGAAGGCGAGGCGCTGTGAAGCGGCGCCCGCCCCATAGCTTGCCGGCCTATTCGCAGCCGGCGGAGGACTCGTCTCGAGGGCATGTGCGGCCTCTCCAAGACAAGCTTTCGGGAATCCGCGAATCGCCCTCATTGTGCAGCCGGGAACATGGCTAACGGATTTCCGATTTCGCTCCGCTCGGAAGCCGGGCCTGGCGTCGCCGGCCCGCGTCACGCAGGGTTGACTTGCCGGCGGGCGCGCTCGACCATAACTTTACCGGGTGTTCCGCGAGCGTGGGAAAGTCTGTGCTGATCAAGCGAAAACGCGGCTGGGAGCTTAAGGAGTCGGCGGCCACGCCGGATCGCGTTTTCCACCAGCGCCGGGCTCTCATCAAGGCCGTCGCCGCGGGGCCGCTCGTGATCGCCGCTGCGCCTTTGTTGGCGACGGCTGCGTGCGGCGACGAAGACGGGGAGGCGACGGCGGGCAGGGACCCCTCGGCGCGCCTCTATCCGGCGCCACGCAATCCGCGCTATCGGCTCGACCGGCCGCTGACCGACAAGGCGCTGGCCACCACCTACAACAACTTCTACGAGTTCGGCTCGCACAAGCAGATCTGGCGGGACGCCCAGGCCTTGCCCATCCGTCCCTGGACGGTGACCGTCGACGGGATGGTGGAGAAGCCGATCACGATCGCCATCGACGATCTTTTGAAGCGGATGCCGCTCGAGGAGCGGCTCTACCGCCTCCGCTGCGTCGAGGCCTGGTCCATGGCGGTGCCGTGGAGCGGCTTCGCGATGCAGGCGTTCGTGGACTTCGCCAGGCCCTTGAGTGCGGCGCAATACGTTCGGATGGAGACGTTTCTCGATCCCGATGTCGCCCCGGGACAGAAGGCGTTCTGGTATCCCTGGCCCTATGTGGAGGGTCTGACCATTGCGGAGGCGACCAACGAGCTCGCCTTTCTGGTCACCGGCGTCTACGGTCAGCCTTTGCCCAAGCAGAACGGCGCGCCCTTGAGGCTGGCGGTGCCGTGGAAGTACGGCTTCAAGTCGATCAAATCGATCGTCCGCTTCACCTTCACCGACCGGCGGCCGGTCACCTTCTGGGAGGAGGTCCAGCCTCGGGAATACGGTTTCTGGGCCAACGTGAACCCCGAGGTGCCCCACCCGCGCTGGAGCCAAGCCACGGAGCGGGTCCTCGGCACGGACGAGAGGGTGCCGACCCGGCTCTATAACGGCTACGGCGAGTTCGTCGCTCATCTCTATAAGGGCGTGGCGGGCGAGCGGCTGTTCATGTGAGGCGTCTTGAGAGTCCCCCCTGGGTCCGCTCCGGCCCGCCCAGGAGCGCTGATCATTCCCCCGCGAATCCTTTGGTGGCGCCTCCTGACGCGGCGCAGAAAAAAATCCGGGCCCGAAGGCCCGGAAAGTTAGACAGGGAGGCTTCACGTCTGGAAGAAGCAGGGTCTGAAGACCCTGATTTCGGGTGTTGCACCCGAAACTTAAGGGCAGGCGCCTGAGGCGCCGCCCAAAATCAGCTCCTCGATGCTGCAACGCAGCATCAGCTGTCCCTGTTACATAGGTCGCCGGGGAAAAAAGGCCATCGCAAATTCGGCAGACTAGGTATGCAGAATTTGCATAACGCGCGACGCCTGGGTGCTAAAAATGTGACTCTGCGATCTTTTGGATCAGAAAGTCGCGGAACACGGTGACGCGCTTCGAGTGGCGCAGTTCTTCGGGATAGACGAAATAGGCGCTGATCGCCTGTCCCTCCATCTCGGCCAGGACCCGGACCAGATTATGGTCCTCATGCGCCATGTAGTCGGGCAGGGCGGCGATGCCGACGCCGGTCTGGACGGCGCGGTACATGCCGTAAATGTTGTTGACGTTGAGGATGGGGCGGCGTTTGACGCCGGGCCGGGCGCCGGCCTCGAGGAGCCAGTTGATGTTGGGCACGGGCGGGCGGACGTCCGTGCCGTAAATGATGAGCCGGTGGTCGTCGAGGTCCTCCGGCGCCTGCGGCGTGCCATAGCGCGCGAGATACTCGGGCGAGGCGTAGGCGTGGACGCGCACGGTGGTGAGCTGGCGCTGGACCAGATCGGGCTGGCGCGGCGGGACGAAGCGGATGGCGACATCGGCCCGGCCCATCGCGAGATCGAGCTCGCTGTCGTCGACCAAGAGCGTCATGGAGATCTCCGGATAGAGCGCCAGAAACTCGTTGATGCGCGGGGTCAGCCAGGTCGATCCAAAGGCCACCGTGGTGGTGACCCGAAGCGGCCCCTTGGGCCGGTCCTTGCTCTCGTTGATCATGGATTCGGTGACCGCCAGTTTGGCGAACACCTCATGGACGGTGCGGTAGAGCATCTCACCCTGCTCGGTCAGCACCAGGCCCCGGGCGTGGCGGTGGAACAGCGGCGCGTTGAGGCTTTTTTCGAGCGTGCTGATCTGGCGGCTTATCGCCGACTGGCTGAGTGAAAGCGACGCGCCGGCATGGGTGAAACTCCCGGCTTCGGCGACGGCGTGAAAGACCCTAAGTTTGTCCCAGTCCATGGCTCGACTCTTGTCCGGAAAGACCTGGCTCAGGCGCAACGACGGCTTAAGCCTTGAGACGAAGGCCTACTCGGCGGCCGACCGCGCCGCCTCGCTCTCCTGTTCGGCAAGGAATTTCTCCGCCTCGAGCGCACCCATGCATCCCATGCCCGCGGCCGTAACCGCCTGACGGTAAACCTTGTCGCGGACGTCGCCGGCGGCGTAGACCCCGGCGACGCTGGTCCGGGTCGCGTCCGGCTCGGTGATGATGTAGCCCTCCCCATCCATCTCCAGCCGGCCCTTGAACAGGCCGGTCGCCGGATCGTGCCCGATGGCGATGAACACGCCGTCCAATTCGAGCGTCGTGGCCTCGCCCGTGCGCACGTTCTTCAGCTTGACGCCGGTGACCGTGAGCGGGTCGTCCTCGCCCAACACCTCCTCGAGCACGCTGTCCCAGATGATCGAGATCTTGGGGTTGGCGAACAGCCGGCCTGCCAGCATCTTCTCGGCGCGCAACTTGTCGCGGCGGTGGACCAGCGTCACCTTTTGGGCCAGGCTCGCCAGGAACAGCGCCTCGGTGACCGCCGTGTTGCCGCCGCCGACCACGCATACCTGCTTGTTCCGGAAGAAGAACCCGTCGCAGGTGGCGCAGGCCGATACCCCGAAGCCCCGGTATTTCCGCTCGCTTTCAAGCCCCAGCCAGCGCGCCTGGGCGCCGGTGCAGATGATCAGCGTGTCGCCGGTGTAGACCGCGCCGCTGTCGCCGGTGCAGGTGAACGGACGGCGCGAGAGATCCGCCTCGATGATCGTGTCGTGGAACACGGCCGTGCCGACCATCTCGGCCTGCTTTTGCATCTTCTCCATCAGCCACGGACCCTGGATCACCTCGGCGAAGCCCGGATAGTTCTCGACGTCCGTGGTGATGGTCATTTGACCGCCCGGCTCCAGGCCAAGCACCAGATGGGGCTTCAAGTTGGCGCGCGCCGCATAGATCGCGGCCGTGTAGCCGGCCGGGCCGGAGCCGAGAATCAGGACCTTGCTGTGGTGGCGTTCAGCCATGGCGTGGCAAGTAAAGGATCGGGCAACCCGGGCTATACATAGAAGCCCGGCCCGGCCTAAACAAGCCGGGGTTTAGGCCAGGGCACCCCTCAGAACCCGAACATGTGGTCGAAGCTGAAGGCGGCCTCGCCGTTGAGCAAGCCGTGATAGCCGAACAGCCGGCAGGTCTGATCCCGGACGATGAGGTAGGCGTCGTCGCCGGCGCGCCGGCGCACGTCGGCCTCGAACATCTCCGAGTAACGCCACAAGAGCGAACCGCTCAATGGGATCTCGACCCGTTTGCGGGCCACCTCGGCGCCGCGACGGTCGAAGAGGATGAGCTCGGTCGCCGAGCGCGCGTGCCACGGCGCCGACGCCGGATAGATCAGGTGGCAGAGGGTCTCCAGGGGCGGCGCGCCCAAGCGCAGGAACAGCCGGGTTGAGAGCCCGGGCGGCCGGCCGCCATAGGATTGGGGCTCGCTGCCATAGGTGAGCACGGTGTTGAAGATGTGAGAGCCGAAGCTGGTCTCGGCCACATGGCCGCTCGCCCTGTCTTGGTAACGGAAGATGGCGTGCAGCCAGCCGTCGGCGCCGCCCCCGTTGGAGAAGTCGTAGACCAGCTCCATATGTCCGTAGCCGCTCGCCAGGCCACCGTTTTCGGCCAGCATCTGGTCGATGTCGAGGGCGACGCTGTCGCGGCGCGCGAGCCGCCCGAGGGGCCGGGCGGCGACCTCGCGGCCCGAGGCGTCGTAGAGGTGGAGGGCGAGGGAGAGCTCCTCTTGCGAGGTCGCCATCGGCGTCGGCAGGATCAAGGCGCGCCAGCGCTCCGGCGGCAGAATCGGCGCCGGCAGCAGATAGCCTTTTCCCAAGAGGTTGCCGAGCTCGGCGATGCGCGGGTCGGGCTCGAGGTCGGTCCTCTCCACGTTGACGTGGGCGATGCGCTGGCGCCCGTCTCCGGCGAACACCTCGTAGCGCGGGCGCACGAAATACTTGCCGGCCTGGACCTCGAACTGGTCGGGCCAGGCGGCCTCGGGCACGAGTTCGGAGACGTCGAGCGCATATGTGCCGAACGGCGCGATCGGCTGGTCGAGCCAATGGATTTCGGACGAGCCCATGAGATTGAGCCCGACCCCGTGCGGCGGAATCGGGCAGGGATGGCTGTTCTGGACCCACAGCACGACCCGCTCGCCGGGTCCGGGCGCCGGCAGCCCGGCATAGAGATCGGCCGGCCAGGCATTGGCGTCGTGGGTGCAGGACAGCACCGTCTCCTCCTCGCCGTAGGTGTCGAGGGCATATTTGACCACATCGTGCCCGGCGGCGCCGACCACATGCATGAACAGCTGGCCGGTGAACGGACCCAGGCCGAAGCGCTTCCGCACCTCACGGCTGTCGATGACGATGCTGCCGGCCGCTTCGCCCAGCTTCTCCCGCCACTGGGCCAGGATCTCGCCGGCCTCATCGAACAGGCACAGCCACAGCGACGGGTTCTCGGCGCCGTAGCCGGTCCAGTAATTGGCCGTGACGATCCGGCTGTGATGGCCTCCGGTGTCGCGGAAGAAGGCGAAGTTGGTGGCGACGTTGAGCGGGTCCAAATAGCGCCGGGCGTTGGTCAACATGTCGTCGGGCAGGCGCAGGGCGTCGAGGCTCAAGACCTCGGCGCCCTCGGGCACGAGGTGGCGGATGTGCTGGATCGGCCGCTCGGCGTCGAAGGCGGCGACGAAGACCGCGGCGACATCGGCTGCCTTGAGCTCGGTGACGGGCTGGCTTATGCATCCGAGCACTTCTTTGCCCAGATCGTCCACGTCCTGCACGAAGACGCAGGCGATCTCCAGCGCCGAGAGGTCGTAGAGTTCGGCGAAGGTGGCGGCTTGGGCCGAAGGATCGTAGACGGCGAGGCGCCCGGCGGCGCGAAGCCGCTCTAGGAACGCGGGCGCCTTGCCGGCCGCCAGGGGATGGCCCAGGATCTTGAACAGGCTGTTGCCGCCTTTGACGTTGCTGAAGGTCTCGATGTTGAGGGCCATCTTCCGAAGTCTACCTTTAACCTGGACGCCGCCCGCGCCTGCGCCGGGTTATAGCCGATTTCGCGCGCTTGATCGCGTGCATTCCGCCATGCGGGATGCGCGGCCCGAGGAAAGCGCTCTCCCCGCCGCCCGTCACCGGCGTTAGGCGAGGCCGCGCCGCTCGGCCATGCGCCGCCGGGCCTCGGCCGCGACCCGGGCGGTATCGTCGGGGGGATCGTAGGTCCAGAACTCCAGGGTGCCGTCGAACGGGCGGGTGATGCCGTCCTCCCTCAGGCTCTGATAGAACCGGTGGAATCGCTTCGAGCCGCCTTCGAGCTCGACCACGTAAACCGGTTTTCCGGTGGCGCAGGCCTCGGAAACCATGGACACCGAATCCGAGGTCACGACGATGGCGTCGGCGAGCGCCAGGTAGCCGAAATAGGGATTCTCGCCGCGGTGGTCCCAGATCACCGCGGAAAGGCCGTTCAGGCGGTCCTTGAGCACCGCTTCGTTCTCGGCGCCGGTGCGGCGCGACGGCGTCACGGCGAGGCCCGCACCATTGTCGCGGGCGAGCGCCGCCAACCTGTCCGTCAGCTCGGCGATCACCGCGGGCGTGACGCGATAGCGTCGGTTTGAGCCGCCGATCAGAACCGCGACCAGGGGCCGCGGCAGATGGGCGAGCGCCGGCTGGAATCTCGCTCGGGCCCGGGCCAGCCTTTCCGGCGTGACCCGGTGCAAGGCGGCGCGGGTGACGATCACATTCTCGCCGGTGACACCATCGTGCCGCGGCACCACCACCAGGTCGAAGTGCCTGGGGTGGACCCGGGGATTCTGGATGTGGATGGTGAAGGTCCGGCCGCGGCTGGCCCGCCGGATCGCCATGGACAGCGCGGCGCCCTGGCGTCCGCAGGTGATCAGCAGGTCCGGCCAGGGCGGCTCCAGCCGGTCGCCGTGGAGCCCCCCCGCCCGAAGCGGAGGCAGCCAAAGCCACGGCGGCACATACGCCCACGGCGCGCGCGGACGGGTCCGCTTGAGCACCGGGTCGGAACCCAGGGCCTCGGCCAGGCCCAGAGCTTGGTTTTCCATACCGGCGTGGCCCTCGGTCAGGACCCAGCAGGTCTCAGCAACCATGCCTGTAAGCCTCGCGCGCGGCTTGGGGAAACATGCGCCGGGGCGTGGCCGAGGGGCCACGCCGGCCCGACCTGCAACCGCGCCCGCGCCGTCGGGCTCCGCCTCGGCCGCACCCCGTCATCGGTCGTGTCCCGTCATCGGTCGCGTCCCGTCATCGGTCGCGCCAATCCCACTCAGAAAAATCTGATCGCGCACCATAATTGTAATATAATTTCAAGCCGCTATTATAAAATTTTGGTTTCTTGCGGATGTTTGAAGGATTAGTAGGCATTTTAAGAGATTGATACCATGCGACGGGTCAAGCTCGACCGGACGGACCGCCATATCCTGAGCGATCTCCAGACCAATGGCCGCATGACTAATGTCGAGCTGGCGCGCCGTGCCGGCCTCTCGCCGCCGCCTTGCTTGCGCCGGATCCGCGCCCTCGAAGAGGCTGGATACATCCGCGGCTACCACGCCGAAGTCAATGCCGCGGCGTTGGGCTTCGGGATCACCGTCTTCGCCCAGGTGGGGCTCAACAGCCAGGCCGAGGCCGACCTCAAGGCCTTCGAAGAGCTGGCCGAAGCCTGGCCCGAGGTGCGCGAATGCCACATGCTGGCAGGGGAGATGGACTTCATGCTCAAAATTGTCGCCGAGGACTGGGACGCCTATCAGCGCTTTCTCACGAGCCGGCTGGTGGCCGCGCCCAACGTCGCCCACGTCAAATCCGCCCTCGCTATCCGGGCCTCGAAATGGCTGCCCGGGGTGCCGATCGACAGCCAACAGCCCTGAGCTGCCTGCGGTTTGAATCGCAAAGGCCGACGCGGGAGGGTGCCGGCCGTGGTCCGGTTCGGCAATAATCAAGCCGGTTCGGCAATAATCAAGCCGGTTCGGCAATAATCGGGTCAACTCAGCGATACCAGACCCTGACGATCTCATAGGCCTTGGTGCCGCTCGGCGTGACCACCTCCACGGTGTCGCCGACGCGCTTGCCGATGAGCGCGCAGGCGAGCGGCGAGGTGACGGACAACAGACCCGCCTTGATATCGGCCTCGTCGGTGCCGACGATCTGGTAGGTCGTCTCCTCGCCGGTGTCCTCGTCGGCCAGCCTGATTTTGGCGCCGAACTTGACCACTCTACCCGACAGCTTGCTTACGTCGATGACTTCGGCGCGCCGAATCTTGTCCTCGAGCTCCGCGACCCGGCCCTCGATGAAGCTCTGGCGTTCGCGCGCCGCGGTATACTCGGCGTTCTCGGCGAGGTCACCGTGCTCTCGCGCTTGCTCGAGCGCGCGGATGATCGCCGGCCGTTCGACGGTTTTAAAGCGCTTCAATTCCTCTTGCAGGCGGGCGTAGCCACCTGCTGTCATCGGTAATTTATCCATGATGGAAAGTCCGTCCACCCGGGAACCTGTCGGCACTTGGCGGTGTTCGTGGGACCCCCGCCTGGCGTTTCAATTGTCGAGCTATTAAAACGAGCCCTTAAAATGCGCCCTTAAAATACGACTGTAGCGGCGCCACTTCAAGTTTGCCGCATTTGAGCGCCGTTATCGCCTCGACCGTGGCGCGGGCACCGGCGACGGTGGTGCAGTAGGGAATGTTGTTGGTCAGCGCCGTGCGCCTGAGAGAGAAGCTGTCGACGCGCGCCTGGGCGCCTTCGGTGGTATTGAACATCAACTCCACCTGGCCGCTTTTCATCGCGTCGACGATGTGAGGGCGGCCTTCCAACATCTTGTTGACGACGTCGACGGCGTGGCCGGCCTGCCTCAGATAGGCGGCGGTGCCGCGGGTCGCGATCACCTTGAAGCCCATCTCGATGAGTCGCTTGGCCAGCTCGACCATGGCCGGCTTGTCCCGGTCGCGCACCGAGATGACAACGGTGCCGGCGACCGGCAGATCGACCCCGCTGCCGAGCTGCGCCTTGGCGAAGGCGCGGCCGAAATCCGTGTCCAGGCCCATGACCTCGCCGGTCGACTTCATCTCCGGGCCGAGCAGGACGTCGACCTTGGGAAAGCGGCTGAAGGGGAACACCGCCTCCTTGACCGCCACGTGGCCGGTCGGGGCGCGCTCGTTCAGCCGGAAGTCCGCAAGCCGCTCGCCGACCATCACGCGGGCGGCGATCTTGGCGATGGGCACGCCGACCGACTTGGCGACGAACGGCACGGTGCGGCTGGCGCGCGGGTTGACCTCCAGGATGTAGACATCCTTGTCCTTGATCGCGAACTGCACGTTCATGAGCCCGATCACGCCAAGGGCGCGGGCCAGCGTCGCGGTCTGGCGCCGGATATCCGCGAGCACGTCCTCGGGCAAGGAATACGGCGGCAGCGAACACGCCGAGTCGCCGGAATGGATGCCGGCTTCCTCGATATGCTCCATGATGCCCGCCACGTAGACCGTCTCGCCGTCGGTCACGGCGTCGACGTCGACCTCGATGGCGTCTTGCAGGTAGGATTCGATCAGCACCGGGTTGGCGCCGGATACCTTGACCGCTTCGCTCGTGTAGCGCAGCAGATCGGCGTGGTTATAGACGATCTCCATGGCCCGCCCGCCGAGCACGTAGGACGGCCGGATCATGATCGGAAAGCCGATCTCAGCCGCCACCCGCTCGGCCTCGGCGAGTGAATTGGCGGTGCCGTTGGCCGGCTGCTTCAGCCCCAGCTTGCCGAGCAGCTGCTGGAAGCGCTTGCGGTCTTCGGCGAGATCGATGGCGTCGGGCGAGGTCCCGAGGATGGGGATGTTCGCCGCTTCGAGCACCGCGGCCAGTTTGAGCGGCGTCTGGCCGCCGAACTGAACGATGACGCCCATGAGCGTGCCGTTGCGTTGTTCGACGCGCACCAGTTCGATCACGTCCTCGGCGGTCAGGGGCTCGAAATACAGCCGGTCGGAGATGTCGTAATCGGTCGACACGGTTTCCGGGTTGCAGTTGACCATGATGGTCTCGTAGCCGGCCTCCCTCAGGGCAAAGACGGCGTGGACACAGCAGTAGTCGAACTCGATTCCCTGGCCGATCCGGTTCGGCCCGCCGCCCAGAATGATGACCTTGCGGCGGGCGCTGGGGTCGGCCTCGCACTCGGCGGGTGTGATCCCGTCGCCCTCATAGGCCGAGTACATGTACGGGGTCAGCGAGGGAAACTCCGCCGCGCAGGTGTCGATGCGCTTGTAAACCGGGTGGACTTCCAGGCGCGTACGCCGGGCCGCCACTTCCGATTCCGCAAGCCCGGTGAGTTCGGCAAGGCGCGCATCGGAGAAGCCTTGCTTCTTGAGGCGCATGAGCTCCGGGGCATCATCCGGCAGGCCGGTTCGGCGGAGTTCCTCCTCGACCTCGACCAGATGCTTGATCTGTTCCAGGAACCACGGGTCGTACTTGCAGGCGGCCTGCACTTCCGCGACCGACAGGCCGGCCCGGAAGGCCTGGGCGATGACGAGCAGCCGCTCCGGCGTCGGCTCGGCCAGGGCGGCCCGCACCGCGTCCCGCCCGTCACCGCTCTGTGAGCCGGGGATGGCCACCTCATTGAGGCCGGTGAGGCCGGTTTCCATGGACCGCAGCGCCTTCTGCACCGACTCGGCGAAGCTCCGGCCGATGGCCATGACCTCGCCGACCGACTTCATCTGGGTGGTCAAAACCGGCGCCGTTCCGGGAAACTTCTCGAAGGTAAAGCGCGGTATTTTGGTCACGACGTAATCGATGGTCGGCTCGAACGAGGCCGGGGTGACGCCGGTGATGTCGTTCTTGAGCTCGTCGAGCGTGTAGCCGACGGCGAGCTTGGCCGCGATCTTGGCGATGGGAAAGCCGGTCGCCTTGGAGGCCAGCGCCGAGGACCGCGAGACCCGGGGGTTCATTTCGATAAGCAGCATCCGGCCGGTGTCCGGGTTGACCGCGAACTGGACGTTGGAGCCGCCGGTGTCGACACCGATCTCGCGCAACACGGCGATCGCGGCGTTGCGCATCATCTGGTATTCCTTGTCGGTAAGGGTGAGCGCCGGCGCCACGGTGATGCTGTCGCCGGTGTGGATGCCCATGGGATCGACGTTCTCGATCGAGCACACGATGATGCAGTTGTCGGCCCGGTCGCGCACCACCTCCATCTCGTATTCCTTCCAGCCCAGCACCGACTCCTCGATCAGCACCTGTCCGACCGGCGAGGCCCTGAGCCCACCCTGGACGATGTCGTTGAACTCGTCCCGGTTGTAGGCGATGCCGCCGCCGGTGCCGCCCAGCGTGAAGGACGGGCGGATGATGGCCGGGAGGCCGATGTCGAGAAGAATTTTCCGCGCCTCGGCGAGCGTGCCGGCGAGTGCGCTCTTCGGGCATTCCAGCCCGATGCGGGTCATCGCCTCGCGGAACAACAGCCGGTCCTCGGCCTTGGCGATGACCTCTTGGCGGGCGCCGATGAGCACCACGCCGAGCGCATCGAGCCGGCCGTCGGCGGCAAGCGTCATCGCCGTGTTGAGCCCGGTCTGGCCGCCCATGGTCGGCAGCAGCGCGTCGGGGCGCTCGGCCTCGATGATCCGGGCCACGATGTCCGGCGTGATGGGCTCCACGTAGGTGGCGTCGGCGAGGTCCGGGTCGGTCATGATGGTCGCCGGATTGGAGTTGACCAGGATGATGCGGTAGCCCTCTTGCTTGAGGGCCAGGCACGCCTGGGTGCCGGAATAGTCGAACTCGCAGGCCTGGCCGATGATGATCGGCCCGGCGCCGATGATCAGGATCGAGGAGATGTCGGTGCGCTTAGGCATCGGAGGCCATCATCTCGACGAAGCGCTCGAACAGGTAATGGCTGTCCTGGGGGCCGGGCGAGGCCTCGGGATGGTATTGCACCGCGAACACCGGCCGGCCCTCGAGCTTGAAGCCTTCCAGCGTGCCGTCGAACAGCGAGAGGTGGGTGGCGGTGACCCCCTTGGGCAGGGAGTCCTCGACCACCACGAAGCCGTGGTTTTGCGTGGTGATCTCGACCTTGCCGGTCTCCAGGTCCTTGACCGGATGGTTGGCGCCGCGGTGGCCGTGGTGCATCTTTTCGGTCCGCGCGCCGAGCGCGAGGGCCAGTATCTGGTGGCCGAGACAGATACCGAACAGCGGCAGGCCGGCCTCGAGCACGCCCTTGATCGCCGGCACGGCATAGGCGCCGGTCGCCGCCGGATCGCCCGGCCCGTTGGACAGGAACACGCCGTCGGGCTCGTGGCGCAGGATATCCTCGGCGGTGGCCGTGGCCGGGACCACGGTGACCCGGCAGCCGAGGCTGGCGAGAGAGCGGAGGATGTTGCGCTTGGCGCCGTAGTCGACCGCGACGACATGGTATTTGGCCCGGTCCGGCGTGCCGTAGCCCTGTCCGAAGGCCCAGCGCGTCTCAGCCCACTCGTAGGTCTGGCGGCAGGATACCTCCTTGGCCAGGTCCATCCCCTCGAGCCCCGGCCAGGCGGCGGCTTGCGCCTCGAGCGCCTTGGCGTCGAGGGCGCCGTCGAGGGCGCCGTCGGGGGCATGGCACAGGGCGCCGTTGCACGCGCCGGCGTCGCGGAGGCGGCGGGTGAGCTGCCGGGTGTCGGCGCCGGCAATCCCGACCAAGCCGTGGGATTTGAGCCAAGCGTCCAGATGCTGCACGGAGCGCCAGCTGGACGGCTCGGTGATGTCGGCCCTGATCACCAGCCCGCGCGCCGCCGGCGTGGTCGTCTCGATATCTTCGGGGTTGGTGCCGACATTGCCGATATGGGGGAAGGTGAAGGTGATGATCTGCCCGGCATAGGACGGATCGGTGAGGATCTCCTGATAGCCGGTGATCGAGGTGTTGAAGCAGACCTCGCCCACGATGGTGCCGACGGCACCGATGCCCCGGCCCCAGAACGCCGTGCCGTCGGCCAGAATCAGCGCCGCCGTGGCCCCGGGCGGCGGCTCGGGGTAGATGTCTGGGCGCGCCTGAACCTTCCGCCCTGGGCTCGTCGGCGCGGGCGGCGAGGGGACTTCGGGCATCGATGGATCCCTACAGACCAGGCTTTCCGGCGGGCGTTCTTGGACCGCGGTGCTTCGGCGATGGGGCGGCCAAACCGGCGGTTAGATAACTATATAGCGCTCCATCGTCAAGTGCGATGGATATTAAAATATCGTTATATTTCAGGTAGTTATAAGAAATCCAGGATTTGCTATTTCGGCCGGTTTCCGGTAACGTCACGGCCTGCCGCAACCCATGCTGTCCCGGTCATGCTCCGAACCCGGCTGAACGACGCGCTGAAGTCCGCCATGAAGGCCAAGGACGAGCTGGCGGTCTCGACCCTGAGACTGACCCTGGCCGCACTCAAGGACCGTGACATCGCCGCGCGCACCAAGGGCGACACCAACGGCATCGGCGAGGATGATATCCTCGGGCTGCTTGGGACCATGATCAAGCAGCGCCGCGAGGCCATCGCCCATTACGAACAGGGCGGTCGCCCCGAGCTGGCCAAACGGGAGGCCGAGGAGATCGACGTCATCGAGGGCTTCCTGCCCAAGCAGCTCTCCGACGAGGAGATCCAGTCGGTTGTTAAGGAGATGATCGCGGAGGTCGGCGCCGGCGGGCTCAAGGAGATGGGGCGGGTCATGGCGGCCTTGCGCGAGCGCTACTCCGGCCGGATGGACTTCGCCAAGGCCAGCGCCATCGTCAAGCGGCAGCTGGGCTGACGGGGCGGCGCCGGGTCCGATCCCGGGGTCCGACATCAGGAGGTCGGTGGTGAGCCGACCCGTCCTCCGTAGCACGCGCCGTCGCCAAAGCGGCTATGGCGCGTCGGCGACTGCGGAGGGTGGACCGATTTGACCGATTTGAGACGTGGCCATGGCCTTTACGCCCGAGTTTCTTGACGAGCTCCGCGGCCGCGTGCCGCTGGCCGGCGCGATCGGGCGTCGGGTGCAGTTGAAAAAGCGGGGCCGGGAGTTCGTCGGCCTGTGCCCCTTCCATAACGAGAAGACCCCGTCTTTCACGGTCAACGAGGAGAAGGGCTTCTTCCACTGCTTCGGTTGCGGCGCCCACGGCGACGTCATCGGCTTCGTCATGCGCGTGGACAACCTGTCCTTTCCCGAGGTGGTGGAGCGCTTGGCCGGACAAGCGGGCCTTGAGATCCCGGTGAGCACGCCCGAGGAGCGGGGCCAGGCGGAGCAGCGGAAATCGCTCTACGCCGTCACCGAGGCCGCCTGCTCCTGGTTCGAGCACCGGTTGAGACAACCGGCCGGCCGGGAGGGCTTCGACTATCTTAAGGGCCGCGGCCTCGACGATACGGTTATCGCCCGCTTCCGGCTCGGCTTCGCGCCCGATGCGCGCGCCGCGCTCAAGGCCGCGCTGGCCCGCCAGGACTTCGCCGAGGAGCAGATGATCGCCGCCGGGCTGGTGATCCGGCCGGAGGACGGCCGTGAGTCCTATGACCGCTTTCGCGGCCGCGTCATCTTTCCCATCGCCGACCGCCGCGGCCGGGTGATCGCCTTCGGCGGGCGTCTCCTCGGGGACGGTCAGCCCAAATACCTCAACTCGCCGGACACGCCGTTGTTCAGCAAAGGACGCGTGCTCTATGGCCTGGCTCAGGCGCTCGAGGCGGCGCGCGAGAGCGGCGAGATTATCGTCACCGAAGGCTACATGGACGTCATCGCCCTCCATCGCGCCGGTTTCAAGAACGCGGTTGCGCCGCTCGGCACCGCCATCACCGAGATGCAGATCGAGATGCTGTGGCGCGTCGTGCCGGAGCCGGTCCTGTGCTTCGACGGCGACCAGGCGGGCCGGCGCGCCGCGACCAGGGCGGCGGAGCGGGTGCTGCCTCTTTTGAAGCCCGGCCACTCGCTGCGTTTCTACCTGTTGCCCGAGGGCGAAGACCCGGGCAGCCGGATAGAAGGACACACCCGAGCCGGCATGCACGATGTGGTGTATTTGAAAACCGAGTCCCGTCCTCTTTCTGAGATGCTGTGGGAAATGGAAACGCAGGGGCGTCCGATCGATACGCCTGAACGCCGGGCGGCTCTCGAGAGAAGGTTGGAGGACCTGGTCCTCAGGATTGCCGACCGAAGGGTTCAGGCGCATTACCGGAGTCATTTCAGGTCGAAGCTGTGGCGGCTGCTGCGGGGTTCGGGTCAGGCCAAGCCGCGCCCGCCGCGACGGGATGTGGGCCTCCGCTCCGACGTCGACGTCGGTTCCTTGCCCTTGAGGGTCGAACAGGGGTTTCTCGCGGCCATCATCAACCATCCGGCGCTTCTGAAGCATGTCGGTGAGGAGCTGGCCGGGCTCCAGCTCGCCGAGGGCGAGCTTGACAAGCTTCGCGCGGAAATCATAAAGACCTCCGGCTCAGACCTTGACTCAGCCACCTTGAGAAGCCACCTCAGGGAGCGTGGATGCTCGGACGTTCTGGACCGGCTGCTCACCCAGGATGTTTACGAGGCCGCCCCGTTCTCGCGTCCCGACAAGGCTGTGGAGGAGGTGCTGAGAGAGTGGAACAGCGTCTGGACCCGATATTGGCGGCGGCAGGATCGAGCAGAGCTGGAGGAGGATACCAAGGCTCTCGGCGAGGATATGACGCCGGAGCGGTGGGCCCGGATCAGCGCCAAGAAGCATGAGATGCAGATGGCCGAGAGCTTGGACGCGGACCAGGACGATCTGGAATCGGAACGGATGAGCGGCGATTAGCCACTTAAGAGCGATTAGCCACTTAAGAATGAGAGGCGGCTTATGGGCGCTTCTCGGCCGGATGGGCCGCCTGTATCGCATGGGGGCGAGGACTTAATGGCGACGGAAGCTGCAAAGTCAGGCGAGGCTCCACAGACCCGTGAGGAGGCGCGGGAAGGCCCGTTGATGGATGGCATGATGGCCGCCATCAAGAAGATGGTGGCGCACGGCAAGGAGCGTGGATACGTCACATATGACGAGCTCAATGCCGTGCTGAACCCCGATCAGGTGTCCTCGGAGCAAATCGAGGACACACTGGCCATCCTTTCGGAGATGGGCATCAACATCATCGAGAACGAGGAGAGCGAGGAGCAGACCCCCGCCAGGGATACGGTCGATGTGGAGGCCAAGACCGGCGGCAACCTCGATGACGAGGACCTGGGCCGCACCGACGACCCGGTGCGCATGTACCTGCGCGAAATGGGCAGCGTGGAACTCTTGTCGCGCGAGGGTGAGATCGCCATCGCCAAGCGGATCGAGGCCGGCCGCAACAAGATGATCGGCGCCATTTGCGAGAGTCCGCTGACCATCCGGGCCTTGATCGACTGGCGTGACGCACTCGTCGAGGAGCGGATGTTGCTGCGCGACATCATCGGCCTGGACGCCACCTATGGTGGCTTGCCGGAGGCCGTGCTGGTCGGCAAGGACGCGACCGACGGCGAGGCGGCGAAGGACGCCGACGCGAAGCCCGTGGTCGTAGGGGCCGCAGACCAAGAGGGCCGGGATGGCCGGGGCCTCGCTGACCAGAGCGATAGCGGGGCCAAGGCGAGAGGATATGAAGAGGACGATGACGAGAGCGGGGAAAACAACCTTTCGCTCGCCACCATGGAGAGCATCTTGCTGCCGGGAGTCCTTAGGACCTTCGGTGAGATCGCCAAGACCTACAATAAGTTTCACAAGCTGCAGGAGCAGCGCTTGGGCGTGCTCAAGGGCAGCGCCGGGCCCAGCCCCGCGTCGTCGGAAAAGCGCTTTGCGGGGCTTAAGCGCACGCTGGTCAGGCACATGGAGAAGGTACATCTCAACAATGCCCGTATCGAACAGCTCGTGGGGCAGCTTTATGAGCTGAACCGCAGACTCGTCAGGCTCGAGGGAAAACTCCTGCGTCTGGCTGAGAAGTCCGGGGTCAAGCGCAAGGATTTCCTCGACCGCTATTACGACCGTGAGCTGGACCCGAACTGGCTGGGACGGGTGCGTCGGCTGACCGGCAAGGACTGGCAGAATTTTGCCGCCAAGCACGGCGGCGAGGTCAAGGCCATTCGCAAAGAGATCGCGGGGATCGCCACCACCACGGGCCTGCCCATCGGCGAGTTCCGGCGCATTGTCAGCGTCGTCCAGCAGGGCGAGCGGGAGGCGAGCCAGGCCAAGAAGGAGATGGTCGAGGCCAACCTGCGCTTGGTTATCTCGATCGCCAAGAAATACACCAATCGCGGCCTGCAGTTCCTGGATCTGATCCAGGAAGGCAACATCGGGCTGATGAAGGCGGTGGATAAGTTCGAGTACCGCCGCGGCTATAAGTTCTCGACCTACGCCACCTGGTGGATTCGCCAGGCGATCACGCGCTCGATCGCCGACCAGGCGCGGACCATCCGCATCCCGGTCCACATGATCGAGACCATCAACAAGCTGGTCCGCACCTCGCGCCAGACGCTGCACGAGATCGGCCGCGAGCCGACGCCCGAGGAGCTCGCCGTGAAGCTCGGCATGCCGCTCGAGAAGGTGCGCAAGGTGCTCAAGATCGCCAAGGAGCCGATCAGCCTCGAGACCCCGATCGGGGACGAGGAAGACAGCCATCTGGGTGACTTCATCGAGGACAAGAACGCGGTGCTGCCGCTCGATGCGGCGATCCTTGCGAACCTGCGGGAGACCACGACCCGGGTGCTGGCGTCGCTCACCCCGCGCGAGGAACGGGTGCTTCGAATGCGCTTCGGCATCGGCATGAACACCGACCACACGCTCGAAGAGGTCGGCCAGCAGTTTACGGTGACGCGCGAGCGCATCCGCCAGATCGAGGCCAAGGCCTTGCGCAAGCTCAAGCATCCGAGCCGCTCGCGCAAACTCAGGAGCTTCCTGGACACCTAACAGATCTCAGGAATCAAAGGCCAGGGATCAGGGATCAGCATGTATTACGGTGCAAGCGGCAGTTCTGATACCTGACCTCTGATTTCCGACCTCTGATATCGGGCCCGTAGTTCAGTTGGTGAGAACGCGCCGCTCATAACGGCGATGTCGCAGGTTCGAGTCCTGCCGGGCCCACCATCGCGCCAGTCTTGGAAGAGAACACGCGGGCGGGGGATAGGTGGCGGGCGTCGCTTGCCCCGGCGTGACGGGGCTACGGCGTGACGGGGCTACTCGCTTTCGAGTTGCTTAATTTTTTCCCGGAGGACTTCCAGCAGGCCCTCGACCTCGCCGCCTTTGCGCTGGATGACTGAGGTGAATTCGTCGCGCTGGGTGCGCACCATGCTCACCCCCTCGACCCGGACGTCGACGACTTTGTAGACACCTTGCGGCCGGCGGACGTACCAGTCGACGCGGATTGGCGGATTTTTCTCGGAGGTGATCCGACCCCGCACCAGGACGCCGTCGTCTCCCTGCGGTAGAACTCTGTTGATCTCAAAGCCTTCGCCCGAATAGACGCTGCCGAGGCGGGCGGAGTAGCTGCGCACGATGTAGTCCTCGAACAGCCTCAGATACTCCGCACGCTGATCCTGGGTCGCCGTGCGCCAATAGCGGCCAAGGACGAAAGCGCCGATGGCGGAGATATCAAACGCTTCGCGCAGGAGGGCGCGGAAGCGCTCAAGGCGCTCGTCCTCCGATATCTCGGAGGTGCGCAGCATTTCCAGGGTTCGGTTGGAAAGGCTTTGTACGAATTCCGCCGCGCCTTCGCCCAGTTCCTCCGCCGCGGCCGGGCCGTAACCGGCCGAAAGGCCCAGCGCGAAAGCCAGGACAGCAGCCAAATAAACCCTGCGAACCAACATGAATTATTGTGCCAACGAGACCTTTTGAGCCGCTGCCTCGCCCTTGCCGTCTTCCGTAATGTCCGGCGGTGGCTCCTGGCCTTCGGTGTCTTCCGCAATGCCCGGCGGTGGCTCCTCGATAAACTCGTCCAAGAAATCGTAAGAGATGCTGGGCGCCGGGAAGAGGGCCGACGCTTCGCCGTCGCTGATCTCGTCGGCCCGGCGCTGGCGGTAGAGGCTGCGGATGGTCGCGTAGAAGTCCAACGACGTCCGCTCGATGTCATCGAGGGCTTCGATATTGCGCGAGCGCTCGTCGATACCCCGGGTGAAGGAGGCGCCGATGTTGGCAAATTCTTGATCCGTCTCGGCGACCAGGTAGAAGAATGGATCCAGGAAGGTGTCGGCGGCGCGGCCCACCGTGTCGCGCAGGTTGGACGGCCCGAACAGCGGCAGCATGACGTACTGGCCTTCGCCGAAGCCCCAGACGGCAAGGGTCTGGCCGAAGTCCTCGTCATGATGCTCAAGCCCCAATTGACCGGCCACGTCAAAAATCCCCAGGAAACCGGCGAAAGTATTGACGAAGAAACGCACGAGGGTTTCCGACGCCCGTCCGGGTTTCCCCTGCAGAACATCGTTTATGAAAATCAGCGGCGAGCGGATATTGCGGAGAAAGTTGCGCGTGTTGTTCTGTATGTCCTCCGGCAGAACCGTCCGGTAGCCCTTGGCGAGCGGCTTGAACACCGCCCGGTCCAGGGCGAGGTTGGCATCGAAAACCGCCCGATTGGTGGGCTCGAAAGGATCGTTGGTTTCTTCGAACGCCGCCCTCTCTTCGGGATCTTCCGGCGGCGTCACGCAACCGCCGAGGAGCAAGGCAGCCAGCATTGCACCAGTCAAACACCGAGACACTTTTTTGGACTTGGATGGTTGCATTGAATCACCAACCCCTTGGACCGAGCGAATGCACTCTACCAGCCGCCCCTCGTCCAACCGTCCCTCGTCAAGACTCCGACGCCACCGCCACAACTTTTTAGTGTTGCCTGGGCTTTCCGTCGAAGCGAGTTGCATGATGACCTCCTAGCTCTGCAACTGAGTCTGCAATCGGCGCGAATTCTCCACGCACCGGCGGTCAACCTAGCAGGCTCGTGTATCCGCTTTATGTCGGTGTGTATAAATTTGTCTCAAAGGACCGTTTTCCATCGAACTGGCTACAGACCTTAATACCTTTACGTCCGATCTTCCGATGCCGTCTGTGAAACTCACTGAACCGGATCTTCAAGAATCTGGGAAGGCTTGGTGAACTCTGCGTCAGGTATTTGTGTTAAGTGATAGGTCTTATGCACGACGGACCCACATATGCACAAGTATACAGAAGTATACATAAGTATACGCTAGTATAGGTTCCTATGCAGTCAGCCCAGAAAGACCTTTACGCCGAAATTCACGTACCATAGCCGTCGTCAAAAGGCCAGCGGAGATCACAGCCGGAACCGTATATCATGTCTCGCCGTGGCAAAAATGTCGCTATTGGGCGAAAAACGCCGCCACAGGGAGAAAAATCAACCGGAAAGCGCTTCGAGGATGGGGTAACGAATCATCGGAAAGGCGGGCCTGAAAATGAGATAGTTATATATCTTTATATATATATATTTATTGACCGGGACGCCGCCGTTTGGTAACATGCTCGGGTGAGGTGAATTCGCAATGGCAGGCATTCCCGGCTCTCCGAGCCAGACGTGACATGGATCAGCTTGTGACCAGCTTGCGTGCGGTAGCGGAGCCAACCCGGCTCCGGCTGGTGGCGCTGTGCGCCCGCGGCGAGCTTACCGTCAGCGAGCTGACGCAAATCCTCGGGCAAAGCCAGCCGCGGGTTTCCCGGCATCTGAAATTATTGTGCGGGGCCGGGATTCTCGACCGGTTTCGCGAGGGGACTTGGGTGTTCTACCGTCTGGTGCAGGAGGGCCGTCCAGCCCGGCTGGCGGAGGCGTTGGTGGATCTCATCCCAAGCGACGACGAGACGCTCAAGCTCGATCTCGAACGCCTGGCGGAGATCAAACGGGCGCGCGCCGATGCGGCGGCGGCCTATTTCCGCGCACACGCTGCCGATTGGGATGACATCCGCTCGCTCTATGTGGACGAGAAAGAGGTCGAGCGGGCGCTGATCGATCTCTTTCCGGACCACGGCATCGGGGATCTGCTCGATATCGGCACCGGCACCGGCCGCATGCTCCAGTTGTTCGGTGCGCGCGTCCGGCGCGCGGTGGGCATCGATCTCGCGCGCGAAATGCTGGCGGTGGCCCGTACCAACCTGGACTCCGCCGGCCTGCCCAACTGCCAGGTGCGTCTGGGCGATATGTATCAGTTGCCGTGGCCGGGTGCCTCGTTCGACGCCATCACCATCCATCAGGTGCTTCACTTCGCCGACGAGCCGGCCCGCGCCATCGCCGAGGCGGCCCGGGTGCTGCGACCGGGCGGCAAGCTGGCGGTGGTCGATTTCGCGCCGCATGAACTCGAATATCTACGCACCGAGCACGCCCACCGCCGGCTCGGCTTCCGCGACTCCGAAGTCAAGGACTGGTGCCAGGCCGCTGGGCTGACGCCTCGAAAGGTCATCCATCTTGCCGGCGAGCCGCTCACCGTATCCATCTGGCCCGCCACCCGGCCCGCGCGCCGCCGCCGGTCCATGAGTTGAGGTGAGCCATGGCCGATACGGCCCAACCTCGAAAACGGTTTTCGATGCCGCCTTACGCGTCACCGGCGACGGCGGCGCTCAAGGTCTCGTTCGAGTTCTTCCCGCCGAAGACCGATAAGATGGCCGAGCAACTGTGGGTGGCGGTCAAGCGGCTGGAGCCGCTTTCCCCGCGCTTCGTTTCGGTCACTTACGGCGCCGGCGGCTCGACCCGCGATCGCACCCATGCCACGGTCACGCGCATCCGCCGGGAGACCCGGCTCGAGCCGGCCGCCCATCTCACCTGCGTCGGCGCCACCCGCGAGGAGGTGGACACAATCGCGCGCCGCTATTGGGAAGCGGGCGTGCGCCACATCGTCGCGCTCAGGGGCGATCCCCCCGCCGGAGCTGATCGCTACACGCCCCATCCCGGAGGCTATCCTTGCGCCCACGACCTGATCGCCGGGCTCAAGCGCATAGCCGATTTCGAGATCAGCGTCGCGGCCTTCCCCGAAACCCATCCCGAGGCGGTCAGTCCCGAGGCCGACCTCGATTACCTGAAACGCAAGATCGGCGCCGGGGCGAGTCGGGCCATCACCCAGTACTTCTTCGACGTCGAGCTTTACCTGCGCTTCGTCGAGCGCGCCCGCAAGGCGGGGATCACGGTGCCCATCGTGCCCGGCATCCTGCCGGTCACCAACTTCGCCAAGCTCCTTGACTTCAGCGCCAAATGCGGCACCAGCGTGCCTGATTGGCTCGCCAGGCTGTTCGAAGGCCTCGATGAGGACCCGGAAACCCGCAGGCTCGTGGCCGCCACGGCGGCCGCCGAGCAGTGCCGGCTGCTCCAGGCGAGCGGCGTCGACGAGTTCCATTTCTACACCCTCAACCGGGCCGACCTCAGCTACGCCGTCTGTCACATGCTGGGCCTGCGCCCGGAACGGCCTCAAGCCGCGGCGCCGGCGGCCGCGGCGGGCTGAGGCCAGCCGAGGAGGCGCGCGATCATCCCCGGCGCCGGGCTGCCCGATTGCGCCGTCGTGGTAATCGATTATGGTCGTCCCCGATGACGGACTCGCCGCTCGCTCTCCATAGCGAAGTCGTCCGGCCCGAGTGGGTCGACGGCAACGGTCACTTCAACCTGGCTTACTACGCCGTGACGTTCGACCATGCCACCGACGCGTTCCTCGACTACCTCGACCTGTTCCACGACTACACCGCCCGGAGCAGGTGCGCGCTCTTCGCGCTTGAAATGCACCTCGCCTATGTGCGCGAGCTATTGGGAGGCGATCCCATCCGATTCACCACATTGTTTCTCGGCTTCGACGACAAACGGCTGCACTTTTTCCATGAAATGTATCATGGTGATGAGGGCCGCCTGGCGGCGACCTGCGAGCTGCTGTTCCTGAACGTGGACGTCGGCCGCCGCCGCGCGGCGCCGTTTTCGGCCGCGGATGAGGCCCGGCTGGCAAAGGTTAAGGCGGCTCACGACCGGCTGCCCCGACCGCCCCAAGTCGGCCGTGTCACGCGGCTCAGGCACCGGTCGGCGGGCTGAAGCGATCGGGAAGCGCCGCGTCGATTGTCCGGGCTCCGGCATTTTGTGCTTGGCTTCCTCCATCGCATCGCACTAAATCTAGGGCATGTTGTTACGAGCGCTCCCAGCATTAGCGGTCATATTCGGCTTCTTCCTCGGGTCTGAGCCCGCCCATGCCGCCTGCACGGACGCGGCGGTGCCCGGCGTCGACTGGCGGCGCTGTGTCCTGGACAACCGCGATCTCCAGGGGATCGGCATAAGTGGGGCCCGGCTCAGGGACGCCAGCTTTGTCCGGGCGGACCTGTCGGGGAGCGACCTGTCCGGGGTCGACGGTTTCCGGGCCAAGTTCATGAGCGCCAAGCTGGCCAACGTCCGTTTTGACGGTGCCCGCCTGAGCGAAGCGGATTTGACCAAGGCGGACCTGACGGGGGCCTCGTTCAAGGGCGCCGATCTGCGCCGCGCCCGCCTGTTTCGCGCCATCCTGCGCGGCGCCGATCTCACCGACGCCCGCATGAAGGGGGCGGATCTGTTCGAGGCCGACCTGAGCGGCGCGATCTGGATCGACGGCCAGAAGCTCTGCGCCGAGGGCTCCATCGGCCAGTGTAATTAACTCTCCGGGCCCCTGTTAATTGATGGCGCCTAATTGATGGCGCCTAATCGATGGCGCCGGGCCTGTACCGCCTTGCCTCCCGCCTTGCCCGACGGTCCGGCCCTTATTCCGTGCCGGCCCTTGTCCGTGCCGGCGCCACCGCGGCGGCGCGCGCGCCGCCTTGAGCCCGGCCCGTCTGGGCGCTACGCCCCGCCGGCGTGCCGCCCGGCCTCGAGCGGGGCCTCGACGGCGGGGCCGGCTTGGCGTGAGTGATGTTTGAAAGCCGCCGCAAGCTCCGCCGAAGGCGCGACCGCCTGTTCGTCCGCCGGCGCCGCCTTGGCCGGCACGAGCAGGTGATCCTGTCGATTCTGGCGGTGCTGATCGGCGCCGCTGCTGCCTATGGCGCCATCGCCTTCCGCTGGACCATCGGCGCGGTCCAGCTCGGCTTCTTCGGCTTTTCCTCCGAGCGCGGGTACGGCCTGGCCGCCGAGCTGCCCTGGTGGCAGGTGCTGTTGGCGCCCGCCGCGGGCGGTCTGTTGATCGGTCTTTTCATCCACTATGTGATGCCGGGCCGGCTCTTCCGGCGCGCTCCGCAAGCCGTGGGGAGAAAGCTTGGCGTCCGATTGATGTCCGAATCGATGTAGGATATGTCTCAGCCATGTCCGGTCCCCACGAGCTCTCGCAGGACGATCCCGCGGGCGGCGGCCCGCCCCCCGCGACGGCCGCGGCGGGGCCCGATCTCTCGTATCTCAACGCGCTCAACCCGGCGCAGCGGGAGGCGGTCGAGGCCTTGGACGGCCCCGTGCTGGTGCTCGCCGGCGCCGGCACCGGCAAGACCCGGGTGCTGACCGTGCGCCTTGCCCATATCCTGGCGAAGCGGCGGGCCTGGCCCGGGGAGATCCTGGCCGTCACCTTCACCAACAAGGCCGCGCGCGAGATGAAGGGCCGGGTCGCAGGCCTGATCGGGCGCGCGACCGAGGGCATCTGGCTCGGCACCTTCCATGCGCTCGGGGCGCGCATCCTGCGCCGCCACGCGGAGCTCGTGGGCCTCGAGCCCAACTTCACCATCCTGGACACCGACGATCAGATCCGTCTCTTGAAGCAGGTCCTGGAGGCCGAGGACATCGACGAGAAGCGATGGCCGGCCCGGGTGCTGCTTGGCCTGATTGAGAAGTGGAAGAACCGGGGGCTCAGGCCGGAGAAGGCCTCGGCGGCCGAGGCCGGCGACTTCGCGGGGGGCGAGGCGATCAGGCTCTACAAGGCCTACCAGGAGCGGCTCAAGAGCCTGAACGCCGCCGATTTCGGCGACCTGCTGATGCACGGGCTGACCCTGTTCACCGACAATCCCAAGTTGCTCCAGGACTACCACCGCCGGTTCAAATACATCCTGGTCGACGAGTACCAGGATGCCAACGTCGCTCAGTATCTGTGGCTCAGGCTCCTGGCCCAGAGCCGGCGCAAC
Organism: Pseudomonadota bacterium; assembly: GCA_022571365.1. Classification (GTDB taxonomy): domain Bacteria; phylum Pseudomonadota; class Alphaproteobacteria; genus JACZXZ01. The sequence continues at coordinate 3,128 of JACZXZ010000021.1, read as the reverse complement.
ATCTGCTGCGTCGGCGACGACGACCAGTCGATCTACGGCTGGCGCGGCGCCGAGGTCGGCAACATCCTCAAGTTCGAGCGGGACTTCCCCGGCGCCCGCGTGATCCGGCTCGAGCAGAACTATCGCTCGACCCAGAACATCTTAAGCGCCGCCTCGGGCCTGATCGCCCACAACCAGGGCCGGCTCGGCAAGACCTTGTGGACCGCGGGCCCCGACGGCGACAAGGTGGTTGTGCGGGGCGTGTGGGACGGCGAGGAGGAGGCGCGCGGCATCGGCGACGAGATCGAGGCGCTCCAGGCCCGGGGCCATGCACTCAATGAGATCGCCATCCTGGTGCGCGCCGGCTTCCAGACCCGCGAGTTCGAGGAGCGCTTCATCACGCTGGGCCTGCCCTATCGGGTGATCGGCGGGCCCCGCTTCTACGAGCGCCTGGAGATCCGCGACGCCATCGCCTACTTGCGCGTGATCCACCAGCCCGGCGACGACCTGGCCTTCGAGCGCATCGTCAACACCCCCCGCCGCGGCATCGGCGCCGCCACCTTGAGGGCGGTCCACCGCCTGGCGCGCATCCGCTCCTCGGCGGGGCCGGCCCTGCCGCTCGCCAAGGCGGCCCGGCGGCTGATCGAGACCGACGACTTGAGGCCCCGGGTCCGGAACGCGCTCAAGGCCCTGATCGACGACTTCGACCGCTGGCGCGCCCTCGCCGACCGCCTGCCTCACGTCGAGCTTGTCGAGATCGTGCTCGCCGAATCGGGCTACGCCGCCATGTGGAAGGCCGACAGGTCGCCCGACGCGCCCGGCCGGCTCGAAAACCTCAAGGAGCTGGTGGCGGCCATGGTGGAGTTCGAGGACCTGGCCGGCTTCCTCGAGCATGTCAGCCTGGTGATGGAGGTCGAGGCAAGCTCGGCCGGCGACATGGTCAACCTCATAACCCTGCACGGCGCCAAGGGCCTCGAGTTCGACACCGTATTCCTACCCGGCTGGGAGGAGGGCCTGTTGCCCCACCCGCGCGCGCTCGCGGAAGGCGGCACCGCGGCGCTCGAGGAGGAGCGCCGCCTCGCCTATGTGGGCCTCACCCGGGCGCGGCAGAGGGTCTGGATCTCCTTCGCCGCCGAACGCCGCGTCCACAACCTGCGCCAGAGCAGCATTCCCTCGCGCTTCGTCGAAGAGCTGCCCGAGGCCCATATCGAGACGGTCATCGATCCGGGCCTCTACGCCGGACCCGCGGTCGGCGGACCTGCGGCCGGCGGACCTGCAGCCGGCGGCCCCACAGGCAGCGGGTTGGGGGAGGCGGGGGCCGGCTTCTTCTATGGCGGCGGGACCGGGCCGGCCGGCGGCTACACGGTCGGCCTCCGCGTGTTCCACCAGAAGTTCGGCTACGGCCGGGTGCTTGCGGTCGACGGCGACAAGCTCGAAGTCGCGTTCGACAAGGCCGGCACCAAGAAGGTCATCGACAGCTTCGTCGAGGAGGCGTGAAAAGCCGTTAGCCGTCAGCGATCAGCCGAAAGCTCTTGCCCGTGGCGGCGGGAGGCAATTGCGGAGATAGGTCCGGACCGGGCGGCGCCCACGGTCGCACGCGCGGTCGCGCCACCCCTTCCTCAAAATGAAAACGGCGGCCTTGGTAAACCGCCGTTTTCGCCTTCGCCTGAGCCTCGGGCCAGGCGCGATTCAGGGCTCGCTCAGGCCGCGACCGGCGGCTCGTTCTCGTTGGCGGCCCCGCGCCGCCTCGGGTCTTCGGCCTCTTGCTCCGTTAGGATCGCCCCTACGATGGCCGGGATTTCGTCGCGCCGGATGCCGATGTCGGCGAGAATGCGGTCGTCAAGGCGCACCAATTCCCGATGGGCTGCGCTGCGCCGGCGCCGACGGGCGATCGGCTTGACCACCCAGCGGTCGAGAAGGGTGACGCCGGCCTCGCCGGCGCGCCGCAGCGCCCCCACTCCAGCGATGATCCCGTCGCTGAGCGGCTTGGCAAGGGGCTGAGTCGCTATGGTGAGGGCCTCGGCGACGATCTCGACCGTCTCGAGCCTGGGCACCTCGCCCCCTTGCCGAATCGACTCGAAGGTCGTCGGATTCTTGTTCGCGCGCATGTCGTTCTCCTCAACCGGATAGTTGTTTCTTGCAGTGCTCGAAATGACGCACCGCACACATCAATAACTTGTTTGAACACGGCTTTTTTCAAATGATATTTTTGCATTGCAGCATAGACAATTTCGCATTGGTCCGGGGGCCTTCCCCGGCGCCGGCGATGCGTAATCCCTGGCATGCAAAAGCGAGTCATGACGGTGCTCATGCTTCGAGACGCCGCTCGCGGTCGTTGGGGCCCCAACCCCAACGGCCCTCAGCATGAGGACCAAGTTTCGCCTCATCCTGAGGAGGTCCGCAGGACCGTCTCGAAGGATGCGGGGCGTTATGCCGATCTCCGCCAGCGAGCGCGAGATCGCTTCCATCGTGCCGGGGCTTGCCTGGACGCGGGCGGGCGCCTAGCTTGGCGGGCGCCTGGCTTGAAGGTGGTTCTGGGTTTGGGCGGGAGAGGCCGGTGTCGGTTTGCCGCAGCACCTATCAGGGGGACCAGGTCCTGGCCCGCATGTTGCGCAAGGCCGGGGCGGAGCTCACCGTCGCCGGGGCCCGCGATCTGGTCGCCGGCGTGCTTGCCGCCCCGGAAGACCGGGACGCGGGCCTCTGGGTCGAGCTCGTGGTGCCGTCGCCGTCCCCGGCCTTGAGGGCGCAGCTCGTGGCGCTCAAGGCAGAGATGAAGCGGGCCCGAGACGATGACCTGAAGCGGGATTCCTCCCCCGACGAGCGGCTTGGGACCCTGCGTGCCGAGCTCGCACGGCGCGAGCTTTCGGGCTTCATCGTGCCGCGCGCGGACGAGCACCAGGGCGAGTGGGTGCCGCCCCGGGCCGAACGTCTGGCCTGGCTCACCGGCTTCACTGGCTCCGCCGGTGTTGCCGTGGTCCTGGCCGAGCCGGCGGCGCTCTTCGTCGACGGCCGCTACACCCTCCAGGTCCGGGCCCAGGTCGATGAGCGGCTCTATGAGTTTCAGCACTTGACCGACAGCCCGCCGGACGGGTGGATCGCTCGGAACCTGAGCTCGGGGGGGAGGCTCGGCTATGACCCCTGGCTCCATA
>JACZXZ010000020.1 GCA_022571365.1 Pseudomonadota bacterium | reverse complement strand
CGTAAAAGCTTATCCATGAATCGGTGCTGGCGGGATTTTCATCCCATTGCACGAAGGTCTCTTTATCGGGTACCCGATAGAGGTCGAGGAGGGCTTGGTTGACATCGATGACCTTGATGGCTTTGGCTATCTGGCGAATCACCTCCGGGTGCTCGCGGAAGTGCCGCCGGAAATCGCGCACCCCTTCCTCGCGCAAGCGGTCGATGATGCGCTTGACGGCGGAGTAATCTTCTTCCCAGATTCCGATCGGCGACTGCTCGAACAGGTCGCGAAAGCGCGCCTCGCTCTGGCGCAGCGCCTCCTCGGCCCGCTTCTGCTCGGTGATGTCGATAGCCACGCCGTCCCAAACCACCTCGCCGCTCTCCCGGCGGAAGGGACGCGAGATCGTGCGCTGCCATTGCGTCCCTCCGTCGGCCGAAACCACGCGGAGTTCCAGGTCCATGGGCGAAAGCGTCCGGGCCGAGTGCTTTAAAGCAGCCAGGAACCGGCCCTGCTCCTCGGCTGGGAGGACTTGGAGAAAGGCCGATGAGTCAGCGATCACCTTTTCCGGCTCGACGCCGTAAAGTTCACGCATGCCCGGACTGACATAGGTATAGACGAGCCGGCCATCGGAGGTCAGTCTCCGCTGAAACACGACGCCTGGCAAATTGGCGGCCAGGCTTCGGAAGCGCCCCTCGCTCTGGCGCAGCGCCTCCTCGGCCCGCCTGCGCTGGGTGATGTCCTCGATGGTGGAAGCGACTCGCGCCCAGCTGTCCTTGTAGGCCTCCCCGATGCGGGTGACGGTTCGGGTCACGATGTCCGAACCGTCGAGCGCCTTCTCCGTTTCCTCCAGTACGACGCGGCTTTCGCCCGCCGCCAAGGCGGCCAGCTCTTTCTCGTAAAAGCCGCCCCACTTCTCCATTCTGACGGGACTTGCAACAGTTCGCAGGAAGTCGTCCAGGTTGGGCGCCCGATAGATGTCGAGGAGGGCCTGGTTGACACCGATCTCCTTGATGGCCTCGACCGCTTGGCGGAGCGCTTTCGGGTGCTCGCGGAAATAGCGCCGGAAATCGCGCACCCCTTGTCCGCGCAAGCGGTCGATGATGCGCTTGGCGCCGGAGTAGTCTTGTTCCCAGATTCCGATCGGCGACAACTCGAACAGCTCGCGGTAGTGGCCTTCGCTCTGGCGCAGCGCCTCCTCGGTCCGCCCGGCTTGGTCCAATTGCTCGGGCGAGGCCGAGCCATAGGCCATCAGCAGTTCCATCAACGGCGCCGCGGTCCGTTCGGCAAAGGCCGACGGGCTCATATCCTCGAAATCCGAGTCAAGGCGGCGGAGCGCCTCCGCGTGCAGCTCCCTGATTCCTTCCAGCGGCAGCCCCGCCAAGGCCAGGTCCCGGCCCAGCTCGGCCGCCGCGGCCAGAGTCCCCTTCCGCGGGCGGGCAAGATGGCCTTCGAGAAGGGCAAAGTATCTCTCGGGGAGCGCGTCCCGCGCCGGCGCGGGACGCGCGGCCGCCTTTCTGATGGTTTTCTTGGCTTTCATGCTGCTTTGTTCCTCCCCACGAGAACCGCCGCATCCTCTGCATTGTGGTGCCGGTTCGTGCGACTCTGGCCGACAACCCCGCTCACCGAAGGGCCCAAAACAGGTTCGGCCGCGGGATCGAAGACCCGCACAATGCCCGCTTCCACCCTCCGCAGTCCGGCTTCGCCGAAGGCTATGCCGGAGGCAGCTGCCACGGCCCGCCCTCCGCAGTGCCACGGAGGATGGAAGGACGGGTTCGCTCCCCCTCGACTCCCTCCCCGCACAGGGGTCGTTCGGTTGCCACTTTGTTCAATAAGCCCATTCCCGCGAGACATATCCTTACCAGGAACGGCCTTATCGTGAATAATACTTTAGTATACCCCCCTATACTTTGGTATACCCCACTGAGGACGGCGGTATGCCCCACTTAAGGCCGGCGGCATGCCCCACTTAAGGCCGGCCGCATGCCCCACTTAAGGACGGCGGCATGCCCCACTTAAGGACGGCCGCATTTTGAAATAATACTTAGTCGCAACATAGCTGCCGGGAAAGGGACCCTCAAAAAATTTACCCCTCGAGATTTTTCGCCAAGACTCCCCCGGCCCGCCTTCGTAGCCTTTCCATCCTCCGTGCCACCCTCCACAGTCGCCGACGCGCCAAAGCCGCTAAGGCGACGGCGCGTGCTGCGGCCCGTCCTCCGCAGCCCGGTTTCGCCGAAGGCTATGCCGGAGGCAGCTGCTACGGAGGATGGAAGGACGGGAGTACCGCGGAGGGTGGAAGCCTTCGGCGAAGTAGGCCAAGGCCCGCGACCTGGCCTCCGGGCCCTGGGCTCAGAGCAACCCCAGCGCCTTGAACGAGGCGTGCTCGCCGCGGCCGATGATGACGTGGTCGTGGAGCACGATGCCCAGCTTCTCCGCCGCGTCACGCACCTCGCGGGTCATCAGGATGTCGGCCTTGGACGGCGTCGGGTCGCCCGAGGGATGGTTGTGGACCATGATGATGGCCGAGGCCCCGAGATCCAGGGCGCGCTTGACCACCTCGCGCGTGTAGACCGGCGTGTGGTCCACCGTACCCCTCTGCTGCAGCTCGTCGGCGATGAGCGCGTTCTTGCGATCGAGGAACAGAAGCCGGAACTGCTCGGTCTTGCTGTGGGCCATGGCCATCCGGCAGTAGGCGATGAGCCGCTCCCACGAGCCGATAACCGGCCGCGCCATCACCTCCTCGCGGGCCAGTCTGAGGGCCGCGGCCTGCACGGTCTTGAGCGCCACCGCGGTGGCCTCGGCGACACCCTCGACCTCGGTCAGCTCCCGGGGCTCGGCGCTGATCACCGCCGCGAAACCGCCGAATCGCTTGAGCAGCTTCTTGGCCAGCGGCTTCACGTCGCCCCGCGGCTTGGCCAGCGCCAGCAACAGCTCGAGCAGCTCGTAGTCGGGAAGGGCCTCGCCGCCCGCTTTTATGAACCGCTCTCTCAGCCGCTTGCGGTGGCCGAGGTAATGGGGTTTTTCACTGCTCATGGAAGCCACGCTTTCGCCGACCCCGCTTCGCCGCCCCGCTTCGCCGAGACTTCGCCGGGCGAGAGGCTTCGCCGGGCGAGAGCTTCAGCGGAGGCAAAGCCACGGCCGCATGGTTGAGAGAGCGCGAGCACGCCTACTATCCGCCCATCCCCCGTGGCCCCCTCCTTCGCGGTGCTCCCGTCCTTCCATCCTCCGTAGCACTGCGGAGGACGGGCCGTAGCACTGCGGAGGGTGGAACGGAGGGTGGCAGCCGCCTCCGGCGTAGCCTTCGGCGAAGCCGGACTGCGGAGGGTGGCACTGCGGAGAGTGGCACTGCCGGAGGGTGGATCGGAGGGTGGCACTGCGGAGGGTGGATAGGGCGGGCGGTCGAGGCCCGCGGGCGAGGTGGTGAAGATCTCGCAGCCGTCGGCGGTCACTCCGACCGAGTGCTCGAACTGGGCCGAGAGCGAGCGGTCCTTGGTGACCGCCGTCCAGCCGTCGGCGAGCACCTTTACGTGATAGCGCCCGGCGTTGATCATCGGCTCCACGGTGAAGAACATGCCGGCCTCGAGGACCGGCCCCGTGCCGGGACTGCCATAGTGCAGGATCGAAGGCGCGTCGTGGAACACCCGGCCGAGGCCGTGGCCGCAGAAATCGCGCACCACCGAAAACCGGTGTTCCTCGGCATAGCTCTGGATGGCGTGGCCGATATCGCCCACGCGCGCCCCCGACCTGACCACGCGCACGCCGCGCATCATCACCTCATAGGTCAGGTCGACCAGCCGCCGCGCTTTCCTTCCGACCTCTCCGATGAAGAACATGCGGCTGGTATCGCCGTGCCAGCCGTCGGCAATCACGGTGACGTCGATATTGACGATGTCGCCGCGCTGAAGCCGTTTCTCGCCCGGAATGCCGTGGCACACCACGTGATTGACCGAGGTGCAGATGGACTTCGGGAAGCCGCGGTAGTTGAGCGGCGCCGGGATGGCGCCGTGGGAGGTGATGAAATCGTGGCACAGCCGGTCGAGCGCGCCGGTGGTGACGCCTTCCCCGACGTGGGGCGTTATGAAGTCAAGGGTCTCGGCCGCGAGCCGTCCGGCCCGCCGCATGCCCTCGAAGTCCTCCGGACCGTGGATCTTGATCCGGGCCTGCTCAACCCGCCAGTGGTCCTTTACCTCCATACGGCTCATGGTTTCATCCAGTCCACCTTCCGCAGTTCGGCTTCGCCGCCGAAGGCTTTGGCCCGCAGGCGGGCTTCGCCGCCCGTCCTCCGCAGTGCTCCCGTCCTCCGTAGCACCGCGGAGGGGGCTACGGAGGACGGGCGCCCGGCCCGGCCGGCGGCGGCCCGCCGGCGGCCGAGGAATCACGGCTCAATCGCCAGGGGCCGGTCCAATTCAATGCCCTCGAGGCTCACTTTGCAAGCATAGCATAGGACCTCGACGCCGCGGGCCAGCGCGTCGTGGAAGGCGGCGTCATAGGTCGGATCGATGTCGGCGGCAATGGCGAAGCCGCCGCAATCCTCGCGCTGTACCCCATAGACCATGATCGCCCGCGTCCCGGCCGCCACCTGATCCGCGAGCTCGACCAGGTGCCGGGTGCCCCGCGCCGTGACCGCGTCGGGAAACTCGGCCGGCTCGGCTTCGCCGCCCGTCCTCCGCAGTGCTCCCGTCCTTCCATCCTCCGTAGCACTGCGGAGAGTGGAACGGAGGATGGAAAGGCTTCGCCGGAGGCAGCGCGGGCGCGTTTCAGGTGAGGCGTTCTTGACCTCTACGTAACAAGTGGGCCGCCCCGGCGCCTTGAGCAATAGGTCGATGCGGGCCTGCGCGAAGCCGAAGCTCCGCTTCGGCGAAGGCAGGGCGGCCGTAGCGGACCTCGCGCCGGACCCGCTCGTAACCCCGGAGCTCGGGGATCCGGCCGGCCCGGACCGCTTCCTCGACGAGGCCGTTTGTCCGGCCGGTGTTGATGCCGACGAGGCCGCCCCCGACGCGCAAGAGCTCCCAGGTGTAGTTGAGCTTGCGCGCGGGGTTGCGGGACCGGGACAACCAGACCTCCGAGCCGGGCTGGTCGAGCCCCGACATGGAGCCGGGGTTGGGACAATGGGCGCTGACCACCGCGCCATTCTCGAGCGCGATGTCGGAGAGAAATCTCCTGGGGCGTCCTAGGGACTCGTTCCTGAGCCAGCCTCTCAGAGCCTGCTACGTGCGCGTCAGGAGATTCAGGTAGCTCTCCCGCGCCTGGTTACCAAACTTCGCCGCTCCTTGCGCCGTATAAGGCGGCGGAGGGGCTAGAAGAAAGGGGGCCGGATGACCGGCCCCCAGTTTCGCGTTTAAGGAGAAGAGGGTTCATCATTTATTACGCATGTATACTATTAATGCACATCCGGCGGGCCGACTCTCCTCGCCTTACAATCTGAGACTACCGTTTGTCATATTGAGTAACGTTTTGCGGACCGCCGCTCCGGCAGGTTGGACCCTCGAAAGTGAGTCAAATGGGAAATGTCGGATAATTCGGATAATAATGTCGGATGATCAGGTGTATTCTGGACGTGAAGGCAGTTGTGAATACGCCTAAAAAACCGATAAAAAATTTTCTACGTGTGATCGTCATCACTTTTATTTAGGCCTGTAAGTAGGCCTATAATCAACATCAGCAGCGGTAACATCCGCCTAGCCCAATGTAAGGAGGACTCCAACGTTGAGTCTTCACATGAAGTATCAGGGCTCACTGGCAGACTTGGAAGAGCTTAAGAGAGAGCGCCGGATCTACGTGCACGAAAAGCTCTCTAACGCGGTTCAAAAACTGGCGACTGGTCCTGGACGCATCGAGGAAAGGCTTTTCGACGCGGCTGTTGTTTTCATAACCCTATCTCCGCGTGATTTCCCAAATCATATGAAGGGTGATTTCGAGAAACACCGACGAAGATTAATTTCTGTTAAGGCACAAGGGGCTGAAAGTGATCTGATAGCTACGCTCTCTCAAATGAGTGACGATGAAGCCGTGGGCCTGGCAGGCGCGATTGTTAGACTTGAAGGTCAGATGGGAGACATAATCGCGTCCGAAAATTGAACTTGCATCCGGGTTGACACCATCGCAGCGCGGGGGAGGCCGCATGACTGACGCCGCGACCTGCCTCTAGTGGAGCCCTCCCGAAAGAAGAGGAGCCGTGGCATGCATAGCCTCCGGCTCGCAGTGATAATCGTCAGTTTGGTTGTCTATCAGGGATGCGCACCTGTCGTCTTGACCGTTGGGTCTCAAGCCATGGACGCGGGTATCGAACACACCATGAACGGGATCGTTTACAAGACCTTTACGTCGCCGCTTCCGAATTTGCGGCTGGCGTCGCTCAAGACCCTGAACTGGATGGACATGAAGGTAACAAAAGACAATGAGACAGCGTACGGTCGCGAAATCGAGGCCCTGGCCAGTGACCGCACGATCGATATCAAGCTGGAATCATTGACGGACAAGACAACTAGCATGCGGGTCATCGTAAATAGAGGCGATTTCTTCTTCAAGGACAGTGCCACTGCAAGGGAAATCATTATTCAGATCGTGCACACGCTGGAAGAAGAAATCGCACGCGCAGAGCAAGCTGGCGAGTGAATGACAGGAGAGATAGAGATAAAGAGGGATTAAGGCGCTCGCCCGCGTCCACCTCGCACTCTGCCCGGTCCCGCTCCCATTTCTCGACTAGTCCCGGCAGCGATACTACTGGTCGTACAAAACCAGAACAGACTAACATTGTGAGTGGTACAATGTGAGTGGTACAATGTGAGTGGTACAATACCCGGTGGCAGGCCGTTGGAAGCCGGGGGCAGCGTTACGTCCTTTTTTTACTTACGCCCCCAATCCTCTGTTTGCCGCGGTTCACAGTCTGGAGCACGCTGACAGCGACGTTTGGAATGTGGCGCGTGACGACCATCAAGTTTGGGATGACCCACTCGCAGGATATGGGAGGCGAATCATGATTCGCACAGCAGGAGCCGCGTTCGCTGGACTCTTTTTGATTGGCCTCATGACTGGGTGTATGTCGCCGAGTGGCGACACGGTCGAGGAGAAGCGGCAAACCGCCCAGCAGATGCGCGCGGACACGCTTGCGGAACTCTATGAGATACACCCCCAGGCGCGCAACGAGATCGCCTCGTCCGTGGGCTACGGCACCTTCAGCAACATTGGCACCTATCTGTTTTTGCTTTCGACCGGCAGCGGCTGGGGCATCGTGCACGACCAAGAGACGGGGAAGGACACCTACATGAAGATGTACAGCGTCGGCGTCGGCATCGGCCTCGGGGTGAAGGATTTCCGCGGCATCTTCATATTTACCGAACGCGGCGCGCTCGACCGCTTCGTGGAGGAGGGCTGGCAGGCCGGTGGTCAGGCGGACGCGGCGGCCATATCCGGTGAGAAGGGGGAGGCCTTCGCTGGCGCCATCGATGTGGCGTCGGGCATCAAGCTTTACCAGATCACCAAACACGGGTTGGCGCTCATGGCGACGATCCAAGGCACGAAGTTCTGGAAGGACGACGATCTGAACTGAGCGTCAGTAGATCGCCCCATTCAGAGGATTCCCTGACGGGGTGAAACGGTTCAGGTTCTTCAGGTGGACCGCCGGTCCCTACCGCGTCCTCGCCCTTCCGGCACCCCCGGATCCTAACTTAGAAGCTGGACCACTTAACGGGGGCAAACCAACAGGACTTGCTCCTCAGTTAGCGTTTTCGGCGCTTGGATCCCGATACCAGGCGTTCGTATTCCTTCTCTATACGGGCCCTCTCAGTACGGGAAAGCGAGCTTTCGCGTTGCCACATCCGCGATCGCCGCTGGGTGCTTCCTTTTCTTTCTGCTTGATCCAGCCCCGAAGCTTCTTTTCATCGAAGGTGCCCTGGTATCCGATCACCGACGAGCTACCTCAGTATGAGACGGAACCCTGAGGCAGATTGCTCGTCCGTGTGCCGCGCCGCTTTCTGGTCCGCAGCCCGGCGATGGGTGTCGTGGGCTCTCGATGCGGGGCTGATCTCGTTGGACGATTTGAAGCCGCCGTATCAAACATGCACGTTTCCTACAGGCGCGTCAGTGACCTCGCCGCGCCTGGGGGCATCCGATCCCCGGCTCGCGCCGCTTTCGCCGCCGCCGCCAGTTGCGCTATCATGGCCGCCGCCCAGGAATCCGGAGAGCCCATGTCGGACAAGCAAACTCCGAGTGTTTGCCTGATCATCATCGGCAACGAGATCCTGTCCGGCCGCACCCAGGACACGAACCTCGCCTATATCGGCCGCAGGCTCAACGAGCTGGGCCTCGAGCTCCGGGAGGTCCGGGTCGTTCCCGACGTCGAGGCGGACATCGTCAAGGCGGTCAACGAGTGTCGCACGGCCTACGACTACGTCTTCACCACCGGCGGCATCGGCCCGACCCACGACGACATCACCGCCCGGTGCATCGCCAAGGCCTTCGGCGTGCCGATCGAACGCAACCCGCACGCGGTCGCCCTCATCAGCCAAAGCTACAAGCCCGAGGACTTGAACGAAGCCCGGCTCAGCATGGCCGACATGCCCAAGGGCGCCACCCTGATCGAAAATCCGGTGAGCATGGCGCCGGGCTTCCAGTACCAGAACGTCTTCGTCTTGGCCGGCATACCGTCGGTCATGCAGGCGATGTTCGAAAGCGTGAAGTACAAACTCACCGGCGGCGCGCCGATCAGCTCGCGCACGGTCAGCGCCTTTCTCGGCGAGGGGGTGATCGCCCAAGGCTTGGGCGAGCTGCAGGAGCGCTACCCCGACCTGGAGATCGGCAGCTACCCGTTTTTCCGCAGCCGGCGGTTTGGGATCAGCCTGGTGGTGCGCGGCACCGACACCGACCGTCTCGACCAAGCCGCGGCCGAGCTCAAGGACCTGATCCGGAGCCTGGGCGGCAAGCCGGTGGAGGACACGGCCACCTGAGCGGCGTCGGGAGCTGTCCGCCGGGACTGTCCGTCGGGGCTGTCCGTCAGGGCTGTCCGTCGGGGCTGTCCGTCGGGGCTGTCCGTCGGGGCTGTCCGCCGGGGCTGTCCGTCGGGGCTGTCCGTCGGACCCGTCCGTCGTCACGGCCTTTCCATCCACATGTCGCGCTGGAAAGCCAAACTAGCCAAACTATAAGGAAAAAATAGGCGCCGCGCGGGGTTCTGGAACCGACCGCCGGCGCGCCGGCAGGCTTGCGCGGGGTGCGCGCCGCGGGGTAGGTTTCGACACGGTGCGGGCGTGGTGGAACCGGTAGACACACGAGACTTAAAATCTCGTTCGCGTTAAGCGAGTGCGGGTTCGAGTCCCGCCGCCCGCACCATTTTTCCATGACTTAGCCGCCTACCCCGCCGGCGCCCGGACCAGGGCCATGAAGTTGTCGTAGAGCCGCCGGGCGGCGCGATTGAGCTCGGGGAGATGCCGGGCCGCCTCGGCCTCGAGGCCCGCGAGCGCCCCCGCGCCCAGGGTCTTCTCGAGCGCCTGCTGGTAAGCCGGCAGCGCGCCCCATTCCGGCACGGTGTCCGGCGTCACCTCGACATGGTACTGGATGCCGTAGGCCTTATCTCCCACCCGGAAGGCCTGGACCGCACAGGCCGGCGAAGCGGCGAGGGTCACCGCGCCCGCCGGCGGGGCGACCACCTCGGCGGCGTGCCACTGCAGGCACTTGGCGACCGGCGCCAGGCCGGCGAACAGCGGGTCGCGCCCGCCCTCGGGGGTGAGCTCGATCTCGAGGATGCCGATCTCGGGCGCGGCCCCGGGCGCGACCCTCCCGCCGAGCGCGTCGGCCAGGAGCTGATGGCCCAGGCAGACGCCGAGAAAGGGCATCCGCCGCGCGACGGCCTCGCGGATGGCCGCCTTCTCAGGCCCAAGCCACGGGTGCCGGTCCTCCTCCCAGACATCCATGGGCCCGCCCATGACCCAGAGCGCGTCGTAGCCGTCCAAGGGCGGTATCGGCGCGCCGGCGTCGAGCTCGACCGCGTCCCAGCTCACCCCGTCGGCGGCCAGGAAGTCCCGAAAGGCGCCGGGATGCTCGATCGCGATATGCTGAAAGACCAGGATTCTCACGGATTCTCCCTGCTGGTTCCAGGCGACGCCCCGACGCTCCGTCGCCGGGACCAACTATACCGTTGACCCATCCCTTGTCAGTTCCCTTGTCAGTTCCGTTGCTATCGGCTACTCCTGCGGCTCGACAAATCCCGGCGCGGGGAGTGTGAAAACGTGGCGTCTCGGCCAAACACGCGGCAAGGGACGGCCCCATCGGCGGCCGGCGAGCAGGAGCCAGGCCGGCCCATGTGGCTCCGCGAACTCTGGTACTACGCGCTTGCCGGACACCGGCTGAGGCCGGGCCGGATGATGCCGAAGACCCTGTTGGACGAGCCTTTGCTCCTGGGCCGGAGAAGCGACGGCACGCCGTTCGCGCTCAGGGACATCTGCCCCCATCGCGGCATGCCGCTGCACCACGGCACCTTCGACGGCCGCGAGATCGAGTGCTGTTACCACGGCTGGCGCTACGATACCGAGGGGCGATGCACGGCGATACCCTCGCTCCCCGAGGATCGGAACTTCGATGTCTCCCGGGTGGCGGTCCGGCGCTATCCCTGCCGCGAGGTCCAGGGCAACATCTGGGTGTTCATGGGCAGCGGCGACGGCGACCTGGCGGAGATCCCGGAGATTCCCGACATCGGCTCCCGGCGCTACCAGATCGCCGAGTCGATGATCTTTTCCTGCGGGTTCGACCACGCCGTGGTCGGGCTCATGGATCCGGCCCACGGTCCGTTCGTGCACCGCGCCTGGTGGTGGCGGTCGCGCCGCTCGATCCACGAGAAGGAAAAGCGCTTCGAGCCCGCGCCCCTGGGCTTCCGGATGTGCCGCCACACGCCGTCCGCCAACTCGCCCGGATACAGGCTGCTGGGCGGCAAGCCCGAGACCGAGATCACCTTCCGGCTCCCGGGCGTGCGGATCGAGCATGTCCAGGCCGGGCGGCACGTCTTGTGCGGGCTCACCGCGGTAACCCCGATTTCCCGGGACAGGACCGAGGTCAATCACGTCATCTACTGGACCATGAAGTGGCTGACCGCGATCCGCCCGCTCTTGAGGCCGTTCGTCCGCGCCTTCCTCGACCAGGACCGCCGGATCATGGTCAAGCAGCAGGAGGGCCTGGCCTACGGCCCGAAGCTGATGCTGATCGACGACGCCGACACCCAGGCCAAATGGTACTACCGGCTCAAGAAGGAATTCGCCCGCGCCGAGGCCGAGGGCCGGCCGTTCGAGAACCCGGTCAAGGCGCGCGTGCTCCGCTGGCGCAGCTAGCGGGGCGCCTCACGGCGCGGACACAGTCGGAAAAAAAAGCAATCCGGCTCATGCCTTCATATCCTTTCACGCGTCTCCGCGACGCGTGCGGACCCTCCCCGGCCGTTGGGCAAAATAGGGCAAAATAGGGAGAAATAGCCCAAAATAGCCCTTGATCTTAATAACCAACCTCAATATATAAAACGAACCTTATGTATTAGCATCTGTCGCATTTGTGGTAAAATCAACACCAAGGATTGTCAGTATGGGAGCCCAACTGAACGGGAGGATAGATTGAACGGGAGGATAGATTGAACGGGAGGATACGTTGAACGGAAGGATGGGTTGAACGGGAGGATCGGTTGAACGGAAGGATATGCAAGGCGGCCCGCGCCCTTGCGGGCATGACCCAGGCAGACCTGGCAAAGGCCGCGAACCTGGCCAAGCAAACCGTGGCCGACTTCGAACGCGGCGCGCGCACCCCCTATCCGAACAATCTTGCCGCCATCCGACGCGCGCTCGAGTCCGCCGGCGTCGTTTTCATCATCGGCGCCGGGGAGACCCCGGGCGTGCGCTGGCGCGGGCCGGGCGGCGGCGAGGTGAAACCGGCCCGCGCGTCCCGCCAACCTGGCGGCGGCGGAACGGCGGCCACGGCGGCAAGCTTCGAGATTCATCATAGCCGGTTCCTCGACCCTTCCGGGCGACCGGTACAACCCTTGCCGGAGTTCGCCCGCGACCCGGCGGCGTTGATTCCGCTGTACCGCGCCATGGTGCTCACGCGCCGCTTCGACGCCAAGGCGGTGGCGTTGCAACGCACCGGAAGGCTCGGCACCTTCGCCTCGTCCCTTGGCCAAGAGGCGGTGGGCGTCGGGCTGGCCAGCGCCATGCGGCCCGAAGATGTCCTATTCCCGACGTACCGCGAGGCGGGGGCGCAACTTTGCCGCGGCGTCACCCTGGAGGAGCTGTTCATCTACTGGGGTGGCGACGAGCGGGGCGGCGACTTTTCCGGCCCGCGGCAGGATTTTCCGGTGTGTATCCCGGTGGCCGGCCAAGCGCCGCATGCGGTCGGCGTCGCCTACGCCATGAAGCTCAGGCGCGAGCCGCGCGCCGCCGTATGCGTGATCGGCGACGGTGCGACCTCCAAGGGCGATTTCTACGAGGCGCTCAACTTCGCCGGCGCGTGGCGGGTGCCGGTGGTGTTCGTGATCAACAACAATCAATGGGCGATATCGCTCCCGCGCACCGCGCAGACGGCGGCGCAAACCTTGGCTCAGAAGGCCATCGCCGCCGGCATCGACGGTGCCCAGGTGGACGGCGACGACGTGATCGCGGTGCGCCACGCGGTGGATGAAGCCTTGCACAAGGCCCGTGCCGGCGGCGGTCCCAGCGTGATCGAGGCCCTCACCTACCGGCTGTCCGATCACGCCACCGCCGACGACGCCAGCCGCTACCGCGACGCCGAGACGGTCAGCGCCCATTGGCGCACCGATCCGATCGCCCGCCTGCGCGCCTTCCTCGGCAACGCCGGCGCGTGGAGCAAGGATGACGAGGAGCATTTGATCGGTGAGATTGACGCGCGCATCGACGCCGCCGTCCAGGCCTACGAGGCGACGCCCGCCCAACCGCCCCAGGCGATGTTCGACTGCCTCTACGCCGAGCTGCCCAAGGCGCTGGCCGAGCAACGCGCGACGGCGAGCCGGGAGAGCGGCGGGAAAGGCGGCGAGGATGCCTGAGGCGACCCTCGTCGGCGCCGTCAACATGGCGCTCGCGCGGGCCCTGGAGGAGGATGACAGGGTCATCGTCCTCGGCGAGGACATCGCCGTGAATGGCGGCGTCTTCCGCGCCACCGACGGCTTGCTGGAACGCTTCGGGGACGAGCGGGTGCTGGACACGCCGCTCGGGGAAGTGGCGATTGCCGGTATCTCCGTCGGCATGGCGGCGCAGGGGCTCAGGCCGGTTGCCGAGATCCAGTTCATGGGTTTCATCTATTCCACCATCGACCAGATAGTGAACCACGCATCCAGGCTCCGCACCCGCACCCGCGGGCGGCTGACATGCCCGATGGTGCTGCGCGCCCCGTTCGGCGGCGGCCTCCATGCGCCCGAACATCATTCCGACAGCACGGAGGCGATGTTCGCCCACATCCCGGGAATTCGCGTGGTCGTCCCGTCCTCGCCTTCATGGGCCTACGGCCTGCTGCTCGCCGCCATCCGCGACCCGGACCCGGTTATCTTTCTCGAGCCCGCGCGGATCTATCGGACGATCAAGCAGGAGGTTGCCGACGAAGGCGCGGCGCTGCCGCTGGACGTCTGCTTCAAGCCGCGCGAGGGAAGCGACATCACCCTCGTTACCTGGGGAGCGATGATCAAAGAGACGCTGGCCGCCGCCGAGGCCCTGGGCGCGGAGGGCGTCTCCGCCGAAGTCATCGACGTCGCCACCCTGAAACCGTTGGACATGGAAACAATTCTCGCCTCGGTCGAGAAGACCGGGCGTTGCGTCATCATCCACGAAGCCGCCTACACCGCGGGCTTTGGGGCCGAAATCGCCGCCCGGCTGGCCGAGAAGGGCCTGCTGTCGCTTCTGGCCCCGGTCGAGCGGGTGACCGGATACGATACGGTGATGCCGCTGCCGCGCCTGGAACACCGCTACATGCCCAGCGAAGCGCGCATCCTTGCCGCCGCGCGGCGCGCGCTCGCGTTCGCCTGAAGGGCTCGGGCGGAAAGGCGGTCGCCCGGATGAAAGGCGGGCCATGAAGACCTTCAACCTGCCGGACCTCGGCGAGGGTCTGCAAGAGGCCGAGATCGTCGCCTGGCACGTCGCTGTCGGCGACCGCGTGGCGGCCGACCAGCCGCTGGTTTCGGTCGAGACGGACAAAGCGGTCATCGAGATCCCCTCGCCCCAGGCCGGCCGCATCGCCAAGCTGCTCGCCCGGCCCGGCGAGATCGTCGAGGTCGGAGCCCCGCTGGCGGCATTCGAGCCGGCCGCCGAGGCCGGCGCCGGCGCCGTGGCCGGCGAGATCAAGGCTGCCAGCGAGGTGATCGAGGAGGAGGCGGGGGAGGAGGCGGGGGAGGAGGCGACGGTGGAAGGCCCCGCCGCCGCCGCCGCGGTCAAGGCGACGCCGGTGGCGAGGGCGCTGGCCCGGCGCCTGGGGGTTGACCTGGCGGTGGTCGGCCCATCCGGCCCCGGCGGTGCGATCACCGCGCCCGACGTTGAGCGCGCCGCGAAGACCCCGGCCGAGGCCGCGTCGCTTGAGCCGTTGCGCGGGGTGCGCCGGGCAATGGCCCAGCGGATGGCCCAGGCCCATGCCGAGGTGGCGCCGGCCACCGTGATGGATGAGGCCGACATCGATTCCTGGCGCCAGGAAGCGGACGTCACCATTCGCCTGATTCGCGCCGTGGTCGCCGGCTGCAAGGCGGAGCCTTCGCTCAACGCCTGGTACGACAGCCGTGCCGTCGGCCGCCGGTTGCACGGCAAGATCGATCTCGGCATCGCCGTCGACACCGAGGACGGCCTGTTCGTGCCGGTAATGCGTGACGTCGGGAGCCGCGACGCGGCCGACCTGCGCCGCGGCCTCGAGGCCATGAAGGCCAATATCACGGCGCGCACGGTGCCGCCGGAGGAGCTCCGCGGGGCCACGATCACCCTGTCGAACTTCGGCACCCTGGCCGGCCGGTACGCCGTGCCGGTGGTGGCGCCGCCGCAGGTGGCCATCCTGAGCGCCGGGCGCAGCGCGCCGCGGGTCATCGCCGTGAAGGGTAAAGCCGTGATCCACCGGATGCTTCCGCTGTCGTTGACCTTCGACCACCGCGCGGTGAGCGGCGCCGAGGCCGCGCGCTTCATCGGCGCGGCGATCGCGGATTTGGAGTCGCCGGATTGAACCCTCGCCCCGGGGCCGCGAGGACCCGGTGATGGCAGGGGATCCGCGGCGCCATCACCGCCCCTGGCGTCCCGGCGGTGGCGCGGCCCAGGGGAGGAGTGGCGCGGCTCAGGGAGGAGTGGCGCGGCTCAGGGAGGAGTGGCGCGGCTCAGGGGAGGAACTGCTCGCTTAAGATGCGTTCCTCGAGGTCGTGTTCGGGATCGAACAGGAGATTCAGCTTCTTCCGGCGGTTCTCGCGGACATGGACCTCGGCGACGTCGCGGACCTCGGTGTGGTCGGCAACGGCGCTGACCGGCCGCTTGGCGGCTTCCAGAATCTCGAAGACCACCTTGGCCGAGCGCGGCAGCAACGCGCCGCGCCAACGCCGGGGACGAAACGCGCTGATCGGGGTGAGCGCCAGCACCCCGGCGCCGATCGGCACGACCGGGCCGGAGGCCGACAGGTTGTAGGCGGTGCTGCCGGCCGGCGTCGCCACCATCACGCCATCGCAGATCAGCGTGTCGACGCGCACGACGCCGTCGATCTTGACGCGGATCTTGGCCGCCTGGCGGGTCTCCCTCAACAGCGAGACCTCGTTGATGGCGAGGGCCTCGTGCCGCGTGCCGTCGAGGCACCGGGCATCCATTTGCAACGGGTGGAGAGCCACGGGCTGGGCGGCATCGAGCCGCTCCATCAGGCCGTCCTCATTAGACTTGTTCATGAGGAAACCCACGCTGCCATAGTGCATGCCGTAGATCGGCACCTTGAGGTCCATGAGCCGGTGCAGGGTTTCCAGCATGAAGCCATCGCCGCCGAGGGCGACGATCACGTCGGCCTCATCAGGATCACCATGGCCGTAGCGGCGTTTCAGCCGGCCGAGCGCCTCTTGGGCGCTGGGCGAGTCGGCGGCGACGAAAGCGACGGCTTTGGCGGGCATGGACGACAACCGGACAAACGGCCCCTCGGGATCAGCGCCACCGAGTATAGCGCAGTCGCCACCGGGCGCCAGCCACGGCGTTCCATCCGGGTTGCGGGCAGGGAACGCCGGCGCCGCCGCTCAAGAGCCGTCCTTGCGTGGCTGAAGCAGGAGGATGATGTCCTGGTACCCGAGATCGCTGGCGTAATCCAGGGCGGTGCGGCCCGATTTATCCCTCAGGCCGACATCCGCGCCCGCCTCCAAGAGCGCCTTCACGGTGTCGGCATGACCGTTCCACGCCGCCCGCATCAAGGCGGTGAGGCCGCCGCCATCCTGGCTGTCGATGTTCACGCCGGCGTCGGTGAGCCCGGCCACGACCTCCTCATGGCCGTTGGAGGCGGCCCAGATCAGGGGGGTCTTGCCGTCGACATCGACGACCTCGGGCTCGGCGCCGACCTCCAGCAGGAGGTCGACGATGCGCGCATCGCCACGCCATGCCGCGCTTATCATGGCGGTGCGGCCATAGAGATCGGTGTCCCCGGCGTCCCCGCCCTGGGCGAGCATGGTCCTGAGCGCCGCCACATCGCCGCTGGTGACCGCAGCCATCAGGGGACTCTGCCGGGACTCGTCTTCCGCGGCCGGCGTGGGCGGCGGCGCCAAATCGCCCATGGCGGAACGCCACTCGCTGGCCAGACCGCGCGATCTCAAAATTTCCTCCGGGGTCATGCGCGTCTGGAGCAGCTCGTAGCCCGTGGCCGCGGCCTGGCTGCCGCGATCCGCGGCGAGCGTCCACCAGAAATGCGCCTCGGCGAGGTCCCGTTCGGCCTCGCCGCCCTTCACCAGGAGGTAGCCGAGCAGGAGCTGGGCCTTGACATAGCCCTGCCGAGCCGCCTTCCCGAGCCCTTCCACGGCACCCGCCCGATCGCGGGGAACGCCCCTGCCGGCAAGGCGCCTGAGGGCGAGGTTGTACTGGGCGTGGGCATAGCCGAGCCGGGCCGGCTTGACCATGCGCTGGGCGACTTTCGCCTGACGGGGGTCGAGGAGCTCGGGCTCACCGGTCTCCAGCGCCGCCATCGCCGCGGCCAGGGATCGGTCGAGCTCGGCGACCCTCTCCAGCAATTGGACGAGCGGTTCCCCCTGGGCCAGGTGATTCGCCAGTTGGCTCATGGACCCGTCGCCGGACGCGTAGTCGACCGAGACCGGCGGGGGCGGCGCGGCCTCGGACAACGACGGCCCGACTTCGGACAACGACGGCCCGACCGCCATGATGCCGACGCCCGCGGCGTGCACCAGCCCGGACAGCAAGAGCGCCGTGCCCAGCATATCGCGTCCCGCTTAAAACCCTCGATCCGGTCAAGAAATCCCTGAGCAAATCCTGAGCGAATATAGCCCTCCCGCAACGTTCCTTCCAGGGCGGGGCGGCGTTACCCGCCGGTGACGTTCATGTGGCGAGCGACCGCCGGCCGGCCCTGGCGGCGGTCGATGAAGAAGTCGTGACCCTTCGGCTTGCGCGAGATCGCCTCGCGGATGGCCTCGACCAGCAGGTCGTCATCCTCGCTCGCCCGCAAGGGCGCGCGCAGGTCGGCGCTGTCCTCCTGCCCCAGGCACATATAGAGCATGCCGGTGCAGGTCAGCCGGACCCGGTTGCACAATTCGCAGAAGTTGTGGGTCAAGGGCGTGATGAAACCGAGCCGGCGGCCGGTCTCCTTGACCGTGAAGTAACGTGCCGGACCGCCGGTGCGGTAGTCGCTTTCCTCAAGCGTCCATTTTTCCATAAGCCGCCCGCGCACCATGGAGAGCGGCAGGTACTGATCGAGCCTCCTCTCGCCGCCGATGTCGCCCATGGGCATGACCTCGATCAGGGTCATGTCGAAGCCTTCCTCCCCGCACCAGGCGATCAGGCGGTCGAGCTCGTCCTCGTTGACGCCCTTCAAGGCCACGGTGTTGATCTTGACCTCGAGGCCGGCGTCCTTGGCCGCTTCCAACCCGTCCATCACCTTCTCGAGCTTGCCCCAGCGGGTGATCGCGGTGAATTTGCGGGAATCGAGAGTGTCGAGCGAGACGTTGATGCGCTTGACGCCGGCGGCGCGGAGATCGTGGGCGTATTTTGTAAGCTGGCTGCCGTTGGTGGTGAGCGTGAGCTCATCCAGCGCGCCGCTCTCGAGGTGGCGGCCCAGGCTCCTGACCAGGCTCATGACGTTGCGCCGGACCAGCGGCTCGCCGCCGGTGAGCCGAAGCTTTCTCACCCCAAGGCGGACGAAGGCGGTGCACAGGCGGTCCAGCTCCTCCAGCGTCAGCACCTCGGCCTTGGGCAGGAACTCCATGTCCTCGGTCATGCAATAGACGCAGCGGAAGTCGCAGCGGTCGGTCACCGACACGCGCACATAGGCGATGCGCCGCAGATAAGGATCGATCAACGGCTTCATGGACATTCGCGGACAGCCCCTCCTCCCGACCGGCCCAATCCGTTCATACTCTCCGGCCGGCCCAATCCGTTCATACTCTGATATCTGTCGCGCGCTACTATAATCAATGCGGCTGCCCCATCGCAACCCTATGGCTTCTTCAAACTAAAGATGCCGCCGGCCGGGGCTCAGGCGATATACTGCGGCCCGAACGGACGGAGGCCGGCCCTTGCCCGAGATGATGAGCACCCGCGAGGTCGCCGAATACCTGCGCGTCAAGGAGCGCAAGGTCTACGACCTCGTCCGCCGGCGCCAGATTCCGTGCACCCGGGTCACCGGCAAGCTGCTTTTCCCCAAGCTCCTGATCGACCAGTGGCTGGCCGAGGCCACCGATGTCCCCGATGCCGCCCGGAGGCTCGCCAAGCCGGCGCCGCCCGTGGTCGCCGGCAGCCACGATCCGCTCCTCGACTGGGCGCTCAGGGAGTCGCACTCGGACCTGGCGCTCCTGGCCGGCGGCAGCCTGGACGGGCTCAAACGCCTCAAGGCGGGCGAGGCGCGGATTTCGGGCCTCCACGTCCTCGACCCGGAGAGCGGCGAGTACAACCGGAAGGTCGTGGAGGCAAGCCTCCCCGGCATGGACGTGATCGTCATCGAGTGGGCGTGGCGCGAGCAGGGGCTGGTGGTGGCGCCGGGCAACCCGCTCGGGATCGCCGGCCTCGCGGACCTCCGCGCCAAGCGCGCCCGGATCGTCCAGCGCCAGGCGGCGGCCGGCAGCCAGCTCCTGTTCCGCCACCTGATCGCGCAGGCCGGCATCGCGCCCGAGGAGCTGGTGCTCCTCGACCAGCCGGCGCTGAGCGAGACCGACCTGGGACTGGCGGTCCAGGAGGGCAAGGCCGACGCCGGTCCCGCCATCAGGGCGGCGGCCCAGCAGTTCCGGCTCGACTTCGTGGCGCTCGCCCGGGAGCGCTTCGACCTGGTCATGCGCCGGCGCGACTACTTCGAGCCGCCGGTCCAGAAGCTGCTGGGCTTCGCCCGCACCGACGCCTTCCGGGCCCATGCCCAAGAGATGGGCGGCTATGACATAAGCGGCCTCGGCCGGGTCGTCTACAACGGGCCGTGAGGGTGGACCAAAAGGGTTAAAGGCCGCGGGCTTGGCTCACTCGCCGGCCGGCGCCGCCTCAAGCGGCCACCGTCCTATTGCCGGCCCTCCGCGTTCGGGTGGAACGGCTGCTCGCCGTCGATCTGGTAGGCGGCGATGGCGCGCTGGCCGTCGGGTCCGGTGATCCAGTCGAAGAAGGCGCGGGCCTCGGCGGCCTTGACGTAGGGGTGGCGGGAGGGATTGACCAGCGTGATTCCGTACTGGTTGAACAGGCGCGGGTCGCCGGCGGCGAGGATGACCAGATCGCCGCGGTTCCCGAAGCTGAGCCAGGTGCCGCGGTCGGTCAGCGTGTAGGCGCCCCTGCCGGCGGCGATGTTGAGGGTCGAGCCCATCCCGGCGCCGGCTTCCAGGTACCACTCCCCGGAGGCGGCGGAAGGATCGATGCCGGCCGCCTGCCAGAGGCGCCGCTCGGCCCGGTGGGTGCCGCTGTCGTCGCCGCGCGAGACGAAGGGGCTTGCCGACGAGGCGGCGATCCGGGCGAGCGCCTGGGCCGCATCGGTCATGCCGTTGATCCCCGCGGGATCGTCCGCCGGGCCGACGATGACGAAGTCGTTGGACATCAGGTCGCGCCGCTCGATCCCGTAGCCCTGGGCGAGGAAGGCGAGCTCGGCCTCCTTGTCGTGGGCGATGAACAGGTCGACGTCGCCGGCCCGGGCGGCCCGGAGGACCTGGCCGGTGCCGTGCAGCACGACCCGGACCTCGATCCCGGTCCCGGCCTCGAACAGCGGCAACAGGTGGCCCATGAGGCCCGAGTTCTCGGTCGTCGTGGTGGTGGCCAAAGTCAACGTGCGCTCGCCGGCCGCGCCCGCCTCCGCGGAGGACAGCGCCGCGATGAACGCGACCGCCCAAAAGGCGACGCGCCGCCGAAGCCGCAAAGAGCGCGCCATTCGCGCCGCCTCTTTGCCGCCGCGCCGCCCGCGTTGCCCGGCCAGCGAATGAACGCGCGCCGGCCTCACGGTCCGAGGCCCTTGGCGTTGGGGAAGAAGAGCTGGCGGCCGTCGACCTTGAAGTCGGCGATCGCCTTCTGCCCGGCCTCGGAGGTCAGCCAGTCCACGAAGGCCTTGGCGGCGGCGGCCTTGACGTGGGGGTGCCTGGCCGGGTTCACCCGGATCACGCCGTACTGGTTGAAGAGACGCCTATCACCTTGCACCAGAATCACCAGCTCGGCCTTGTTCCTGAAACTGAGCCATGTGGCGCGGTCGCTCAAGCTGTAGGCGTCCATGCCGACCGCCGTGTTCAGGGTCGCCCCCATGCCCGAGCCCGTCTCCCAGTACCAGGCGCCCGAGGCGACCGAGGCGTCGATGCCGGCCTGCCGCCAAATCTGACGTTCCACCTTGTGGGTGCCGCTGTCGTCGCCGCGCGAGGCGAACGGCACTCTGCCGGCGGCGATTTTCTTGAACGCCTCCACCACGTCGGTCATGCCATCGATACCCGCCGGGTCCGCCTTGGGGCCGATGATGACGAAATCGTTGTACATGAGGTCGCGGCGGTCCACGCCGAAGCCGCCGCTCACGAACCGCTCCTCCGACGGCTTATGATGGACCAGCAGCACGTCGGCGTCGCCGTTGCGAGCGATTTCCAGGGCCTGGCCGGTGCCGACGGCGACAACATGCACCTTGATACCGGTCTCGGCCTCGAAAATAGGCAAAATGTAGCCGAACAGACCGGAATTGTCCGTCGAGGTCGTGGACGCGACCACAATCGACCTCTGCCGTGCCGCGGAGTCTTGCGCCTGGGCGGCCATGGCCATGGTCATCGCCATCGCCACCGCCGCGAGGGCGGCGGTAATAGAGCTGGTCAACCGGCGAACCTCGATCATGCTTCCTCCGGGGGCGGGGCGCACGGCCACAACAGCTCGCCCCGCACGAAGGCATCGGCCTCCGGGGTGCGCGGTTGGGTGAAAAACGAATCCGCCGGGCTGCGCTCGACCAGCCGGCCCCAGTGCAGAAACAATACCTCGTCGGCGAGCCGCCGGGCCTGGCCCAGCTCGTGGGTGGTCATGACGATCTTGGTGCCGGCTTGGTGGAAGCCATTGATGATCCGCTCGACCGCGTGGCTCGCCGCCGGGTCCAGGTTCGCCGTCGGCTCGTCCAGGAACAGGACCTCGGGCTGGAGCGCCCAGGCGCGGGCGAGCGCCAGGCGCTGCTGCTCGCCGGCCGACAGCACCCGCGCCGGGCGTTCGGCGAGCCGGGCGAGCCCGACCCTCTCGAGCGCCTCGCCGACCAGCGCGCGCCGGTCCTTCCACCTGACGCCGTTGACGCTCAAGGCATAGGCCACGTTGGCGGCGGCCGAGCGGCGGAGCATCACCGGGCGTTGGAACACCATGGCCTGGCGCCTGGTCGGCCCGCCCGGGCCAAGCGCGGCGCCCGGGCCACGCCAGATGACCCGCCCCGTGGTCGGCCTCAGGAGCCCGTGGCAGAGCCGCAGCAAGAGGCTCTTGCCCGCCCCGTTCGGCCCCAGAATCAGGGTCCGGGGCCCGGCCTCGAAGGTCAGGGTTATCTCTTCGATCAGCCGCCTGCCGCCGGCCTCGAACGAAACCCGGTCGAGCTCCAAGGGCAGGATCGGGGCGGTCTCGGCCAGGGGCTGTCCCGCGGTCATCCCTGGCGCCTCTGGGCCACGTCCTTGATGACAAAGGCGGCGGCGTTGACCCCCAGCGCCAAGGTCATGAGGATAAAGCCGAGCCCGAGGGCGAGCGCCAGGTTGCCCTTGCTGGTCTCGAGCGCGATGGCGGTGGTCATGACCCGCGTCAGGTGGTCGATATTGCCGCCGACGATCATCACCGCGCCGACCTCGGCGCTGGCCCGGCCGAAGCCGGCCAGCACCACCGTCACCAGGCTGAACCGGCCGTCCCGCAGCAGCGTCGCCATCGCCCGCCCCGGCCCGGCGCCGAGCGAGCGCAACTGCTCCTCGTATTCGGCCCACAAGTCCTCCACCACCTGGCGCGTGAGCGCCGCGATGATGGGCGCAATCAGGAGGCACTGGGCGACAATCATGGCCCCCGGCGTGTAGAGAAGTCCGAACACGCCGAACGGCCCGGCCCGGGACAGCATCAGATAGACGATGAGCCCGACCACCACCGGCGGCAGGCCCATGAGCGCATTGAGCACCACGGCCATGGTCCTGCGCCCGGGGAAGCGGAACAGCGCGATGGCGGCGCCCAGGGGCAGGCCGATGGCCGTGGCGAGCGCCACCGCCGTCAGGCTGACCCTGAGGGAGAGGACGACGATCTCGCCCAGGTCTGGGTCGAGATCGAGGATGAGCCCGAAAGCGGCGGCGGCGGCGGCGTAGATTTCGTCCATGTCAAGCGCGTCGGTCGATCGAGATGACCCGATTGGCAGCGCCCCCTTGGGACGCGGCCTCACATTGGTAGATACGTAGATATTATGTATAATTTCCGGAAAAATACAAATTAAGAAAATTACACATGAAATAGTCACTTTATACACGATATTGGGATGTCCGGCAACCTGGCCCGGCGCCGGGTTGCCGGGCGTTTCTGCCCGGCCGCGCCGCCGGGCCGCTCCTTTGCCCGCTCCTTTGTCCGCTCCTTTGCTTGCCTCCTTTGCTTGCGGGCGAGGCTTGTCCGGTTCATTCTTCGAAGCGGACAACCCATATCTCCCATATCTCGCAGGAAGGACCGGCCCGGCCCGCGCGCGGGCGGTTTCGCGATAGGGAATCCACGGCGCGGCGAAAACGGGAGTCATGAAGGAATTCCTCGTCCATCCGAACCCGAAGGACCCTAGGCTCACCAACCGGGTCCCCGGGATCGACCATGAGGGCAAGGCGGTCGAGACCTCGGTGGTGGTCGAGCGGGCCCTCACCCTGTTCCTGAACGACCAGGAGATCGTCACCATGATGACGATCGGCGACTATCCCGACTACCTGGCCGTGGGCTATCTGTTGAACCAGAACATGCTGCGCCTCGACGACGCGGTGACGGCCATCGACTACGACGAGGACCTCGAGGTCGTCGTGGTCCGCACCGAGCGGCGGACCAACTACGAGGAAAAGCTGAAAAAGCGGACCCGGACCTCGGGCTGCGCCCAGGGCACGGCGTTCGGGGATCTCATGGAGAAGTTCGACGAAATCGAGCTGCCCAAGGACGCCGTGCTCAAGACCTCATGGCTTTACGCGCTGATGAAGAAGATCAACACCCGGCCCAGCCTTTACCTGGAGGCGGGGGCCATCCACGGCTGCGTGCTGTGTGAGGAGGACCGGCCGCTCATCTACATGGAGGACGTCGGCCGCCACAACGCCGTCGACAAAATCGCCGGCTATATGTTCCGCCACGATATCGGGCCCGAGCACAAGATGTTCTACACCACCGGCAGGCTCACCAGCGAGATGGTCCTCAAGACGGTGCAGATGGGTATCCCGATCCTGATGAGCCGCTCGGGCTTCACCGCCTGGGGCGTCGAGCTGGCCCGGCGCGCGGATCTCACCCTCATCGGCCGGGCCAGGGGCAAGCGCTTCATCGCGCTTGCGGGCGAGCATCGGATCCAATACGACGCCGACCCCGGCCAGGTCGCCGAGGAGCCCCGGCACATCCAGCGCAAGGCGAGCCTCGCCGACGATGCGGCGTGAGGGCAGACTGTGGCCTTGCAGCGTAGTAAGGAGGAACCAAAAGTATGCGAACCATCGACTTAGAGTGGCACGGGCCATTGAGAATCCCGAGGCTCCCTTCCACTAGACAATTGGAGACACAACTGGCCAAGCCCGGCGTTTATATTTACCTAAGAAAATATCCAAGGAGAGGGTTAACTGTAGCGTATGCGGGAAGGGCAGGAAGTACGCGTAATAACCTTATGACTCGGTTTAGAACACACTTTGTATCGACATTAGGTCTTGGATACTGGATATACGACGAGAATAGCTGTTACGCTTATAGAACAAAAGAGCTTTGTGAGAGTCTAAACGATGTCGATAACAAAGTTCTCATTGCAATAGAAGAGGTGAAACGTATTCAGTTTTATTATACGTGTATCGATGACCAATTTACAAAGCAGGTGGAAAGCCTCTTGATTGACCAACTTATGCGTCGGGCTGAAGACAATCCGCGTTTGAAATGCGACAATGAACGTTCAGTTTCCTATCCGCGAGACTTGCCGCCAGTTACGTTCCAAAACAAAGGCGCAAGAGAAATCATCCAATTACTTGGGGTAAAAAGGCTCCAACAAAAGAGCGACGTGACGTGAGCGATCGCAACCTCTCGCTGGCAGTCGCCGGCGTGTTGCTCGCCGGCGGGCTGTCCCGGCGCATGGGCGGCGGCGACAAGTGCCTGCGCGCGCTCGGCGGCAGGACCCTCCTCGAGCGCGTGATCGAACGCGCCCGGCCGCAGGTCTCGGCGCTGGTGCTGAACGCCAACGGCGATCCGGCGCGCTTCGCGTCCTACGGCCTTCCGGTCACGGCCGACGCGGTCAAGGGCTTCGCCGGTCCCTTGGCCGGGGTCTTGACCGGGCTCGAGTGGGCGGCCCGGAACGCGCCTGAATGCGAGTGGGTCGCGAGCTTCGCCACCGACGCGCCGTTCCTGCCCACCGACATGGTCCAGCGCATGGTCGATGCCCTCGCGGCCGAGCACGCCGAGATGGCCTGCGCCGCCTCCGGCGGACGGGCCCATCCGGTCTTCGGGCTCTGGCCGGTCAGCCTCGCCGACGCGCTGCGCCGGGCCCTGGTCGCGGAGGAGGTCCGCAAGGTGGACGTCTGGACCGCCCGCTACCGGCTCATCGAGGTCGAATTCCCGGCCGAGCCCATCGACCCCTTCTTCAACATGAACCGCCCCGAGGACCTCAAGGCGGCGGAAGAAGCGCTTGCCTACCTTGGGAAGCCATCGGTAGATTAACAACCCTGAGACAAAGGAACCGTGAAGAACGCTTAGGGGCGAGCTGAGGAACTTATGGATCAGAGTCGTGTTCTTTTAATCGGATTTGTTGATCCCGTCGGCGACTTCCAAACTGGCGATTTTTTCACCGATATAAATCTAGCTGAAATCCAGCAGATAGTCTGGACGCCGGCGACGTTTCTGGAAGATCTGGAGAGTCAATTTGATATTGATCTTGCTAAGCCCTTAGACTGGTCTTACGGCACGGACCTATCCAAAATAATCGAGCAACGATTAGAAACGATCCTTGATTGGGTGCAACGAGGCAACTCCCTCATTATACACACGTGCCGGCCGCCCACATTTCTATATTGGGATATAGACCAAAGGGAAAAGAACGAATTTTCGCTGTCTGGTGTAGCTCCTTTTAGTTGGGCGCGTTGGAGACCAGTACGTGGCCGCATGATCAATTTCTGCGGTCCAGGGCCTGCACGAGAGTTGTGTCAAGCAGTCCTTAGCGCCCCGCAGTATGAAGTTGTGCTCAAAAGTTCTGACCTTTCGCCTTTGCTGCGGGTTTCGACAGCTCGGCCTGGCTCGCCGCAACTGGTTGGCGGTTGGCGCCGGTTCGGTGTTGGCGTCGTTATCTTTCTCCCGCGGCCCAACTGGTCCGACGCGTACTGGGACGATCCCAAACGAGTAGAACCTTACCTTAAAGCACTCATCGCGCTCCCGAATCGTCTCGGTGATGGCGATATCGAACTTCCTCCTTGGGCTGACGCGTTCCGGCTGCCGGACGAGCCCGCCGCGCGGACAGAGATCGCGCGGCTCGAAGCTAAAGTTGCACAACTGGAGAAACGAATTCAGTCCCAACAGGCAATCGTTCAAGCAGCGCAGCCAGCGAAGCGGCTTTTTACGAGCACCGGCGACGACTTTGTCTTGGCCGTAAAGGAGGCGTTTGAGGAGATAAACCTCAAGGTGGTTCACGGACCGAAGCCTCGCGCTGACCTCCTCTCTTGGGACGGGGCTCAGCTTGCAGCTATAGAAGCAAAGGGTTTAGACGGCCCTGCCAGGGAGAGCAATTTACGGCAATGTGAACGCTGGCGGATGGACGTTTTGGCGACGCTTACCAGTTCGCCGGAGGAACGAAAAAACGATCCGGACTTAGCACAGTACGCAGACAAGCTAGCCGAGTTGGGGATACCACTCGAAGGTCCGGATGTTCCGACGGATTGTCACGGTATCATGGTGATAGGAACCTTTCGGCAGAAGTCGCTGCTCGAACGGACGGAGCCCGACTTTCCAAACTCTGTTACGCGTACCATTACCCGCGCTCCGGTCTGTGCGCTAACGGGCCTCCAGTTATTGGGTCTCTCGCTGGAAGCGCGCACCAATCCAAGCCGACGCAAAAAGGTTGTCAAGGCTCTGTTTACGACCAACGGCGTGCTCGCAGAGGCCACGGACTGGCGCGCTTTCCTGGAGACTGCGTCCGCTGAAGCTGAGCCCGACTCGCCCGCTACTAAATCCTGAAGCATCGGCGCGCAGTTCGGTGTTTCGCTCAGGTCGACCCCTTCTTCAACGCCAACCGCCCCGAGGACCTCAAGGCGGCGGAGCGGCTGCTCGCCTAGCCTCGCGCGCCGCGGCCTTGTCCCGGGGCGCGCTGTCTCGGCTGCTCGGCTAGGGCCGACGAAGATGACCCGGCAGTCAGCCGACTAGGTCGGCGAGGCAGCGCTCGAAGACATCGAGATATAAGTCGATGTCAGCCGCCGTAGCGGCGAACGAGGCCGCCGGACCTTCGCCCTCGAGGGCTTCCCACACGCCGCGGTTCGCCATGTACACGCGCATCAGGTTGGTGAGCGGGATATCGGCGACGGCCTGCGCCTCGAGGGCGTTGCGCGACAGCTTGGGGGCGAAGCAGTAACCGGAACGGCAATAGAGCCGATAGGCGGACCAGGAAAGCCCGTGGCGCCGAATCGCGGCCTCGATGCCGTCGGCGAGCCTCTCGCCCAGGGCCGCCGTGCGGGCGTGGCCGTCTTCGGTGAGGACGTGTTCGAGCGTGGCGCGCGCCGCGGCCAACGACAAGGCATTGGCGAACATCGTGCCGCCA
This sequence comes from Pseudomonadota bacterium, assembly GCA_022571365.1. Classification (GTDB taxonomy): domain Bacteria; phylum Pseudomonadota; class Alphaproteobacteria; genus JACZXZ01. Next base: position 6,664 of record JACZXZ010000020.1, on the reverse strand, counting down.
GTCGCCACCCGCATCGCGAAACGCACGGTCCAGTCGGCGGCCTCGCCCTCGCCGCCGGCGGTGCCCTCCATGAACCGGGCGAGCTCCTCCGTCATGCCGTAGGCACCGATGGGGATGCCGCCGCCGAGCGCCTTGCCCAAGACGACGATGTCGGGCTCTAGCCCCCAGGCGCGGGTGAGCCCGCCGAAGGCACAGACGTGGGTGTGCACCTCATCGAGGATCAGCAGGCTGCCGAAGCGGCGGGTGAGCGCGCGCAGCCCGGCGTGGAAGTCGGGCTCGGGTGAAATTACGCCGCCGACGTTGGTGAGCGCGGGCTCAACCACAACGCAGGCGACGGCGCTGTCGCTCAACGCCGCCTCGGCGGCGGCGAGGTCGTTGAACTGGACGATCCGCGTTCGCCTGCCGGCCTCTTTTGGAAGCCCCAGCCCCTCCGGCCTCGGCTCGCCATCGACAAGTGTGAGCAAGGTCTCGTCGAGCATGCCATGGTACTTGCCGTCGAACAGCAGGATGGTCTCGCGCCCGGTGGCGGCGCGGGCGATGCGGAGCACCTCTGTGTTGGCGCTCGACGCCGCGAGCGTGAACTGCCAGCGCGGCAGGCCGAAGCGCCCGGCGAGTTCCTCGGCCACCGCGATCGCGTCTTCGGTGGGTAGCAAAAACTGGCTGCCGCGCCGCATCTGCGCCGCTACCGCCTCGACGACCGGTTGCGGCGTAAACCCGCAGGCCATGCTGGTGTCCGCCAGATTCATGTCGAGGTAGCGGTGGCCATCGACGTCGGTGAAGTAGGCGCCGTCGCCCTCGGCGACGAACATGGGGGCGTGGTGGTATGCGCTAACCATCCACGCCATCGGCACCCCGTCCGGCATGCATGTTCGCGCCTTCTCGAGCAGCTCCATGCTTCGTGGTCGCTCTTCGATGAACCGGGCGTCCTCGCGGGCGCACAGCTCCCGAATCCGGTTTCGATCTATAGTCATTTCACCCTCCCGTCCGGTTCGCCCGTGTGATGCTTAGCCCAGGGTACGGATGAGCCCGCGGCGGCCCCTCCCCTGGCGGGAGGGGGCAGGGGGAGGGGGAACAAGGACGCACTTTTTGTTTCTGCGTCACTAACTACCAACCCGCCGCTCGACGTCCGGTCCCGGCGCATTGTCGGCCAGGCTCCTGGCCGGCGTGAAGACCTCGGGAGACTTCGCCAAGGCCGGTGTCAACCAAATCCCGATCCGACCGCTTAAAAGCGAATCTACATATTCCGGGCCCCGGCGTCGCCACGACGTGCGCCATCGGTCCGCATAACGTTCGTAGCCCCCATACGATCAGCCCCTCATTTTCACCTGCAGGGAAACATATTTTTCGCGCCGTGCAGGAGAATGAGTTCTATCGGGGTATCCGAGGGATAGAATGATAAACCATAAGCAGACGGGTTTTGAAGCTCGTCTTCGATCATCCTTATTACGAGCTCATCCTCCACACTCAAATCTTCGGGCGGGCAAAATAATGGCCTCAGTCCCTCGCCCTCGTTTACGGCGTTCGCCCAGTCGAAAGCGTGATAGACATTGCTCAACACGATCCTCAGCACCTCAGATTTGGAAAGAGTCACGGTGTCATCGTCATATTTCCACTGGTTGAAAGCCTCAATTGAGGTCGCCCCTACCGAAGAAACGGTTCCAATGGCGATGCCCACAGCCAGGCCGACGGCACGCATCAACTGTTTCATAACACTTCCCCTCCCATAGGCTTGGTGATCCGGCTGCCAGAAAACGCACCACCGAAGAAAAAAGGCTTACGCGAGCCCCACACCGCCACTATCGACTCCATGTATGGCGAGGCGTTCCAAAGACGCACGCTGCCGCCCGTAGGCCGGACTTGCCGCCAACGACTCGGCACATCGCGGGATCGACGCGCAACCGCTCGGCCTGCGCCCTCGAAATCGGGCTTACTCCGCCGCTTCGGCCGCGACCTTCTCGACCCGGGCGGCGCAGAACTTGAACTCGGGAATCTTGCCAACCGGGTCGAGCGCCGGGTTGGTCAGCAAGTTCGCCGCCGCCTCGGCGAAGCAGAACGGGATGAAGACCACCCCGTTGGGCACGGATGAGTCGACCCGCGCCTTCAGCTCGATCACCCCGCGCCGGGTGGCCACCCGGATGGTCTCGCCGCCGGCGACGCCCATCCGGGCGAGGTCGCTCGGGCTCAGGCAGGCCACCGCCTCGGGCTCCAGCGCGTCGAGCACGTGTGAGCGCCGGGTGATCGCCCCGGTGTGCCAGTGCTCGAGCTGGCGGCCGGTGGTCAGGATCATGGGGAAGGCCTCATCCGGGCGCTCGTCGGGCGGAATGATGTCGCAGGCCACGAACTTGCCGCGGCCGGTGGGGGTCGGGAAACCGTCCGCGAAAATGATGTCGTGGCCGGGCTCCTCCTCCGAATCGCAGGGGTAGGTCACACAGCCCTCGCGCTCGAGCCGCTCCCAGGTGATGCCGGTCAGCGACTCCATGCACCGGCTCATCTCGGCGAACACCTCGCGCGGGTGGCCGTAGTCCCAGTCGAGCCCGATGCGCCGCGCGATCTCCTGGATGATCCACCAGTCCTGGCGCGCCTCGCCGGGAGTCTCCAGCGCCTTGCGGCCGATCTGGATCTGGCGGTTGGTGTTGGTGACGGTGCCGTCCTTCTCGGGCCAGGCCGAGGCCGGCAACACCACGTCGGCGTGGAACGCGGTCTCGGTCAGGAAGATGTCCTGGACCACCAGGTGCTCGAGCCTGGCGAGGCCCTCCCGGGCGTGCTGGAGATGGGGGTCCGACATGGCCGGGTTCTCGCCCATGATATACATGCCCTTGATGACGCCGTCGTGGATGGCGTCCATGATCTCGACCACGGTGAGGCCCCGCTTGGGGTCGATCTTGGCGCCCCAGAGGGCCTCGAACTTCTCGCGGATGGCGTCCGTCTCGACCGACTGGTAGTCCGGGTAGAACATCGGGATGAGGCCGGCGTCGGAGGCGCCCTGGACGTTGTTCTGGCCGCGCAGGGGATGGAGTCCGGTGCCGGGCCGGCCGACATGGCCGGTCATGAGCGCGAGTGAGATCAGGCAGCGCGCGTTGTCGGTGCCGTGGATGCTCTGCGAGATGCCCATGCCCCAGAAGATGATGGCGGCCTCGGCGCGGCCGTAGGCGCGGGCCACGGTGCGCAGGGTCTCGGGCGCGACGCCGCAGACCTCGGCCATCGCCTCGGGGGTGAACTCCTTGAGGTGGACCTTCAGCTCCTCGAAGCCCTCGGTGTGGGCCTGCACGTACTGCTTGTCATAGAGCCCTTCGGTGATGATGACGTTCATGAGCGCGTTGAGGAGCGCCACGTCGGTGCCGGAGGTGAACTCGAGCATATGGGTGGCGTGACGCTTCAACGCCTGGCCGCGCGGGTCCATGACGATGAGCATCGCCCCCCGCTTGACCGCGTTCTTGATGAAGGTCGCGGCGACCGGGTGGTTCTCGGTCGGGTTGGCGCCGATGACGATGATCACGTCGGAGTTGGAGCACTCGGTGAACGGCGCGGTGACCGAGGCCGAGCCGATGGTCTCCAGGAGCGCCGCGACGGAAGAGGCGTGGCACAGCCGGGTGCAGTGGTCGACGTTGTTGGTGCCGAAGCCGGTGCGCACCAGCTTCTGGACGAGATAGGCCTCCTCGTTGGAGCCCTTGGCCGAGCCGAAGCCGGCGAGCGCCCGGCCGCCGTCGCGGTCGCGGATGCGCTTCAAGCCCTCGGCCGCGCGGTCCAGCGCCTCGTCCCAGGTGGCCTCGCGGAAATGGGTGAACGGATTTGCCGGATCGAGGTCGTCGTTGGCGTCCTTGGCCACGCCGTCCAGGCGCACCAGCGGCACGGTCAGCCGGTGCGGGTGGTGGATGTAGTCGAAGCCGAAACGGCCCTTGACGCACAGCCGGTTCAGATTGGCCGGGCCGTCAAGACCCTTGACCGCGAGGATGTGGTCGTCCGCGATCTGGTAAGTGATCTGGCAGCCGACCCCGCAATAGGGGCAGACGCTGTCGACCTCGCGCAACGATTCGCTGCGGCCCACGCCTTGCTCGTCGACCAGGCTCGCCGGCATCAGCGCGCCGGTCGGGCAGGCCTGCACGCATTCGCCGCAGGCGACGCAGGTCGAGGCGCCCATGGGGTCGTCGAAGTCGAACACGATCTTGGCCCCGGCGCCGCGCCCGGCCATGCCGATGACGTCGTTGACCTGGACCTCGCGGCAGGCGCGCACGCAGAGCGTGCAGTGGATGCAGGCATCCAGGTTGACGGCCATGGCCGGATGGCTCGAGTCCGGCGGCGTCGCCTGGCGGGCCGGGAACCGGCTGTCGGTCTGGCCCATGGCCTCGGCCCAGCGCCACATCTTGGAGCCCGGGTCATGGGCCGAAGCGCGCGGCGGCTGGTCGGCGATCAAGAGCTCCATGACCATCCGGCGCGAGGCCTTGGCGCGCTCGGAGTTGGTCGTGACCGTCATGTCCGGCGCCGGCGCGCGGATGCAGGAGGCGGCGAGCACGCGCTCGCCCTCGATCTCCACCATGCAGGCGCGGCAGTTGCCGTCGGCGCGGTAGCCCGGGTCCGGCGTGTAGCAGAGATGGGGAATCTCGATGCCGAGGCGGTTGGCCACCTGCCAGATGGTCTCCTCCGGCGCGGCCTCGACTCGCTTCCCGTCGAGGGTGAAGGTGATGGGCTCAGCCATGTTGACTCCGGGTGAGATCCTCGGGGAAATGTTTGAGCACCATCTTCAAGGGGTTGGGCGCGGCCTGGCCCAGGCCGCAGATCGAGGCGTCGGCCATGGCCTGGCTGAGTTCGCCCAAGAGCGCTTCGTCCCAGACCGGCCGTTGCATGAGTTTCACCGCCTTCTCGGTGCCGACCCGGCAGGGCGTGCACTGGCCGCAGCTTTCGTCCTCGAAGAAGCGCATCAGGTTCAAGGCCACCGCGCGCATGTTGTCCCGGTCGGACACCACCACCACGCCGGCCGAGCCGATGAAGCAGCCGTGCTCCTCCAGGGTGCCGAAGTCGAGCGGGATGTCGGCCATCGCGGCCGGCAGGACGCCGCCCGAGGCGCCGCCCGGGAGATAGCCCTTGAAGCGGTGGCCGTCGGCCATGCCGCCCGAGTATTCCTCGATCAGCTCGGCCGCCGTGATGCCGGCGGGGGCGAGCTTGACCCCCGGCTCCTTGACCCGGCCCGAGACCGAGAAGCTCCGGAACCCCTTGCACCCGTTGCGGCCTTGGCCGGCGAACCAATCAGCGCCCTTCTCGACGATATCCCGGATCCAGAAGACGGTCTCCACGTTCTGCACCAGGGTCGGCCGGCCGAACAGCCCGACCTGGGCGACGTAGGGCGGCCGGTGCCGGGGCAGGCCGCGCTTGCCCTCGATGCTCTCGAGCATCGCCGACTCCTCGCCGCAGATATAGGCGCCGGCGCCGCGGCGCAGGTGGATCGCGCCCCGCGGCCACAGGCCCGCCGCCTCGACCTTGGCGATCTCGGCGGCGAGGACGTGGCGGATGCCGGGATATTCGTCGCGCAGGTAGATATAGATCTCCTCGGCCTCGACCGCGCGGGCCGCGATGAGCGTGCCCTCCAGCATCCGGTGCGGGTCGGTCTCCATGTAATGGCGGTCCTTGAAGGTGCCGGGCTCGCCCTCGTCGGCGTTGATCGCCACCAGCCGCGGCTTGGGCTCCTTGAGGACGAAGCGCCATTTGCGGCCGGCCGGGAAGCCGGCGCCGCCCAGTCCCTTGAGACCCGAGGCCTCCATGGCGACGATCACCTCCTCGATGGCGCGCTTGCCGGAGCAGCAGTCCTTGAGCAACCGGTAGCCCCCGCCCTCGAGGTAGTCGTCGAAAGAGACATAGGCCGGGATGGCCGGCTCGGTCCGCCCTTCCTCGACGGCCTCGCGCACGCCCGATGTGGTCGCGCCGTCCACGTGGTAGTGCCCGACCTCGGCCACCGGGGCGGTGTCGCAGCGGCCCATGCACGGGGCGCGGACGACCCGCACCGCCCCGTCGAACGCCTGGCTCAGCTCCTTCATGAGCCGCCCGGCGCCCATCATCTCGCAGGTCAGGCTGTCGCACACCCGCACCGTGAGCGCCGGCGGCGGGCTCTCGTCCTCCTTGACGATGTCGAAGTGGGCGTAGAACGAGGCCACCTCGTAAACCTCGGCCAGCGCCAGACGCATCTCGTGGGCGAGCGCGGCCAGATGGGCCGCGGAAAGGCAGTGATAGCTGTCCTGGATCAGGTGGAGATGCTCGATCAGGAGGTCGCGCCGCCGCGGCCGGTCGCCCAGCAGCTCCTGGATTTCGGCCAGGGCCCCGGGGTCGACCTGGCGTCCCTTGGGATGGGACACCATCCGCCTTCTGCCGGCGCCGGGATGGCCGCGCTTGCGAGGCTTTGCGGGGGCTTCCAACATGGCGCGGAACCTCATGGACCCAGTCTGTCCATACCATATAAGCCTAAAGCGGGACCATGACCATGGCCCACCCGGATGAGAACGGGGCCTTGCGCGGAGGGGCGCCACCGCGCGCCATCTTCGCCCGCCAAGGGCACCAGCCTCACCACCTCGCCGTCGACCCGCGACTCAAGGAGGAGATCGAGCCGCGCGTCCGGGCGGCGCCGCGAAGTTCTCTATCACGACATGACGCCGGAGTTAGGCTCGAGGCGGATTTCCCG